>CAZETM010000730.1:0-5124 GCA_964514885.1 uncultured Polyangium sp. | reverse complement strand
AATGGCCCAGAAGCTTGGAAAGGTCGGGGGCGGGGGGGTAGGTGGGGCGACGGGCGCAGGCTCGCGGTCGTGGGGGGGGCGTGGTCGCGAACGTATCGCGGGCCAACTAGGCGCCATTCGGCACTGGACGCTGATCGAGGGAAGCTACGAGTCAGCACCATCCGTCAAAGCAACGTGGTTCATCGACCCGCCATACCAGGTCGCGGGAAGGCACTATCGGTTCGGCAGTTCAATGCTCGATTACGCGGCTCTCGGGGCGTGGAGCGCCGGGCGGCAAGGGCAGGTCATGGTCTTTGAGAATGTTGGTGCCACCTGGCTTCCATTCCGCCCGTGGCGACAAATAAAAGCAAGCGAGGCTCGCCACGGCGGCAAGGTAAGCAACGAAGCGACCTGGACGAACAGCCCATGTCCGGCCGCCAGCGTCGAGTCACGGTTTGACTTCCCGACCCGCGCGCAGCGGTGACCATGACGTTACGCATCCGAGCGGGATGCACATGCGCAAATTGACCTCGGTGGACGCATCGCTATCACCAGCGCCAACGCACGCAGCCAGCGTGATCGTGCGCGCGTCGATAGCGATTACCACGCCTACGGTGAAGCACTTGGCGACGCCGAGCGCGGTTTGCGGCGCAAGCCACGCATGGTCTGTCTGGATGTCGTCCCATCTCACGATCACGACAGAGGACACTTTCGGGAGCCTGGGCGCTCGCATCACGTCACCCACGCGGCCGTTGATTGGCACTTCCCGCGCCTGGAGTCCATGAGGAAAAACGCCTGTGCTGGAGCTTCATACGCCGCCGCTACACGCAGCGCGTACTCCGAGTAACCAATCAGCGATCCGTTGCCGACGAAGCTAGGCGTGTCGAGGTACTGATGGTAATGCCCGAAGCACGTAAGGTGCGCAGGCTTGAAGGTCTGCCACTTTGCGATCGCCTTGTTCAACGGGATGGTGATGCCGCCGACTCCGCCCGCGTAGCGCACCGCGTCGCCATGGGTGAACCTTACATCCCAGTCGTAGATCTTGAGGTAGTTGTGCTCACCGTCTGCCACGTGGAAGTCGACGCGCTTGTCATGCGCGTACCGGCGCTTGAGTGATTGGTAGAGCAACCACTCAAATGAGTTTGCCGCGCCCGTGCTCACGCGCGTTCTGAACGTGGTGCGTCCATGGTTGCCGTGGCTCGTCGGCACAATCACGCGCTCAATACCGTCGATAGCCAGCGCTGCGTTGATGAGATGTTCGATCAAATCCTGCGCGAACAGCACCGCTTCGGTCGGGCTCATGAAGTTGGACTCCATAAGCTCCTCGTGGATGTAGCCGGTGATAAGGTCGCCACCGAGCCAGATCACGATGTCGCGAATCGAGAATCCGTTGCGCTGATGCGTGACCAGCCAAGCAAGCGCCTCGGCCAGCTTATGCGCACGCGTTCGCGCGATGGTCGGGTTGTATTCGTTGCGCCCCTCGACCTTGAGCGGGCATACTTTTTCCTCGACGTGCCAATCGCTGCAGAGGAGTACTGCCGTGGCCTCGCGTACGCCCGAGGCGCGCTCGCGACGTTTGACCGGTTTAGGGGACTTGGCAGCTCCGATGATCTGCAAGATGGCAAGCGCCTCGCGACACGAAGCCAGATCCTTGAGCAGCGACTCGTTCGTGTTCTTGAGCGACGCGATCTCAGCCTTCTGTCGGCGGTCCGCAAGCATCGAAGTAGCGACAGCCGCGGCGTTGATAAGCTCCTGCGCCTTCCCCACCCGGCTCACTTTCGCGCCCACGATTTGCGCCCAAGCTGCTCACGGCAAATGGTTTGCAGCGTGTGAAGCGTCGAGCACCGCACACCAGCCGACGATAGCATCTTGAGCACAGCGTCAGAGGGTACGCGCTTGGCCGAGGTCGCCGAGTCGTTGTAGTCGCACACTGCGCGGATTTCCTTGAGCAGCGCAGCAGGCACAACCGGCCCGCGTTTACGTACCGTTGCTGCCTTGATCAGATCTGCTGCGTTCACGATCCACCCCTCAGAGTTTTGCGTACCAACCATCAAACGCCGCGCGCGTCTCCTCGATCGTTCCATCCGTAGACAGCACGAGATCGAAGTTGGAATCTGGAATCGCGGCTTGCTCGCGCTCGCTCTGATGCTCGCTTGCAGTCACGCCTTGACGCGTCAACCTTACGATCGCCGCACCCTTAGCGCGGCACGCCTCCATCTCGTTCGCGTACCGCGCATCGGTGAACACCCACGCGCCACCTGTTGCAGTCACGCGCTTGGCGTCTGTCATGGCCATGTCGAGCCACGTGCGCTCGTAGCACCGCCGTCCCGCCTCAGTGCCAAACAGCTCGAGAGCTTCGCGCGGACACAAAAAAGACCCGTCAGGCCGCGGGTAACGAGGATCTGGCTCGTTTCGCAGCCTTGACGGGCCGAATAGTTGGGCATCGGAGAACTGGTAAATCTGCTGGACTATGCGTTTGAGTGGCACCGCGATGCTCAGCACGCGGTGTCCGTACGTCTCAGCAATGTGCGCGGCCAGGGTGTCCTTGCCGACGCCTGCGAGACCTACGAGAGCAATCGACCGCATCGTGTACAACCTCGGGGCTCAGTAATCCGACCTTACCATGATGCGCAAGGCATTCTTACTGTTGGATGTCGAATAATAGTAAGACTGGATCCATCAAGGCTTGCATAGGCGGGCCGCGATAAACGCGTCGCGCTCGGCAGCCGTGCGAAGGGCGCGAAAGCGATTCTGGTCCTTCACTTCCATCCCTTGCGCGTGCGGCCTGTCGTCGAGCCGGTCATCCGTGCTCGGGTCGCGGTCGAAGTTCCCACCCCAAACCAAGCCATGTTTTTCCACGACGCGCCCGTAGTCTTCAAAGAACGAGCACCCGTGCGCTCGACATGACCAGCCGTGTTTGCCGCAAATGCAATCGCACGCGCCGCCGTAGCAGTGGATTGAGTTGGGGCGCCCCACTCCGCGCGCTGCGTTCTTCGCTGCCTCCCTTTTAGATCGGCCCGTGTCGAATACAACGATGTCGTGACCGAGATCCAACATGTCATCTACGACCAAGAGCATCTTCGCGCGAAACGAAGGCAGCAGAAGGCTCATGTCATCAGCTTTGTATCGGCTCATTTCCCAACCACCCATCCGAGCTCTATATGGGACACATCCCACCCGCCGCCCTCGACAGAGGGGAACATCAACGCGCCACGGTCATCACGATGCGGCAGCCCGAGCGCATGCCCGAATTCGTGCGCGGCAACCTGCGGCAGGCACGAATCGAGCACCACCACGGCCGCGAGGATCTCCGCGTGGCCAGGCTCGCGGGAGCCTCCCACTGACATCGTCAGGCCAACCACGCCCGGTTGGATGATGTCGTCGTCAATGAACAACACGTCACCGACGTTGCCTCTTGCATCCGGGTCCCACAGCTCGATGTCGATCTCGACGCCGTAGTTGCGCCAGAAGTCCACGGCCACGCCGATCGACGCCTGCTCGCATTCAGGCAGGCGCCCGTCTACGAGCACGCGCACGGGGCGGGTGTCCATCATTACGGGACCGGTCTGGACAGGCGGGGCGACGCACGCGCACGCGCACGCCAGAGACATCATGAACGCAATCGCTAACACCTGCATGTGTACTCCTAACGTTGAGCCGTTCGTCTACCGCTTGCCGTCCTTGCGAGGCGCCTGTTTAGCGCCCGTCTTGGCCTTGGCTGGCGCAGGTGACGGGCAAGCCTTCGCTGCGGCCTTCCGACGCGCAGCCATGCCCTCTTGCCGACGCTCGCGAATGTGCATCACGAGGTCAACGACCTGGCTCACGAGCGGGAGCCATCGGAGTATCAGCGCGGGGCTCACGGTGCACCTCTTTCAATCGCTGGACGGTAAGACTCATCGCCGAATCGCTTGACCACGTATCCGAGGACGAACATCGCATAAGCGCCTAGCTCGATGCGAACATCGCCCGCGGGAACGTATGCAGTTGCGACGCCGGCCACGATTCCGGTGAGCGCTACCATGCCGTTTACAACTACTGGATGCATTACTTACCTCCTACATTGCTGACTATCCACATGAGCGTGCCGAAAACCATGGTGATCATTGCCGCCGCGCCCGCTGCCCACGCGCGAACCCATGCGGCTGATTTCTCGATCTTGCTGATTCGCGCAGACATCGCAGCGTCGATCGCGGCGATATCGACGCACACTTGGTCGTGATGCTCGCGCAGGTCGTCCAGGCGCTCGCACAGGCTGGATAGCTGGCCCTCGACGCGAGCGCACTGCACGCATAGCGCGTTGACGTTGCTGCGCTGCGCCTGCTGCTCGGTGAGGATCGCGCGCAAGAGGTCGCCGTGGTCGTCCAACTAACCACCCGCCAGGGCAGGCAAGTTGTATTTGGCGGCAATGAGCTGCTGCCAGTAACTACGTTCATCGCTCGTGTGCGCCGTCGGGAATACGATGATGTCTCCTATGTCACCACCAAACGAATACGACACGGTGGTGTTTTGGATCAGCGCGCCGATACATAGGCTGTTTGTGTTGAGGCTGACCGTGTTCGCTTTGGGCGCGTCCGCCACGGCTCCATTATCGTGGAGCCCCGACGTCGTGCCCGAAAAAGTAGCCACAGCAAGTGATGGTTCACCTATCGCGTGCTGGACCGACCCGGTGTTGGTTGTCTGCGCTGGCCCTGTCGCCGTGAGACGAGAGTACATGCTTGCGCCCGTGGTGGTGTTGCCTGCTACATAGAGGAAGTCGCTAACCCCGGTCTTGCCGCTAGACATGACGGCCTGAAATGTAGCGAGAGACGAGTGGCAACGGACCGTGTAAATGGTGTGCGGAAGAACGCCGGCCATCAGCACGCCGAGCGCAGTCAATGCTGTGTTTATCAGCTTCGTGTTTGATGCTGCAACGCCGGTCCATCCAGGCCGGTTGTTGAGACTGGACAGCGAAGCGGAATAGAGGAGTCGAGTGGCCTGGGATGTCGACGTCACCGTGTTGCCACCGATTCGGTCAACCCACGCGGACGTGGTGCCGTTGTCAGTCGCCCCACACGACGGGTCGAAGTGCGCGATCGCCCCGCGACTCGCGGCCTTGCTCGCGAGCGTGGTCAGATGCGCAGTCTGCCTGCGTGTGAGCCTGGCTGC
>CAZETM010000729.1:1412-5134 GCA_964514885.1 uncultured Polyangium sp. | reverse complement strand
CCCACGGGCCCTTGCGTTGGGGGACTTCAATGGCGATTCCATCGTCGACTTGGTGGTCCACAGGAGTTATAGTAACGCCTATGTCCTGACGTTCATGATGGGTCAGGGTGGCGGAGGATTTGGCGCGCCCGTCAACTATCCGTATTCCAGTCCCTCCTTTTCGCTGGCCCCAGGGGATGCCAATGGCGACGGCTGGCTCGACGTCTTTACCGATTCGCGCATCCTGATGAATCAAGGCAACGGCACCTTTGTCGCGACGTGGCTTGACGGACATCCATCGTATCGAAAGAATTCGTATCGAGTCGTCGTCGCGAATCTAAATGGCGACACATTCGCTGATATGGTCGCCGCCAAAGCCTACAGCGCCGCCGGCGTGTTTCTCGGTCAAGCGAACGGTACATTGGCCGCTGAAGTCGCATACCCCACGCCGCACGAGTCCATTTCGGTCGTGGCCGTGGACCTCGACAATGACAGCGACGAGGACCTCGTCACCGCGAACAAAATGTCCCTCTCCGTGTTCGAGAATTCCGGAACGGGAACCTTCGGGATCGTGCCCAATCCTAGCCCAAGCTTTCTCTGGTACGACCCGTGGAACTCGTGGGACTCGTGGTTCGATGCCGGAGATGTCAATGGCGACAGCATTCTCGATTTCGTCAACGTGACCGACGACTCTTCGACCAGAAAGGTCACGGTATCGCGCGGACAGCCCGACGGCACGTTCGTCCCCGGCTCTCCTCAAACGTTGTATGGCTGCCTAAGTTATTCCGACACGTACGCGTTCGGCGACATGAATGGCGACGGTCGAAAAGATATCGTTCGGTGCAACGTCGAGAGCATGTCGTGTAACATTTCGTTCGTTGACAGCAATGGCATCTTCGAGCCGGGCAGTCCTGGTTGCTCATATGGGTCGACTATTCACGGTTGGCGCCTCTCCGGGCCCGTTCTCGGGGATGTCGATGGCAACGGCACACTCGATCTGAGCAGGGTACACTGCATTACGGACTCAGCATCGGGGTTTGGTCAGTACAAGATCTCCGCCTATGCGCTCGTGAACTTCAACCCTGGCAATGGGCAGTTGGCGTCTGACACCGGGGTGACGCTCTTCAGCTACCTCGTCAATACGCTCCCGCCGGCGGGTCCTGCCATACCTTGCCCTAAGATTGGGGGCGGAGACTTCAATGGCGATGGCAAGTTCGACCTCTACGTGAGCAGCCCTGATTTGCAGGGAACGAGGATCCTGATCAGCAACGGCAACGGGCAATTTACCTGGGGCGCCTTGTTTCCACCGGACTCTTCGTTGACGCACGCTGCGGATTTGAACGGCGACGGCGCGTTCGATTTGCTTGGGAGCGTATCGGCGAACAACGAATCGGTGCCGCACGTGTGGCTCAGTACCGGAGGGGGCACGTTCGCGCCGGGCGTCGCCTATCCAGACATGGTTTCCGGAGCGATCAATACGGGCGACATGAATGGCGACGGCCGAGCGGATCTGGTATATCCGAATGGCCTCACCCTGAGCATCAAGTTCAACCAAGGCAATGGGGTTTTTGGCAGTGCACAATCGCATCTTATCGCCGGTGCACCCTCACGACCCGTCCTGGGTGATTGGAATGCCGACGGTCGCATCGACGCCGCGACCCGGCACGACGGCTCCATCTCGATTCTGTACAACTCCTGCCTGCCCTGAGCCGTCGCCGTGGGGCTTCTTTCTTGACGAGTCCCATGAAAACGCTCCGTTCCCCTCTGGTTGGGTCGAGGAAAATATCGATCTTGCCAGTGGGAACATCGTCCATGTGGGGACGGCGTGGCACCTTTCCGGAATCTCCCATGGCGAGAGTCGACGATGTTATGTTTCGTGAGCTTGTGTCCAAGACAATCTGCGAGTTTCCATTCTAATGGCTACTCGTCGTGACTACGCAGCCCAAACCGATCCACACGACGGCGCATCATTATCCGCGTAATCCCGAGCAACCTTGCCGCTTCCGCCAGGTTACCCTGGGCCTTCTCCAACGCTTCCTCGACAAGAGCGCGCTCACTGGTTTCGAGCCCCAAATACCGATCCGCGAGCGAGTTGCCTTGGCGCGCTCGGCTGGAGGACGTGCCGGTTCCAGCAATGAGAGCGTTTGTCCAGGTTGAGTGCAGCCGCTTCCAAGAACGTTCGGGCAAGTAGCTCGATATCGGATCCACGATCGCGCAAAGGGGGCACTTCAATCTCCAGCACGCCTACCCGATAGAACAGATCCTCGCGGAATCGTCCTTCAGCCATTTCCCGCTTCAGATCTTTGTGCGTGGCCGAAATAATTCGTACATCGACTCGAATGGGCATTTCTGCGCCCAAGGGCAAAATCTCGCCGTCTTGGAGCATGCGCAAAATCTTGGCTTGCGCGGGCAAACTCAAAGTCGATCGGCATTGTCGATGGCGACTGCCGAAAGTCGTGTCAGCGCGCAGAGAAAGTCGAGGTCCTCGGCGCCAAAACGCTGCGCTTGCGTGCGGTCATCCACATACACGAACCCCAAGACTCGGCCCGCCATATCGAGAGGCGCGCCAATTGCAGAAGCAATGCCTTGCCGAGAGAGCGTGTCTGCATTGAGCATTTCATACCCATTACGCACGATGACGCCTTCGCGTCGTTCGAGCATGGCCTGCGTCATAACGCGCGCCACGACGAGATCTTTCGCTGTTTTGCCCGGTGAGCAAACGACTCGCCGAAGTATTTCGCGGCGACCTCCATCCACGAGCACGACCATGGCTCGTTCGCCGCCGACCAATTTGAGCACGCTTTCGAGCATACGATCGAGAAGCAGCTCGAGGTCGTCGACGGCCCCGATGGCCCGGGTCATTTCATACAACACGGCAAGCCGCTTGTTTGGAGGCGCAAGGTGCAGAGTGGTTTCGTCCGGGGGAGGCTGCGTGAGCACGATTTCCGCCCCATCTTGATCTTGAAATACGAGTTTTACAGGACCGATATCGAGCGTGTCGCCATGTTTGAGTCGGGTCCCGTCAATGCGCACGCCGTTGACGAAGGTACCGTTGGCCGAGCCGAGATCACGGACGATCCAGCCGTCCCCATCGGGCTCGAATCGCACGTGATTTCGAGAGACTTGATGGTGAATGAGGGGCAAATCGCTTTGCGAATCTCGGCCGGCGCCAAGAGCCGCGGAGAGCGTGATGGCGATAGGAGCTTGGCCAGGTTCGTGGACGATGAGGTGCGGCATGGGGAAGTGGTCGAGACGGTACGACGAACCAGGCGATTTGTCGAGAGATGTCCGGCGTTGCACGAGAAGTTCACGATTTCGACCCGAAATCGAGCGGAGGGCATCTTCACGACTCGTCAGCCATCGATTGAGATTGCGATAGAAAGATGCTCGTTCTTGGTGTGGGCTGGTCGTGCGCATTGGAGCATCTCGGCACGCTCGAGCATGGTCTGCAATTCATCGTCAATGCGATGGATTGTCTCGTACCTGGTGGACTTGCCGTGCATACGCAAAAAAGACTATTCGGGGAGCATGGACGTCAGCTCTGCTTCTGGCGTCTGAATCCATGCAGTCGCTACGTCGCCCTACCTTTCAGGCGCTCGCGACGACAATTCAACGGACTGCCACTCCACGCCCGACAGTACAGCGGCTTGGCTGTCATTCCGCCGCGTGCCCACGAGGTCCACGCTCGACCTCGTGGCCGACCCATGCGTCCGACGCTCAACCTCGTGGCCGACCCATGCGTC
>CAZETM010000729.1:0-1312 GCA_964514885.1 uncultured Polyangium sp. | reverse complement strand
AAAGCAATACGCAAAATGTCGTATGCGGTTTGGTCCCGGCAAAACGTGCACGCCGTCGACGGAAATCAGCAACACCTACCTTTGTCTTGTTGACAGCTCGGCGCATGTGGTGGTCCACTCCGGTGTAGGCGTCCCGAGTACGCCTGCGTGTGGGCGGAGGAATCATCATGCGTCACGTGTCCAGAGTTGCGCCGGTTTGCCTTGGTTTGTTGGCTAGTGTGGCTGCGTGCAGCTCGCCTGATCCGGTGAAGCCCGGCGCGGGCGGCATGGGTGGTTCCGGCGGGACGACCATGTCTTCGTCAACGAGTTCGTCCTCGGGCACTGGAGGCGCGGGCGGCATGGGGGGCGCTGCGTGTGTTCCGGTCGACGATGGCAACTCGTGCACCGATGACGTGTGCGAGAACGGCGTGCCGGTGCATCAGCCGACCGTGGAATGCACGGACCCGAGCTTGATTGCCCCGCCGCTCGATCCGACGGTGGTATCCACCTTTCCCAAAGCCACCGAATTCTTGTACAGCGGCGCTTCGCCCATTCAAACGGGTGTAGCTCCAGGGACTATTGAAGCGCGGCGGGTCGCGGTCATTCGCGGCAAAGTACTCGATCGAAGCAATGACGCACTGCCGGGTGTCGCGATCAGCGTGCTCGGACATGACGAATTCGGTCACTCGTCGAGCCGATTGGATGGCGTTTTTGATATTGCCGTCAATGGCGGCGGGTATTTGACGGTGCAGTACTCGAAACCGGGTTTTCTCCCAGTGCAGCGCACGGTGAATACGCCGTGGCAAGATTTCGTGGCTGCGCCCGATGTCGTGCTGATCCCGCTCGATCCGAATGCGACGACCGTGGATTTGAGCGTGCCACAACCGATGCAAGTCGCGCAGGGCAGCGTGGTGACGGACGCCGATGGCACGCGTCAAGCAACGCTTTTGTTTCCGCAAGGAACGACCGCGGAAATGCTGCTGGCTGACGGAACGAAAAAGCCGCTCACGACGCTTACGGTGCGCGCGACGGAATACACCGTGGGCGAGAATGGTCCGCAGGCGATGCCGGGGCCGCTTCCGGCGACGAGCGGCTACACGTACGCATCCGAATACAGCGTCGATGAGGCCATGGCGGCTGGTGCGAAGACGGTTTCATTTAGCCAACCGGTGATTCAATACGTCGACAATTTCCTCGACTTTCCAGTCGGCCAGGCGGTGCCCGTCGGGTATTACGATCGGGATCGAGCGACGTGGGTCCCCGCGGACAATGGTCGGGTGGTCAAGATTCTGAGCATTGCTGACGGCGTTGCGAACCTCGTTATCGATGGCAG
>CAZETM010000728.1:0-5151 GCA_964514885.1 uncultured Polyangium sp. | reverse complement strand
CGTGACAGCCAGCACACGTTTGCATGGAGGCTCGTTGCAGAATCGATTCGGCCGTGAGCGGGTCGCCCTGCGGGCAATTCGCTCCCAGGCTCGATGCATCGATGGATGCCTGAATCTGGGTTGCGAAATCCGATCCGGGTTGTCCCGAAGCCCGCTGGAAGTAATTCACCATCGCCGGCCCTTCGAATGCGCTTTGGCCCATCGTCGACTTGCTTGGGGCTTTCATGCGAATCTGGAGCAGCTCGGATGACGAAAGCAAATCCATGTTGAGCGCCATGAATTCCTGACGGAACCAATCTTCTTGCGGCGTCGTCTGCGCATCGAATCGTTCCGGAATGGGATTGTTCTTCGCGGTAGTGGGAACGAACATTCCTTGCGCAAAGCGGAATTCGCGCCACTCCCACGGAATCTGCATTTTCTGCCCCAACCTCACCTGGCCTTTGCTGCCGCCATAACCACCGTCCTCGGGGCTCATTGCGCCAAAGTGATGGTGATGCACGAGCGGCGCGAATGTGGGCAAACCAGTAAAGAAGAACGTGTCAAGCTTTTCCCCAACGATTTGGACATCCGTTTGTTGTCCCAAATCCGCCCAGAACCTGGCCACGGGCAAACAGCCCATTACACTGCCTGCCAGAGGATTCGGAAGCGCTCCTTCGAAGATGAGGAAAAGTCGATCATCGGGATTGTTCTTGCCCGATTCTTTCGCATACACGATGCGATATTCGCCGCACAACATAGCGGATTGACGCGTGAGATCGAAACGATTCACGATCGCGACGGGTACGAATGCATTGGGATTGCCAGGCGTGAGCAGCGTATCGTCAGCCGCAAGGGCGCCTTCGACCCGAGGGCAATTCGTCGCCGAAGCAACCAAAAAAGCGGGATTCACTGAGCTATCGCATTGGTGATCCCCTGGAAAAACAGCATCCACTGTCGTATTTTCCGTATCGAACAATTCTTGCAACACGCGTAACGGCGTCATCTGCGGGCCGTCCGGGTCCTGGACGAGCTGCGCGAGCACTCGTTCAAGGCTAAATCGCGACAATACCTCGGGATCGGTAACGACAAGCGCGCGGCTATCCGCCGACACCGCAATCGCCGCATTACAATCGGGCGTGGGCGGAAGAAACTCGCCCCCTTGGCCACCTACGCCGGAACTCGAACCGCCCGCGGAACCGCCCGCACCAATGAGATCTGGAGTCGGTGACCCGCCCGATTTCGGGTCGGTCCCGCACGCCGCAAGCGCGCTGAAAGCCAACACGAGCCCGCTCAAACCAGCAAGCGACCGCCCCGAAGCAAGCCAAGTTTTCATGGAAACCTCCGTGCCAAACGCGAGGCCCAACCCGGCCAAGCGGTAGCTCGTACAGGCTACAGGCAATACATGTGCACCGTCAAGCTCGAGTGGAGCTTGCGGCTACATTCGTTACACACGGAGCAGAATACTCAGAGCGTGTCGATCAAGCTCGCGCTTCCGAAGATCCGCCGTCGTCGTTCTTCGGTGTCGATCGAACTTTCTTTGCCGGCGCTTCCGCCACGATGCCACCAATGCTCAATAATGTCTCGCGCACACTCGCATACGTACGATCGCGCAAATCCCGAATTCGATCGGACTCTTTTCCCGTCGTCAGCGGCTGAATTGGACGCCCAATACGCACTTTCACAAACGCATTCGGCAGCACCGCTCCGTTATGCACCAACGGTCCCGTGCCATCGATCGTGACCGGTACGATCGGCTTGTTCGCCTTCACTGCCGCAACGAATCCACCCGTCTTGAATTCCGTGAGCCGTCGATCAGCATTACGCGTTCCCTCGGGAAAAATGAGCAGTGGTTTACCCTCGTGTAATACCTTCTCGAACTGCGAAACGATTTTCGCGGCGGCTTTGGGTCCCCCGCCGCGATCGACGGGGACATGTCCCGACAAGGCGAGATGCCAACCAAGAAATGGCACCTTCATGAGCTCACGTTTCGCTGCCCACTTGTAATCGCCAGGCAATACCGCTCCCAGCACGATGATGTCGATCATGCTCTGGTGATTCGACGCATAGACGTACGAATCGTCCGTCGGCACGTTCTCGAATCCGGCTGCATCAATCTCGATTTTGAGGGCTTTTGCGCTCTTGATGCACCACTGGCGCATCGCCCATGTGCTTGCTCCGTGCTCGCGAGTGAGTGGCCCGGCAACGAGCGAAACCGTTCCATAACCAGCCGTGCGCATGGCGAAAGGACCCCACTGGCGCACGAGACGAATGGCATCATCTAAGTTCATGACAATGGCCTTCTATCACCGTTTGGTCACCAATTCCAGTGGCACATGCATGCGCATGCCCGCGAGCAACTGCGCAATCGATTGCGCAGTTGCTGTCACGGGGGCGGATCCATAATGAGTCCGAAACCAACAATCTCGGGCTTGCCTGCGCGCTCGAACTTGACGGTGAAAATCCCCGGCTCATGCTCGGTCTGGAGCACGGCTCGACGCATGTTCCCGGCCCATTCGGCCCAAACGGTCGCGCCAGGTTTGCCCTTCCATTTGAGGGGAATGGGCACGAGGTCCGCCTCGTTGACAATCATCGCCGCGCCGCCAAAACCAAGACAAAACCATCGAGGCTGGGCGCCTTCGATACGCGAGACGAGCAGCACGTGACGAGGCTCGCCATCCGGGCGATATGCGGCGTAGTTGCCAGGCTGAAGACCTTCCGTTTGATTGATCCACCGCACGTTTTTGAGAAACGCCTCGGGGGCCCGGCCGTCGACATCGGTGTACTTGACGGCGACGCGATCTTTGACATACCGCTTGACGATCGCGTGCTTCATGACGCCGTTCCACTCGGTGAGGACGACGCTTCCCATCTTGGGTTTTACGCCGTCAGGGACGGGAATCACGTACGCTCCTCCGACTTTGTAGGACGGTCCTCCAGCTTGGCCTTCGATGACCAAGTCTTCGCCATCGAGACCGGCGACGGTGGCGGCGTACAGGACGAGCGTCGAGCCAAGGCGCGCCTTGGAAAGCATGGCCTCGGAGAACGTGAAGACGCGGCGGCCCGGGTCGAGTTTGACTTGGCGAGACGGTAGGCCGAGGGGGTTTGGCAAAAGGGAACCAGTGGCAGGCGCGACGGGCGGAGCGGGCGCGATGTACGACGCAAGGGGAGCCGCGTCCGATGAGGCTGGCGGAGCAGGAGCTAGCGTGGTCGCAGGGGCGCTACGGTCTTCGCACGCGCAGAGAAGCACGGCGAGGGCACCTGACAAAAGCGCGATGGATCGGGGCATGCGCGGACATCTTTGCCGCGTGCGAGCCAGTTGGGCGAGAAAAAAGCGAAGGAAAGGCACGGGTAACGATGAATTTGTGCTGGTCGGCGACCAAGTAGGCACCAACAACGATGGATTTGTGCTGGTCGGCGACCAAGTAGGCATCGCAAACGATGGATTTGGACTGGTTGAGGTTTGGAGCATCACTGTTGGCGATGGATTTGGACTGGTCGGGACTTCGGAAGGCATCGTCGACGATGGATTTGGACTGGTCGACGACCAAGTAGGCATCGCAAACGATGGATTTGGACTGGTTGAGGTTTGGGACATCACTATTGGTGATGGATTTGCACTGGTCGGGACTTCGGAAGGCATCGTCGACGATGGATTTGCACTGGTTGAGGTTTGGAAGGCGACAAAGTACCCGTGCAGATCATCGCGTTTCGTCAAATCCTTGAGTAGCCCCGATTTGGAAGGTATGATCGCGCGCGATGACCGCGAGCGAAACCAAGCCCAGCCTGAAGATCGTCGGCCTGCACGTCGAGGGCTTCCGTGCATTGCGTCGGGTGGACTGGCCTGCGGACGGGATCGGTTGGGGCGACACCGTTCCGGACATGGTGATGGTGGGCGGGGTGAATGGTAGCGGAAAGACGACGCTGCTGGAGCTAATTGCGGAGGCGGCGCGATGTTCATTGGTTCGTGATTACAAGCCAGTCATGAACCTGCCTTTGCAGACAACCGTTCGATTCATGCTCAGGTTGGGAGACGGCGAAGTAAACATTTTTGATTGGCATGAAGACGGCTGGAGGATGTCCTTCGGTTCGGACTACGAGCGAGCTTTCACCGATCCGGTAGCATTCTCCAAATCCGACATCCCCAGCGTCATCTATCTCCCAACCGATCGTCGCCTCGAAATCCCGCCGGAAACCTACAAAGCCGCCGGGCAATTGACGCCTCACGACACCTTCTTTTACCGCTTCAAGCCGTCGACATCGTGGAAAGATTCGCTCGAAGCACTCCTTTACAGCGCCCGTTGGGCCGATCTCAATGCGAAAGAAGAAGGTCATCCCGAACTCGCTACCCATTTTGAAAGTTATGCACAAGCCTTCCAAGCATTCTTTGGCGAAACCAAGCGCCTCACTTGGAAAGGTGGCGAGCTGTTCGTCGAAATCACCGATACAGGCGTCCTCCACCCATTGATGGAATTGAGCAGCGGCGAAAAACAAGCGCTCATTCTTGCCGCCGAGCTTTATCGGCGCTGGCGTCCCGGGTCGCTCATTCTCATTGACGAACCCGAATTGCACTTCCATACGTCCTGGCAAACCGCGCTGTATACAATGCTCGAACGCTGGCAAAAAGAACGCGGCGGCCAAGTCATCATCGCCACGCAAAGCACGCATCTGTTCCGCATTGCGACACCTGGCACGACGGTTCTCCTTGGAGGGCCGCTCGCGTGAAACAGCTTCTCCAGGAGATGAACGCGGATTTGCAAACAGCGCCTGCGCTCCATATGTCGCGCTCAATCGAATGTTTCGTGAACTTCAAGGCAAACTCAAAACACTGCGATTTTCTCGATTTAATCACCCGGCCCTCGACGCGCCACTGCTGACGATTGATGAAGTCTCCAAAGCTCTCGCAGCCGATCGAGATCTGATTCACGGTTACGACGTGGCCGCGCTGTTCGCAGCAGAGGTCAAGCAATTTGAAGCCGTCATTCAAGCGAACCCAGATGAGGGCCATTCGTTCGTGGATGAAAAATGGCTGACAAAGGTATTCGCCATGTGCGTTGCATTCACATTTTCATTTTGAAGCTTAAAGTGCTCTACGTTCGCATCACTATTTAATGTCATGGAAGTAACCATATTCATCATGTAAGGATTTGGCGACAAAGCTAAATATTCTTCCAA
>CAZETM010000727.1:0-5156 GCA_964514885.1 uncultured Polyangium sp. | reverse complement strand
GGCCCTTGTCGGCCGGGCGCTGCTTGCCTTGCGGCTTGCCGGGCTGGGCCGGCTGGCCGAAGCGCTCGGCGAAGCGCTTCATGAACTCTTCCATCTGCTTGTCCTGCGGACCGGACATGCGGACGTCGTCACTGTCGTCGCTGCCAGCCTTCATGGTCACGGCGACGTTGACGACCGCCGGGGTCACCTTGGCGGCGAGATCGGAGAAGTCCTGCACGACCTGCGGAGCGGCAATCGCTGCGGGCGCGCTGAACATCGGGGCGATAAGGGCGGGGGCAGTAAGCGCTGTGGTCAGCGCCAGGGCAGTTAGAATACGGCTCTTGGTCTTTGTCATGAACAACCTCCTTTGGGGGCTCGGAAAGGAATATGGGGGGTTGCCCGTGGCGCCCGGATGGCTGCCGGATTGAATGTTTGTATAGTTGGGGAACGTTGCGCCGGAGGTCGGCGCCAGTTAGACGGCAGCCGTGAAAATTTTAATCATGCAATTTTTGATGACGGGCAATTTGTCCCCACAGACGGACATTTTTGCCCTGGGCCTCATCGCGTACACGATGCTCGTGGGCAAACCCTACTGGTACGAAGAGACGACCAAAGCGGGAGCCGCGATCGTGTTTGCTCTGCACGCTTCGAAAGGCCCTCAAGAAAGCGCAGTTGCGCGAGCCCAACGTTTCGGAGTGCAACTGCCTCCTTCGTTCGACGCGTGGTTTTTCCGTGCCACGGCAGCCAAACCCGAGGACCGTTTTCCATCAACGACAGTTGCGGTGATGGAACTCGCGACAGCGCTAGGAATTCCCGTCGCACAGGACGCTGCTTTCGGGATCACCGGGCCGACGAGTCGTGCTTCGGTTCCGTCGAAGTTGACGTCGTCCGGGGTCCTCCCACCTGCATCGGTTCCTCGTTCCCCGCTTCAATCTGTGTCCGGCAGCTTCACACCGCTGCAACCCGTTCCGACGCCCATCGGCAGTGGTCTAACCACGGGCACGCCAAGCACCGGGAAAAAGCCTTTCGTGGCCATCGCGGTGGCGGCGCTGGTGACTCTGCTCTTGGGCGGTCTCGTCATCGTCAAGATCTTCGCGGGTGTTGCTTCAGAAACGGCTGCCTCGGGGTCGCCAGTGCCACCAACGGAAGCCGCTCCGTTCGTGCCCGATGTCAAGCCGATCGCGACCGTGGCGCTCGTTCCTGAAAATACGGCAACGGCGGCGCAAAGTGCTGCGCCGGTAAAGAGCGCGAAGACCACCAAATCCACGACGACGACCGCGCCTGCGGTTCGTTCAACTGCAACGGCCGTCAAGAAGCCCGCAGGCGGCGTGATCTGGAACAACGATTGAGTTTGTCCATAACCTCAACGCGATCCCACCCGTAGCAGCACGACCTTGACCGTATCGACCAGAATCGATAGGTCGAACCAAACCGACACGTTTTTGATGTAAAACAAATCGTGCTCGAGTTTTTCCTGGTGATCCTCGATTGCCGCGCTGTATCGACAACGCACCTGCGCATGTCCGGTCACTCCAGGCTTGACGAATAACCGCTGCCGAAAATACGGAATCTGCTGTTCGAGCTGCTCCACGAATGCAGGTCGCTCAGGACGCGGGCCCACAAGGCTCATTTCCCCCACCAGCACGTTCCATAATTGCGGCAATTCATCGAGACGCGAGCGGCGAATCAATCGTCCCACCCGCGTCATGCGCGGATCGTGTTCCGCGGCAAACTTGGGCACGCCATCCGATTCGGCGTCCAATCGCATCGAACGGAGCTTGTGCATGAAAAACCGATGCCCAAATGCTCCCACGCGCTCCTGCGAATAAATCACCGGCCCTTTGGAATCCAGCTTGATCGCCAGCGCCGTCAAGATCATCAGCGGCAAAGCCAAAATCAGGCCCACCGCGGCTCCGACGATATCGAGCAGCCGTTTACACCACGACGTACGCGACGAGAGGTAATACCCGTCGGCAAATACTAGCTGACTCGGACGAAGCTCGGCCGAAAATACCCGGCCCGTCAAACGTTCGTAAAAGTTCGCTCCTTCTTCGACTTCGATCCCCGAAAACTTGAGTTCCAACAAATCAGCAATCGGAAGTCTTCCGCGCCGATCATTTTGACAAACGATGATGTGCCGAATGTCGTATTCACGCACCGTTCGCATCAATTGGCAAGATGTGCTCAAAATGTCAGGTTTGTCGTAAAATAAATAACCTTCTTCGTCCGGCACCACCCGTCCCACGTAACGAACGCCCGCAGCCATGTTCGCTTCGGCCGCTTCCGCGCATGCACTCGCCAATGGCCCCGAGCCGAGAATGAGCAGCCGTCGGCGAAGTGCGGGATAGGCATACACCTCCGTCACAGCCGCTCGAAACGTCGGCAGTACGACCGCTGCCAAACACAATGCCGCCGTCAGAACCGATGGACGCAACGCGGCTTCACTGAGCGTCCAGGGCAGGACAAACCAGACCAACAGCGCAGCCACGAGGAGCGCTCGAACGACCTGAAGCGAAACGGTCGTAAATCGCCCCCACAACGCGCGTCCATAGAGGCCGTGATAATAAAGAGAAGTTTGCGCGACGAGAGTAATGGTCGCGGCGTCGAATAATCGATCGACTCCGATCATTCCCTCCCACCCCATGGTGAAACCAGCCGCGACAATCACGATCGTCCCAAGCAGGCCCGCCTCGATGAACCACACGATCGCACGCCTGCGCGATCGAAACAGCTCGAGCATGGACGTTCCCCCCAACCAAACCCAAAGATTTATGTCGCTAGGCAACGATCTCGTCGCCTAACGACACTTCACCGTAGAGCTCAGATCAAATGTGCTCTGGACTAGGTTTAAGTCCAGTCGGGGGATTGGGTAGTGGGATCAGTTGGGCAAGTCGCTTCCATCGCCGTGACTCGTCCCATTCGTATCGGACGGATCGGGCAATGTAATGACCGGGGCATTCGGATCGAGGGGAGGGGGCACCGTCGAATTGCTGGTGTCTTCCGTTTCGGCGAAAGCTTCGATTGCGACGACTCGTTCGCCGTCGTCGACGTTCATGAGCCGAACGCCTTGGGCATTGCGGCCGGTTTCGCGAATTTCGGAAGCGCGCGTGCGCAGAGTTTGTCCACGGTCGGTAACGAGCATGATTTGATCGGACGGACAAACCATCGCAATGCCCACGACGGGACCATTACGGTCGCTGGCATCGATGAGAATGACGCCTTTGCCACCACGGCTTTGCAGACGGAATTCGTCGAGCTGCGTTTGCTTGCCATAACCACGTTCGCATACGGCCAGCACGCGATCGCGTCCGTCGCCCGTGACGCATAGGCCAATCACGACATCGTTTTCGTTCAGCTCGATGCCCTTGACGCCCATCGTGGCGCGTCCGGTGGAACGAACCTCGTCTTCGGAGAACCGAATCGACATGCCTTCTTTCGTGGCGATGAGGAATTCGGCTTTTCCGTCGGTGATTGCCGCTCCAAGAAGCTGATCGTTTTCTTCGATGCGGACGCCGATGATGCCCTTGTCGCGGAAGTTCTCATATTCGTCGAGCGCGGTCTTTTTGATTTGTCCGCGACGGGTGAGTGTCACGACGAACCAGCCGGGCTCGATCTTCGTGACGGGGCAGATGGCCGCGACCTTTTCGCCCGGCTCCATGCCGACGAAATTCACGATGGCGCGTCCTTTGGCATTACGAGCCGCAAGCGGGATCTCGTACACCTTCTTGACGTAGACCTTGCCCTTTTCGCTGAAGAAGAACACGTAGCTATGGGTGGACGCGACAAACAACTGGTTTACCCAGTCTTCGTCTCGCGCCTCCATACCCATCGTGCCTTTGCCGCCACGTTTCTGCGCGCGATACGTCGTCACCGGCGTGCGCTTGACGTAGCCCAAGTGGGAAATGGTGACGACCATGTCCTCTTCTTGAATGAGATCCTCGACCTGAATCTCGGCTTCCGTCGGAACGATCTCCGTGCGGCGATCGTCGCCGAAACGAGTCCTGACATCCTCGAGCTCGCCGATGATGACGGCCATCAGCTTGTCTTCATCGGCCAAGATCGCCGACAACCGCGCGATTTCCTCGGACAACGTGCCGTATTCGCGCGCAAGCTTCTCGCGCTCCAGGCCCGTGAGGCGCGACAGACGCATTTCGAGAATCGCCTTCGATTGGCGCTCGGAAAGGAAATAATCCCCCCGCGCATCGCCGGCAACGCATTCTTCTTCCGGACGACCCGCTCGGCGAAGGAAATCACCAAGGCCGCGCAAAGGCAGCTTCTCCAAACGACTGCGGGCTTCTTCCGAATCCCGCGACGATCGAATCGTCGACACGATGATGTCGACGTCCGTCGTGGCCATTCCCAAGCCTTCGATCAGCTCGCGCTGCGATTCGGCTTGATTCAGCTCATAACGCGTGCGCCGCGTGATGACTTCACGCCGATGCTCGACGAAATGCGCCAACGTGTCCTTGAGCGAAAGCACGGCCGGACGACCATTGGCAATCGACAAGTTGATGACGCCGAACGTCGATTGCAGATCCGTGAGCCGATAAAGCTGATTCTGCACGACCTGCGGAAACACGTCCTTCTTCAGCTCGATGACGACGCGCATACCTTCGCGATCGCTTTCGTCTCGAACTTCAGAAATGCCCTCGATCCGCTTGTCCTTGATGCACTCGGCAATCTTCGCGACGAGCCGGGCCTTGTTGACCTGATAGGGGATCTCCGTGATGATGATCGCTTCACGGTCGCCCTTGAGCGTCTTTTCGACGATGCACCGGCCGCGCATGACAATCTGCCCGCGCCCCGTGCGATACGCCTGCTCGATGCCGGTCCGGCCGTAAATCAGACCAGCCGTCGGAAAGTCCGGGCCCTTGACGTACACCATCATGTCGTCGGTCGTGGCTTCCGGATTGCGAATCAGATGCATCGTCGCATCGATGATCTCGCGCAAGTTGTGTGGCGGAATGTTCGTCGCCATGCCGACTGCGATACCGCCGGCACCGTTCACCAAAAGCTGCGGGAACTTGGCCGGAAGAACCGTCGGCTCTTTCTCCGAATCGTCGTAGTTCGGAGTAAAGTCGACCGTGTCTTTCTCGATGTCGCTCAGAAGCTCCGTCGCAATACGCGACAGCCGAGCTTCCGTGTAACGCATGGCCGCCGGTGAGTCGCCATCGACC
>CAZETM010000726.1:0-5167 GCA_964514885.1 uncultured Polyangium sp. | reverse complement strand
TTGTCCAAGCAAACGGAAGGTGATTGCTCCGTCAGTCGCGCGATCGGAGCGCCTCCCGCGGCGTCGAGTGGTCTGTTGTTGTGCGCGTTGGCAGCGCTCGCGAGAGTGATTGGAAGCGGCGCATGAAGCGCTGGACGATGAAGTGGATGCGTTGTTTGACGACCGACGAAGGTTTGGCGGGGATGAGGAGCGGCTGGAGGTGTTGCTGGAAAGTTATGGACAATTGCAGCTACGTCCGTGCAGTCGTGAAATGGCTTGAAGCGATGAAGTTGACAGCAGCGAGGAACCGGTGTACCTACCTTGTTCGATGCTGAACGAGCAGGAAATCGCAGCGCTGGCCGTCGATCTGGAGAGTTCTCGAGTCGAGCGCAAGGAGTCGTTCAAGTCTTCGAAAGACCGTATTCAGGAAGCGATTTGCGCATTCGCCAATGACTTGCCCGGTCATCGTGCGCCTGGGTATGTGCTCATCGGTGTCGATGACAAGGCGGGCAAGCCGACCGGATTGGCAGTCACGGACGAACTGTTGACGAACATCACGAGTATCCGCAGCGACGGAAATATTTTGCCGTTTCCATTGATGAACGTGCACAAGGTTTCGCTCGACGGAAAAGATATCGTGGTTGTCGAAGTGCAACCTTCCCATGATACTCCCGTTCGACTTGGCGGACGTGTGCATATACGTGTGGGACCGCGGCGAGGTATTGCAACGCGGGACGAAGAACGCGTATTGAGTGAACGACG
Source organism: uncultured Polyangium sp. (assembly GCA_964514885.1). Classification (GTDB taxonomy): domain Bacteria; phylum Myxococcota_A; class Polyangia; order Polyangiales; family Polyangiaceae; genus Polyangium. Next base: position 4,426 of record CAZETM010000726.1, on the reverse strand, counting down.
TCGCGGCTGGGATGGCCCTTTTGATCAACGACCTATTCGCGGCTCGAGACTCGAAGATTTGGATTTGATTCTTTTTCAGCAAGAATTCTTGCCAAGTGCGGTGGCGCCAGAAATATTGCGGGAAAATGGTCGTTCGATCCCCGAACAACTTGCAGCGCTTCACTTGGCTTCGCCCGACGGAATTCCGAATGTCGCGGGTATGCTCATTCTCGGACGTGAACCAACGACGTATCTCCCAGGTGCTTACGTGCAGTTTCTTCGCGTCGACGGAACGGAGTTATTTCATCCAATCGTTGATCGAAAAGAATTGACGGGACCATTGTCAGGTATTCTCCGCAGAGTGGATGATATCACGAGCGCACACATTCACGAGTCGACATCCATCGTGGGTAGTTCTGTGGAACGGCGCATGCCAGATTATCCAATCGCCGCCATGCAACAATTTTTACGCAATGCAGTCATGCACCGCAATTACGAAACGAGTAATGCTCCGGTGCAATGGTATTGGTTTGCCGATCGCATCGAAATACATAGTGCTGGCGGTTTGTTTGGCCGCGCCACACCCCAATCATTCGGGAAACGGGGTGGCAACGATTATCGTAATCCAACCGTAGCCGCTGCACTCCATCAACTTGGTTTCGTGCAACGGTTCGGCATGGGAATTCCACTCGCTCGTAAAGCGTGCCAAGACAATGGGAATCCAGAGCCGGAATTTATCTTTGAATCGTCGAATTTCGCGGTTATCGTGAGGAAACGGGCATCATGAGAACCATTGCGCTCTTCAGCGATTGTGCAGGATTCGAACGCGCGTCGCTGACCTATCATCTCGCGCATATCCTGGTCGACATGGGGAAGACCGTTCTGCTCGTAGATGCAGATCCGCAATGCACACTCACGAACCTGTGTTTGCCGCAGGAACGTCTCGAAGTGTTTTGGTCGCAAAAGGAGCAAGATCGCGACAGCCTTCTTCATTCGACCAACGAAACGGTACAAGGTCGTTTTGCGTTCGAAGACGCCCATGTCGAAAACTTACGTGATCAATTGGCACTCATTGCCAGCTATCCTGGGTTGAGCATGCTCGAAGAACCGCTGGCTCATGAATGGTCACAAGCACTCGAAGGTGACGTTGATGCGTTTCGCACCATGCGTGCATTACGCGATGCAATCGGCCTCGCCGCGTACCGTATGAGTACGGACATTATATTGATTGACATGGGTTCGGGCTTTTCAGCCCTCAACCGAGCGATTGCCTGCAACGTCGACAATTTCCTGATCCCGGTCATCCCGGAAATCCGATCCGTTTACGGCCTGCATTATCTCGGCGCCACCATAACACGTTGGAAAGAGGAGCGGGATCTTCGCACCAAACAGCAATCCAATCCTGCGTTCCCCCTCTCACGCGCAACCATGGCCCCATTGGGTTATATCGTCACGAATCCGTCCGTGCCCATAACGAAATATGCAATGGCTTCAGAAGACTGGTTGTATTTCATTCCTCGTATTTATCAAAGTTCAATTTTGCATGAGAATTCGATGGCTGCGACCCTTGCAGACGACTCGCATTGCTTGAGTATTCTCCGGAATTATCAAATACTTTGGCCGCTCGCGCGAGATGTGCAAAAGCCCATTTTCCATTTACGTCCTGCTGATGGTGCCGTGGGCGCGCGCATGGCTGCCGTACAACGATGCCGTGAAGACTTCGAGCAACTCGCAACGAAGATTCTCGAACGAACACAATCTGGTGCCTAGGAAAAATAACCCATCCATTTCGCCATTGACGCGCCTACCTCGCCACGCGTCATTGACCACACCTCGTATCGTCACGCACATCCAGCACACGCGCTTCTTCGGCGTGGTGATCGTCTGCGGCCGGCGCCTCGATGTTTCTTGACCCGCAGACACACGTGTGCTCCGGCGCCGCATGATCCAAGGGCGGAATCAAACTGAACGGCTCTCTAGCTCGTCCGCCTGCTCGGAACTCTGGTTGCTCGAGTGGCGCGGGCATGCTCAGCCTCTTCGATGAGCGCCTTGCCTTCCGTCATTGCTGCCTCGTCGTGCATCATGCGCTGCGTTTCCACACAGAGCGTACGGTTTTCCATGATTGCGCGGCGCAGCCGGGAAACCTCATCCGACCCTGGCTGGCAACACAAGAGGTCAAGGAGCATGTCGAGCACCATCGGATCTTCCTCTTTCAGGATCCAGTCCCAAGCGAATTCGGTGAGGCTCGGTCCGTTGCGGGCCATTTCGACACACACGAGGCGTATCTTCGCTGGATCAAGCAGAAGCTCTGCCCTCGTCTGATCGTGATTTTTCCTTGCGGCGGCGCGCAACGCATACGCAAATGCGGCCAGACGCCGTCGAGTGTATGGCTCGAGCGCATTGGTATTCTCGAGCGCGGCAAGTTCACCCACATCTTGGAAAGGGTCGAGCTTCGCTTGAAAAGACAAACCCCGCTCGATCGCGTCACACGAGCTTGCCACCACTTCCGCCATCTTCTGGGTCTCTTGCCGAATAAGCTGTAGCAACTCCACGCCGCGCCCGGGGTAAACGCAAGACAGTGCGTTCTCCAGCGCCACATCGTCAACTGCCGGCCCGCTCCAGTCCCTGTCAAGGTACATGGCACCAACCAAGCTGCCGAGCGAAGAGACATCTGGTCGCAGCGTCAGTGGCGCATCCCGTTGTCGCGCTGCGCGGGTCCGCAGTTCGGCTGGAAGTAGCACGCCCGCATGCGCAATGACCTCGGCCATCTTTTCGGCAGCAATCACGTCCCTCACGATCGCCAACAAGCGCGCGACATTACCCGTTGCGAGTAGGAATCCTTGGACTTGAGCCACCACCGGCTCCTCGAAATCGTCGTCTTGGTTCGAAGTCGAGGCGATAGAGCTACGCAAATAGGCTTCCACGGCACCGGCCTCGATCGTGGAGAACGCATGAGCGAGCCCTCGGGACATCTCGCCTCGGAAACGGCGCACGAACGCGCGGAGCAGAGCTTCACCCTGCCATTGCTGTGAGAGCCTCTGGACAAGGGTCGGCGCATCGTAGAGCACTGGCATTGGGAGAGATCGGCCAAGCACCACTTCAGCCCACTGTTTCGACGCGCGGGCACCCGCCTCGTTGACGTCGCCCCAGAGCAACGCAGCGCCAGGGAAATGTGCCTCGATCAAGATACCGACGGCGACAATTGCATCGTGATAAGGCTCTCCCTGCGTTTTTGCACCAAACACTCGGGCGCCGCTGCGCTGGTCAGGCTCGTCGAGCGCGAGGTCTCTACTCGTGCCCAACCTGTGCACCTTTGATTGGCTAGGATGACTACGTGATAGCCTGAAGCTTTCGGCGAAGCGCATGCTGCGGCGGTCACCGACGACGCAAATGCATCGTCCGTCTTTTTGGGTTTGCTCGACGTCCTTCGTGTACATCGGGATTTCGCGGCCGAGTACTGCACGCCATGCGTAGCCTAAGATCTGTGACGGGTGGGCACGCAACAAGGTCAACGCCTCGTCATAAGCCACGGTCCAGACGCTTGGATCGATGGCGTCCCATTGAACGTCGAGATGGACAGAAACACCCATGGCAACTTCCTCTGCGGCGGGGAAAAACTACGGTGGGTTTTACTTGAACGCGGGGGAGGATGCCACATCGATTTGGTGTTTGATGCAAGCCGCTTGCGAAAACGGCTGAATGAAACCGAACTGAAACATGGCCCCCGACCAGATCGCGTAGCCCGTGAATCGGTCGATCGTCTGCCGGAGCAACAGCCAAGTGCACGGACAAACCAGCTCACGAGGGCAGCGCCTGTGCTCCGACCTTCTATTCGAGTTGATCTAGTTTCGGAAGGCCAAACCAATGCCGTGCCTGTTGTTCGTAGACAAGTGCCGGCACAATGAATTCAACGCTGGTATGCTCATTCCCTTCCTTGAAATATTTCTGGTAGTTTCCCAAATCGAACCGGGTGTACGCGTGAGAATTTTCCCCCTCGTTGAACCTGACCCATGTTCCGTGCAACTCGCGCACGTACAGCTTGTACGCATACGTGGACGCTTCGCTCACGACGACATAGACAGCAACCTCGCCAATCCTAGGTAACCATTGCGCATACGTGGACTCCAACTGCTTGCCAACCCATGTTCGAATGGCGCTTTCTACCTTTCGAAGTCCCTTGGTTGCGTTTTTGATCTTTTTGATGGCGTCATCATGCTGCGCCACCAAATTCAGAATGACCTCGTTTTTCTGGCTCGTCTGTTTGACCATGACCATGAATCTGCCACACGCATTCGCCATTCGCCAACACAAGGTTGGGTGGGAGCGAGTACAGCCATACCTTGAGGATCTCGGCCCAGTGCCCTGGAGCACTCGCTCAAAAGCTTCCCAGGCGCCTCGAATCGCGTCGGGATCTCGGTACTTGGCTTGCGACGGAATGGTCGCCGGC
>CAZETM010000725.1:0-5172 GCA_964514885.1 uncultured Polyangium sp. | reverse complement strand
CCGCCACCACCGCCGCCACCACCGCCACCACCACTACCACCCACGCTACCGCCGCCGCCGCTGCTTGCACCAGAACCGGTCGTGCCGCCCGTTATCGGAGAGCTACACCCAGTTGCAATGACAGCCGCAATGAGCGGGCTCGCAAGGAGCAGGCAAAGAGCGCTTTTCGAGAATGAGAGCATCGGAGGTCTCCTTGGAATCAGGTGGCCACAAGCCCCAGGACAACCCAGCGATAAGCTTGGAAGGGGCGTATTACGCGAAAGCACTTGAACGATACGCGTTATTGACGCCCGTCGTCCATGCCTTTTCACACGCGTTACTTTCACGTGATCATGATTGCCCCGAACGCTTCAACTGGTCGATCGAATTACCACCCGCATTGCCCACCCGCAAACTCGGTTGGCCATCGTTCGGTGCGCAAAAAAACATCAATCCGTCAGCACGCCTCGCGCCTGCTCACAACACAAACAATTGGTTTGGCAGGACGACCAAATCCCCGTCCGACGAGGACGTCCGTTCTTTGTTTGCCGTCCCTCCCCGAACGACCAAAGTTACGCTACGTTAGCTGCCCCAAAGGTGCGACATGAGTGACGTGAATCAAAAAATCCAGGAAATCATCGGCCAAAATCGCGTGGTGCTCTTCATGAAAGGCACCAAGTCCTTCCCTCAATGCGGCTTCTCCGATCGCGCCGTGAAGATTCTCAAAAGCGAAGGCGCCGAGTTCAAAGACGTCAACGTGCTCAAAGAGCCCGACATTCGCCAAGGAATCAAGGAGTTCTCGAGCTGGCCAACCATCCCCCAGGTCTACATCGACGGAAAGTTCGTCGGCGGTAGCGACATCCTGATCGAAATGCATCAGTCGGGCGAATTGGCGAAGCTACTCGGCAAGTGACAGCGCCTTCGCCAACACCGCATCGAACATGCCCTCCGTCAGCCGACCCGTCTGCGTGTTCTGCTGACTGACGTGATAACTCGCCACCAGCCACGACACCGCATCGGTGCCCCGTGGATCCGGAATCTCCGTCGAAATTCCATGCGCAAACGCCGGGGGCTTCGACCCATCTACTGCCTTGGTTTGTTTCGCCAAACCGAGCACCGCGTCGTATCCAATTTTCCCGAGCGCCAAGAAAACTCGCGCCCGCGGCAATAACTTCAGCTCGTCGACAAACCAACTCCGACACTGCCCAAGCTCGTCCAGCGTCGGCTTGTTGTCCGGCGGTGCGCAACGACATGGCGCCGTGATGAACACGCGTCGCAATTGCAAACCATCGTCTCGTCCAAGACTCTGCGGCTGCGAAGCCACCCCCGCGCGATGAAGCGCGGCATAAAGGAACTCCCCTGAACGATCGCCAGTGAACATGCGTCCCGTGCGGTTCGCTCCATGCGCACCCGGAGCAAGTCCCACGAGCACGAGCGATGCGTTTGGATCGCCAAACCCAGGCACCGGACGCCCCCAGTACGGCTCGTCCCGATACGCACGCCGCTTCGTCTGCGCGATGTGCTCTCGCCACTCGACGAGACGCTCACATCGACGACATCCGATGAGTTTGTCGTGGAGAACCTCGAGCGAACGACGTGGCGTGGTCATGTCGCCGTTTGTACGGACGAACTCGTCGGAGCGCGTTCGGAAACGGGCGCACGACTCTCCTTCAACTGCTCACCAACGATCATGCCGGCGACGATGCGATCCATGACCACATCGAAACGCACTCGCTGAAATCGAGCACCGCTCGCCAGCCAGTCCGTATGACCTCCAGGGCCAGGAAAATGCCCGACGATGTCGAGGTGATCAGCTTTGCCGACCCAAATGAGATCGCCCCAAATCTGAGAGGTCAACGGAACGACTCCATCGTTGGCTCCAGGCGGCAGCACCTCGCCAAGCATGGCCTTGAGTTTGGCCTGAGCAACCCCGTCGCCAGGTGCACACGGATAACGTTCGTCGATGCGAGCCGTCAGATTGTACAGCGCCGTAAAGACGCCCGCGCTCATCGCCGCCCACGGAGAACGCAGCGCCGAGAGCCAATCCTTCACGGCATTCTGCGGAGCATACGTCGCGACGCTCTGATACCGAATGCCCGGTCGATCTTCGACACCCGCTTGGAACAAGTCCATCGCTTCGGGCATGAGCTGCACGATCGCACCTTGATCACCACGGAGCAGATCGAGCCACATACGCAGCTCGCGACTCGATGCTTCGTCGAGCACTTTGGCAACGGCATCGACCGATCGATTGATGATGTCCAGCTCGAGGTTCCCGATCGACAAACGCCCGAACGCAGCCACGAGCGCCGATGTTGCAGCGAGCGGCGGTGCTCCCAGCTTGAGCGCAGTCACCGTGAGAGCCGAAACGGCATACAACAAGCGTTGCCCACTCACCGTCGCGAAGAACGCCGCGAGCGGAGTTCCATAATGCGGAGTGTTGATCGTCGTCACGGAAGCGAGGCGATCCATCCATCCGAGGTCCGTCTTCGAAATGCCAGGAAGTCGCGCAGTCGGAGAAGCGACGAGACGCGCATCGAGGCCGCCTGTCGAGTGACCGACGATGTGAATCGGTGACGTGCCGTCGCCTGCGGTCGTGGCGATCATGCGCGCGAGCTTCGCAGCTCGGCGACAAACGCTCGCGGTGGGATGAACGTCGCAAATGTGCACGGCCACGGCTCGGCCACGCTTGCGAAAACGTTCCTCGAACGCTGCCACGACATGCTCGAAATACTCGAACGATGCGAGCCGCGCGAAGCCGAACATGCCAGGCGAAAGGTAGATCTGAACCGGGGACGCCATGAGCCTCGACTGTACATCGACGAGGCACAAAGCTCACCGCCGCTCGCGCCTTCTTGCAATGGCCAGACACGCCCCGAGGGCGAGCCAAAATAGCGGAGCAGCAGGCTGGTCCGCGTGAGGCAGTCGACACGCACAACCGCCGCCGCCTCGAAACTCAGGTGGCGGAACCGGAGCGCGACACGAATCTGCCGAGAGCGGCGTCTTGGCCTTACGAAGCGCGCCTCGATCGAGCGGCACGTCGAGGTTTCCCGTGTTGCGATTGTCGTGGTGATAGCTCTCCCAGGCGATGACGCCGTCTGCACTGCCTGACGTTCGCCACACGTAGAGAAACCCACTGCGCGTGCCTGCCGCCAGCTCGAGGAGTCCATCGCCATCGAGGTCTCCTACGGCAGGCGTGCCCGAGATCCATTGACCCGTGAACTTGGGAAAACCAGCGGGCTCACGGCCGCAACCATCGTACGCATGCAAAAAGTATCCGCTCGTTCCACCAATGATCTCCGGGTAGTCGTCACCGTTCAAATCGGCGATCGCGTGGTCTGCGAGCGAGCTGAAATCTTCGAGCAAAAACGGCGATCCAGGAAACATGGCCCCCGTCGCGCCGCTCCATACCGCAAGCATGTGCAGGCCCGGTTGTACGGCTTTTCCGAGCAGTCGATCGGCCAGCAACGCAGAGCCTCCCGCGGTGACCACGTCGGGCACGCCATCTTGATCGACATCACCCAGCGATGGGCTCGAGAGCAGCGGCAACATTTCGTTCGGGCGCGGAACATTCGATACGGATCCAAACGAATCTGCTGGCAAGAGCCCGCGGATCGGTTGTCCGTTCGTCACGGCGGGTCGTTCTGGAAGGGCAAACTCTGGCAGCTCGCCAAAGGAGACTTGCGCACCTGGTTTGGAAGGCAAAACGAACGGCATGCTGCCGTTGCCGTGCACGACCGTGGCGAGTTGGTCGCCGAACCGAGCGATGGCCGGGGCATTCGGTAGACCCTCGCCAATGAGCGGCGAGACGTTTGTCGAAGCGATCGTGATGGGCCAGCCCGAAAGAACGGGACCGTCAGGTGCAGACAAACCTCGCCCATCGAGCACGTAGACCGCGCCAAACTGTCCGTCAGGACCAACTTGCTCATTCGATCCGACGACGAGATCCACGAAACCGTCTTCGTTCAAGTCCGCAACCGCAGGCGTCGACAGGATGCGACTGCGTTTTGCTCCATCGGCGAAGTGCACGTCGACCGGAAAACCAGCGATCGATTCTCCCTCGTGATCGAACGCGTAGACCTTTCCGTCGAACGCGGCTTGCACGATGTCGAGTTTGCCGTCGCCATCGAGATCGACGAGCACGGGAGACGCGGCTGCTCCGCGCGCCAATCGGTTTGTCTCGTCCATGCATGGCATCGTCGGCGATGATGCGGTGCATGAGCTGACTCGGGGCAGGATCTTGGGAAAACCCGCCCGTGACAAACCATCCGGCTCGATGACGTAGATGGTCCCGGCAAACGAGGACGCGACGATCTCGACTTGGCCATCACCGTCCAAGTCCGCGATGGCCGGGGCATTGACAAACCCTTCGCGCGCCAAGTCCAGGTCGACACTGCCCGACGCATACGCAGGTGCTCCCGTGTAGCTCGGTACGTCCAGTTGCGGCGCTTGCGTCAAACCATCGATGACGTTGGTTTGGAAAGGAAAACCTGACAGCGGCATCGGGCCAACCATCGTCAGGGCAAACGCATGCACCTGACCTCCGCTCGTGAGCACGACGAGATCTCGCACGCCGTCACCATCGATGTCCGCCATCTTGGGACTCGATTCGAGGCTGTCTCCAAGCTGCAGCGGAAACCCCGGTGCTAGATCGGGATCGGTGTGCACGAAGTACGTGCGACGCATCTCGCCTGGTACATCGCCCACGTCGCCCCCGTAATGCGCGACCGAGCGTATACGCACCGTGATGGCGTGATCATTTTGCTCATAGCTGTCGGGCGGTTCGCTTTCGATCAGCGCGTTCACGTTGCGCACATCGAGCAAGGCGAGCGGCGTCGAGACACCGATCGTCGTCGTGGGATCGACGTTGTCTTGTTTCGCGATCAGATGCCCAGTGAATTCGGCCTCGCGCGGCTGCACGCCACGTGCCCACTCGACGACGTAATCGTAAGCGTTTGCCCGCGGCGCCGCGATCAAACCCTTGATCTCGATCGGACTACCAACGCGATCCGCATACAGCGCTTCGAACCAAACCGGCGAAGTGATGTTCGCCTCGGCAGGAATCCGCTTGCCGACGATCGCTTCGACCGCGCGGGCTGCGTTGATTCGTCCGTACCCAAAACGTTCTTCGAATCCAGGCTGCGAGGTTTGGTAGGACGAACCAGAAAGACGCGACTCGGGTACGTCGACATC
>CAZETM010000724.1:0-5180 GCA_964514885.1 uncultured Polyangium sp. | reverse complement strand
CGTTTCATCGCCATGGTGATGACGCTGGTTTTGTCGACGATCTTTGCCGACACTTTGGCGCTCATTGGTGCCGCGTATGGCGGCTACGCTCTGCTCGGCGTCGAGCCCAAGACGTTTTACAATGGCGTCACGATCGGCTTGCTCGGCGTGAACGATGTCGTGAGCGGCATGATCAAAAGCGTCGTCTTCGGCATCGTCATGGGCCTATCGAGCTGCACGTACGGACTTGGTGTGAAAGGCGGCGCTCCAGGCGTCGGACGGGCCGTGAACGCGACCGTCGTCACCACCGCCGCGGGCATCTTCGTCGTCGACTACTTCGTCTCGTTCACCCTCGACTGAAGGCACTGCGATGCATCCGGCCACGCCCCCCGCAGATGCAGCCGTCGAGGAAGCTCGTGGCGAGCCTGAGCCTTCGTTCGTCGAGCTAGTCGGTCGAGGCGCATTCGACTTGTCCCGCACGGCGATGGAGATCTCGTCCGTGTTTGTCCAGACGCTCTACTACTGCGCTCGCGGACGGCCGGACACGAGCGCGGTCGTCAATCAGATGTTCGAGATCGGCAACCGATCGGTCGTGTTCTTGACCGTCGTGATGGGCTTCATCGGCATGATCATGGTGCTGCAAGGCGGCCTGCAACTCAAGCGCATCATCCCCGAGTTCAGCATGGTCGGCGCCGCGTACCTGGAGCTGCTCGTGCGAGATCTTGCGGCGACGATCGGCGCGTTGATGCTCGCGACTCGCGTGGGCGCAGGCATCGCTGCCGAGATCGGATCCATGGTCGTCACCGAGCAGGTCGATGCACTGCGCATGTGTGCAGCCGATCCGATCGACTACCTCATCAAGCCGCGGTTCATCGCGTGCATCGTGATGACCACGATCCTGATCATCTGGAGCGCCGCGGTCGCGATGCTCACGGGCATGGTGACGGCTTATGTGATGTTCGACGTCAATCCGCAGACGTTTTTCAATCTGCAACTCGTCGACAAAGGCGACGTCTTCGTGGGTTTGACCAAGTGTATTGCGTACGGAGCGGCCATTCCCATCGTAGCTGGCCACTCGGGCCTCACCACGCACGGCGGCAGTGAAGGCGTCGGTTGGGCAACCACGCGAGCGGTCGTGAACGGTTCGCTCGCCGTCATCGTGCTCGACGTGATTCTTTCGGCCATGGGGTACTTGATCTTCGGCCCGTGATGGTTTGTCCTGGCTGCCGTGCCTGAACTGCCTGAAGTCGAACATCAAGCGCGCGTGCTTCGTCGTTGGCTCCAAGGACGACGCATCGACCGTGCCGAAGCCGATCCGACTCGTTTGCTGCGCGGAAAAACCACGCCCGTTTCGTTTGCCGAACGCTTGTCTGGACGAACAGTCACCAAGATCGATCGCCGCGCGAAATACTTGCTGCTCGAACTGGATGATGGTCACTGCCTGCTCAGTCACCTCGGCATGACCGGCAAGTGGATACGTCGATTCCCCGTAGATCCAGCGCCGCGATCCTCGCGAGCGCGTCTGTACGTGTCCGATGGATCCATCCTGCACAACGTCGACACGCGTATGTTCGGAAGGCTGATGATCGTTTCGACTGCAACGATCTCCAAGCTCGCAGAGCTGCGCGATCTAGGCCCGGATCCCCTCACCGATCGTTTCGATGGCGACGTTCTGCGTACGGCCTTCGGAGCTTCTCGTGCGGCGGTCAAAGCCTTGCTGATGGACAACTCGATCGTCGCCGGGATCGGCAACATTCAAGCTACCGAAGCGCTTTTTCGAGCACACGTGCACCCTGCCCGCCCTGGCAATTCGATCACGCCAGCCGAGCTTGTTGCACTCGCGAAAGGCATCACCGCATCGATCAAGCACACGCTCGATGTGCACGAACAGGACGACGAGATCGTGTACTTGTCGGAGAGGACCGGCGTGGTGAATCCGTTCCTCGCGTACGGGCGCTCGGGCGAGCCTTGTCCACGATGCCGAACGTCTTTCGAAGACGTTACGCTGGGCGGTCGTACCAGCGTCTACTGTCCGAAATGCCAGCGTTTATCGCCTAATAACGCTACTCGATCGGTCCCTCGGCGCGTCCATGGATGAACTGCTGCACGACGGGATCCTCGACGCATTTGAACTCGTCGGGAGTGCCGATAAGCCGGACAAATCCTTTGTAGAGCATCACGATTCGATCGGCGATCTTGAAGATGCTCGCTAGATCGTGACTCACGACGATGCTCGTCACGCCGACGGTATCGCTCAGCTCGCGAATGAGTTTATCGACGCGCCTAGCGCTCACGGGATCGAGGCTCGTGGTGGGTTCGTCAAAAAGAACGTAACGAGGGTCCAGTGTCAGGGCACGAGCGATCGCGACGCGTTTACGCATCCCGTCTCCCAGCTCGGGCGGATAGCGGTTGGCGAACTCCAGCATGTGCACTTGTTCGAGCCGTTTTCGAGCTTCGGACAGCGCTTCTTTTGGCTTCAAACCTTTATGTTTACGCAGCGGCAGCGCGACGTTTTCCGCGCACGTCATCGAGTCGAACAGCGTCGAGTGCTGAAAGACCATCGCGCACTTCATACGCACTGGATACATCTGCTCTTCGTCGAATCGGCTGATCTCTTCGCCATCGAGCCAGATCTCGCCCGCGTCGGGATAGAGCAGTCCCACCAGGTGTTTGATGAGCACGCTTTTGCCGACGCCCGACTGGCCGATGATGAAAAACACCTCACCGTCTTGCACATCGAAGCTCACGTCCTCGATGACTTTTTTCGGGCCAAACGACTTGGCGAGGTGACGGAAAGAGATCATGGCTTGTCGGCGCAGTGCGTCGTAACCGTAGCGTGTGATCTTATGCGTTTCTGAGGCATATTGCGGTCATGGCGAGTCCGCGTTCGATCGAAGTCAAAGTCGGAATTTTGATTCTGACGGCGACTGTACTTCTTGCAGCGTTCATCCTCGTCATGGGCGGGATCAACTTCGAGCCGAAGTACTCGATGTTCGTGGACTTCGACAACCCTGGCGGCTTGCAATCGGGTGCGCCGGTGAAGATTGCCGGCGTAAAGATAGGAAAAGTCGCCGAGATCCAGTTTCGCGGTGGGGAGAAAGCTCCCCCGGGAACGCGCCCTTCGCTGGTGCGGATGAAGGTCGAGCTGCAGAAGAAGTATCAGGAGACGATTCACGACAACGCCGTGTTTTTCGTGACGAGTTCGAGTCTTCTGGGGGAGCAGTATTTGTCGATCGATCCTGGAAGTGGTGATCGTCCAGCGCTTCCGGACAGCGCGATCGTGCGTGGGATCGATCCGCCACGATTCGATCTGCTCGTTGCAGAAACCTACGAGCTGTTGCACGTCGCGACGACGGCGATGCGGGGCAACAAGGACGAAATTGGTACGGCGCTGAATGGTTTGTCCCGAACGCTCAAGGGCACGGGGGACTTTTTCGAGAAGAACGGCAGCCGGCTGGATCGCATCACGGCGAACGTCGAGCAGATCTCGGTCGACACGCAGGACACGGTTCAGGAAGCGAAGAAGAAGTACGTCGACAATCCGCAGATCGATCGGATTTTGGAGAACGTGGATCGCACGACGGGCGCCCTGGCGAAGGACGCGCCGCCCCTGCTCGCGGACGTGAAGGACACGATGTCGAACGTGAAGCGCATCAGCGCGACCGTTGGAGCTGAGAGCGAACAGGCGAAGTTGCGACAGATGATGACGGACTTGGGCGAGGTCGCGAAGAACACGAAGGGTTTGACGCAGGATGCGCAGGCGATCGCGTCTGGGGTACGTCGGGGCAAAGGAACCGTCGGAGCGCTCGTTGCGGACGAACAGCTTTACGACGATCTCCAGGAACTGGTCCGGGACCTCAAGCACAACCCGTGGAAGTTCTTCTGGCGCGAGTGATTAACGTGTTTGACGTGATTGACGTGCGTGATTGACGTGGACGAACGAGCTTCGAGCGAGCGGCTCACTCGTACCTGACGAGCACTTGACCCTCTTTGACGGGGTCGTTGGGCTTGACGAGGATCTCGGTGACTTTGCCGGATTCTTCAGCCTCGACGGGCATCTCCATCTTCATGGACTCGAGGATGGCGACGGTGGTGCCTTCATCGATGTCGTCGCCGACGGAGACTTCGATTTTCCAAACGGTGCCCGTGATGTGTGCCTTGATTTCCTTTGCCATGGGTCGGCGACGTTAGAGCAGCCGTTGGTGGTTTCCAAGTGCCGTGACGTCGATGCTGGAAACGGCCGTCGCGTCAAGCATGAAAGCGGTTAATTTGAGTGGTCTGGGCCTCCAAGGAAGCGTTGGATCTTGCAGAATTGGGGCTTTGGGGACCGACAAAGAAAAGATTCGAAGCAACCCAATTGACATGATGTGTCGGGGGTTGATACCGACAGGCGCCGCGATAATCTCACCCATCTGGGTGTCCTCGGAAAGGTTCCGTCGTTCTGCCTAGCAGTGGCGGCCCTCCTCGGGATACGAATGGCGAGCGCGCAGCTTTTGAAGGAGCCACGACGTCATGTCCGAACAGAAGGAAAGCTCGGTCCTGTTCTCCCTAAAGGAGCTGATGAGCCTCGAGGAGGATCGCATCAAGCAGGAGGAGGATACGAAGGCGGCGGCTGTAGCCGCGGAGGCGCAGGCGAAGGCCGACGCTGAACGCCGAGCCCGCGAGGAAGAACAAGCTCGCATCCAAGCCGAAGAAAATCGTCGGCGCGAAGATGAGCGCCGAGCTCGCGAAGAAACCGCACACCTCGAAGCGATTCGTCAGGCCGAAGTAGAAAAGGCGCGCGTAGAAGCCGAGCAACGAGCTCGTCTCGAAGCGATGAACGCCCAGCAAGAGCACGAGCGAAAGCTCGCAGCGTTGCAGCACGACGATTCGAAGAAGAAGCTGCGCAAGACGCTCTACGCCGTCGTCGTAGCAGTGATTGTGATCGGTGGTGGCGTTGGCGTCGCCATCTACAATCAGACGCAGAAGGCCGACAAAGAGCGTCAGGCACTGGAAGCGCAAGCTCGGCAGGCCGAAGAAGACAAGAAGGCGGCCGAGAAGCAAACGAAGGAGCAGCAGGCGAAAATCGAAGGCTTGCTGTCACAGCTCTCGAGCGCTCAGGACGAAGCCACTCGCGCTAAACTGCAGAAGCAGCTCCAAGAAGAGCAAGACAAGCAGAAGGCCGCGGCAAAGGGTGGTGGCGGACGTCCCGCTGGTGGTGG
>CAZETM010000723.1:0-5185 GCA_964514885.1 uncultured Polyangium sp. | reverse complement strand
CGCGATGGAACCATGGCAAATCCCGATGGAAACCATTTCACCCGCAGACCAAAGCCCCGAAGAAGTGATTGAACGGGGCGTGGTGGCAACCATGTTATTGTCGACCCTTGGGCTCGGCGCTGGCATCGTTGCGGCTGCAATCGACGCGGAAAGTGAGAGCAAACGCAACGATCCGTGCCGCACATGCGTTGGTGGCTTTAATGAAATGCAGCGGGACATGGCGATGGTTGGCAATGTGGCCTTGTTCAGTTTCCTCGCCGCAGGAATCGTGGGAACGGCCACGACCATTTATGCCATTACCGCGGAAGAAGAATTCAAAAATACTGCAAGGACCAAGGCAGTGCTGCAAATTCGCGGAAGCTCTCTGGGGCTCAAAATCACATTTTGACCGTCCGCTGCGGGGAGATTTTTATGGAACGTAAACGTACCGGATGGACCTGGTTTTGGATGGGTGCGTGCGCCATTGCTTGCAACGCCTGCTTGATCGAAGGTGAATACCTTCCAGACATCCGTCAGCAGACGCCGGGGAGCGGCATCAATGCCAGCACCCAGGTTGCTCGTTGTGGCGACGCAATTCGGCATGAAAGCGAATCGTGCGACGACGGCAATAAGGATCCGAATGACGGCTGCGACGCAAGCTGCGCCATCGAGGTCTGTTTCTCGTGCGCGGATCATCCGGATCTCCGATATAGCGTCTGCGGGCCACTGTGTGACGAAAGCGCGGGACGATTCTGTCACAATGGCACGTGCGTGAGCTGTTCCGACGGAATTCAAAACGGAAACGAGACGGACGTCGATTGCGGTGGCGAATGTGGGCCTTGCGCAATCAGCCAGCGCTGCGCAGCGGCCGCCGATTGCTCGAAAAACACCTTCTGCTCGAGCGGCGTCTGCTGTAACGAATCGTGCGATGGTATGTGCGTTCGATGCGACGTGCCCGACTCCGTCGGTATTTGCGCATTCGTTCCGGAAAGCGAAGCGTACCAAAACAATGCCGCCGGACTGGTGTGTAACGGCGCGTCTGCGTGCGACGGCAAAGGCTCCTGCAAGAAGCTACCTGGCGAGGCATGCGCTGCGGGAATCGAATGCCTCGGCGGCAAATGTGTCAACGGTGGATGTCAATAATCAGCCGCGCACCGGAAACGCATCGCGATAATCGCGAATGCACCGCATCTCCGGCATCTCGTGCTGAAATCCCGTCGCTTTGCGGAATGCCGTGCTATCCACGACGACCGGATACTTGATATGGCTGAGAGCCCCCGGGGGCAATTTCGGCAAACCAAACCGCCCGAGCATCGTCCGAAAAGCAATTTCCGGAAACGGCACCGGCGTGCGCCCCGCACCTTTGGCAATCACCGATAACGGCACAGGCGCGGGACCAGCCACGTTGTAGACGCCTCGCACGCGCTTTTCGAGCGTCAAGACGATAGCCGACGTCACGTCCTCTTCGTGCATGAAATGAAAAAGCGGATCGAAGCCGAGCACCATGGGCACGCGTTTTCCGCGCAAGAACGTCGCCAGCGTTCCGTGCCCGGTTGGTCCGAGCGTATACACCATACGCAATACGGTCGTCACCAAATTCGGAATTCGCCACAGCGCCGTGCAAGCATAAAGATCGGCCGCGACGAGGTCCGCCAGTTCGGGAAATGTGGTGACCGCCATCGGCGGTTCTTCCTCGACATGGTACAGCGGCGAATCTGAGGCAGCGCCATAATACGTATGACGCCCAACAAAGATCGCGTGTTCGACGCCCCAATCTCGACAATGCTCGAATACCGCGCGTGTGCCGCCCAGATTGATTCGGTAACGCTCCTCGGTCCGCTCCACCAAATGCGTGACCGTCGCCATGTGAATGACCGCTTCCGGCCGGCGCTTGCGAAAAACGTCTTCGGCTGCTCGCTTGCGAATATCGACGTCGTGTAGCTCAATGCCCGCAGGCGCGTCTTTCCATGGCCGGCGATCGATACCAATGACCTCGTGCCCCTTCGCGAGCAGTCGCTTGGCTACGCGTTGCCCGAGCACACCCGAAATACCGGGAATGAGAACCCTCATCGTTGCTCTCCGTTTTTCCCGTCGAAAGTAAACGTGGACGATTCTTCCGTCCCACCCGACCACGATAACGCTTTGCGCCTGCGCTGCCTGCCGATTTCAATGAGCCCGGCAATTCGCTGTTTGACCTGTTCGACGTATCCCTCGATGACTTCGTCTTCTTCGGTTCCACTGCCGTCGAACATCATCGGCTCGCTATACGTCAATTCCAGCCGAGCGGGCGCAGGAATAGCCAATCCCCAAGGCGTTATGGGGACATAAGGCGCGCCAACGAGTCGCCCGAGCGTCACCGAATTCGCAATCGTAGGAATGGCTTCACCGCCGCCGACGAAACCAAACGGAATGATCGGCGACTTCGTCTTCATGGCCAGGCGCATGAAACCCGAGCCAAAATGCACCAGCGAATTACGCTCGGGATAGAGCTTCGCCGTGCCCCGCGCCCCTTCCGGGAAAATCATGAGCAATCGATCGTCGTTGAGCAGGTGCTCGGCCGTCTCCACGAGGCCCGTGAGTTGTCCACAACGCGTCGACCATAAGCCCATGAACGGCGCGCGCGCCATGAATTTTTCCGCCATGCCTTGAGCGAGTCGCGGAGGATCTTTTTCAAAGAAGCACGACGCGACGCACATGAGCCCGTCGATCGCTACGCCCCCGGAGTGGTTACCGACGAGCATCGCGCGACCGCGACCCGGAACGTATTCGATACCCTCGACGCCAATCTTGAAGTAATGGCGATACAGGAGCTGAAGCGCGGTATAACCCCGTGCGAGGTACTGCTTCGAGGCTCCGTACGGATCACAGCCGTAGCTGTTCCAAGGTAGCTCGAGACGTTCGACGCGTGCGGCAACTTCCGAATCGATGAACAAGGACACGACGGTTTCTCCGGACGCAGGGACAACGCACGATAGATAGACGGGAAGCCGGAGCAAAGCAAGAGGGTAACGTGGTGGTCGTGCCTTTCCCGCCCAGCGAGAAGAACGCGATGCGGCACGACCGGAGGGGAGGCTCGAGATCCCGATACACCAATCGATAATGAAGATTAGCTGGCGTTTGCTTCGACCGGAGCTTTATTCTTGTTTTTTCGTCGCGCTAGCCAGGTGATGAGCACCGACGTGGGGAATCCGAATACGAGGGGCATGATGGTCGCTTGCATCATGTATACCGTCGGGTGAAAGTTCACCTCAGCCATTTCGGATTTCATGCCCGACTTTACCGCAAAATCAATCATGGACTGGAAAAATTGCGGATTGATGAAGTTGGTGAAAAGCCAGATCGTCGGCGCCCCGAATGCCGCCGTCACTAGCGAGATCATCATGCCCGAAATGAGGCCCTGCCACCAATGGATCGAGCCTCCCTCGATCACGTCACGGCGGTGAATGATGGCTCGCCAGATCATGTAAATGGGGATGAGACCATAGAAGTTCGTCACGCTTGGATGGTACTCGATTCGCGTCGAATGCAATCCTGCGGCGTATTCGAGTGTAAGCCAGACGAGAAGTGCCAAAGCGACGATCAGGCCATAACGAACTTCATGCAAATACGACTTCATGATTGCTCCAGCGCGGTGGTCGCGACGAACCAGTCGCGCGTTGCGCACCGTGCCTCAAGTGGGCGTGAGATGGCAAGAAAAATCCGCCCTGTCGCGAACATCTACAGCAACAAGATCGCGTCGACAGGACTTTACATCGTACCCAGCTTTGGTGTCTCATGGGCTCGCTTGAAGACAGGAGTAGGTGGCCTATGCGAAGAGTTTTTCTTTCGGGCTTGTGGCTGGTTCCGCTGATGGCCTGGGCCTGCGGTGGCAGTAGCGATTTCGATCTACGACCGAGCGGTGCTGGAGGAAATGGTGCGGGCGGAACTGGCTCGGGAGCCGGCACGCCGGGCTCGGGCGCGCTGCCTTGCGATGTCGCAGACGTGGTGAAGGCCAAGTGCCAAAATTGCCACTCCGCGCAACCGATTTATGGCGCGCCGATGCCGCTCGTCACGGCCGCTGATTTCGTAGCGCCGGGCAAGAGCGATCCTTCGAAAACGATGGCCGAGTTGGCGAGCACTCGCATTCACGACAAACTAAAACCAATGCCCCCGCCTCCCACGACGCTCGATTCCGCAGAGCTCGCCGTGATGGACGCGTGGATTGCAGCCGGTGCTCCCGGAGGCACTGATTCCTGCTCCGGTACGGGCGGTGGTGGTGGCGGCGGCGGCGCACCTCCGCTGAATTGCACCCCCGATGTTTCGCTCCGTGCCAAAACCGCATGGACGATGCCTAAAACCACCGGCGACGAATACGTGTGCATCGGCGCAGATGTCGTGGTTTCGGAAAAGAGACACATTACCGCAATCTCTCCCGTCATCGACAATAAGGTGATTATGCACCACATGTTGATGTACGAAGTAACTTCGGCATACAATCCGGAACCGACGCCTTGTGGTGCGGGCGCGCCGAATGGATCGAGGCTCGTGAGTGTGTGGGCGCCGGGTGGACAAACGATGGAGTTTCCGCCGGAGGCCGGTATGCCGGTCGAGGGCACGAAGCATTACATGATGCAAATGCATTACTCGAACCTCATGCAGCTCGAGGGACAAACCGATCTGAGCGGGTTCGATATGTGCACGACCACCAAGCTTCGAGCCAACGATGCCGACATCATGGCGTTCGGTACGCTGCAATTCGAGATTCCGCCCAATGGCGAGATCGACCGCACGTGTGACTTGACTGTGCCGAGCGTCATTCCGCAGATCAACGTCTTCTATGCAATGCCGCACATGCACCAGCTCGGCACGATCATTTCCGGCGAGATTCAGCATGCCGGAGGCGGAACGACCGTCTTGGCGAATCGTCAGCCCTGGAGCTTCGACGACCAATACTGGGACAAGGTTTCCACGACGGTCAAGCCGGGAGACAAGGTTCGAGTTCGGTGTGCGTGGCAGAACCCAACGCCGCAGTCCATTGGATTCGGCGAAGCAACGAACGACGAGATGTGTTACCTGTTCGCGGCGTATTACCCGCGAGTGACGCTTCCAGTCTGGAATTGGGGCGCTCCCGCTGCGGGATCGCAATGCGTGAATACGCCGTAGTCTATGATGGGGGCTCGGCCCCCATACCCCGGGATTACGTGACAGCCCGCTAAATCAATGCGGG
>CAZETM010000722.1:0-5185 GCA_964514885.1 uncultured Polyangium sp. | reverse complement strand
GTCGGTACGAACGGCAACTCGGTCGGCGACCAACGATATGTCGTGCCAAAGCTTTTTATCGAGCTTCGGAGGCTCATCGAGTTTTTCCTGCTTCCCATCCACGAGCACCCGGGTAAACCCTCGCGATGCCAAATCCTCGAATACCTCTCGGTGCTCGCCTTTGCGACGCACCACAATCGGAGCAAGCAACGTCGCGCGCGAGCCTGTCGGAAGCTCCATCAACGTTTCGACAATCTCGTCGACACTTTGAGATGCAACCTGTTTACCGCACGTCGTACAGTGTTGCTCACCCGCCCGAGCATACAACACGCGCAGGTAATCGTACACTTCCGTAATGGTTCCGACCGTCGACCGTGGGTTTGTCGAGGCACTCTTCTGCTCGATGGCGATCGTCGGCGACAAACCGGACACATGCTCGACCGCTGGCCGATCGAGCTGCCCCAAGAATTGCCGCGCGTATGACGAAAGCGTCTCGACGTACCGCCGTTGCCCCTCGGCGTACAAAGTATCGAACGCCAAACTCGACTTGCCCGACCCGCTCGGACCCGTAAATACCACCAGCTTGCGCTTGGGAATCTCCAGGTGCTCAATCCGCAGGTTGTGCTCGCGCGCTCCCTTTACCACGATGAAGTCGGGTTCACGAGCGGCGGCAATCTCAGTCTTCGTTTTACGCATGGCAGGTTTTCCTGGTACGAACTGAACGGGCGTCCTTGTAGCATGCGATCAGTCGGATCGACAATGACGGAAAAACACCGTCGGAACACCTTAGAGTTGTGAGGGCATAGCGTGCTGTCAAACATCACGCCCGGACTGGTTTTCTCCGTTCCGAAGCTAACGCGATCTAATGTGTACCGGATTACGAATAAGTCGTTAGAATGGCGGTCGTGCCCATCGTCTATGCGCTCTGGGTTCTGGACGCGATCATCGTCGGGTACGTGACGGTGTTTTTCCTGTTGAACGTTCGGTTCGTTTTTTTGAGTCACCGACGGATTCGTCGCGAGCTATTGGCGGAAATCGTCAAACCTGCGCTTTCGTCGGAAAAGGATGTATTTCTGCCCATCGTGTCGCTTCTCGTGCCTGCGTACAACGAAGAGGTGACCATCATCGAGAGCCTGCAATCGCAGCTTCGGCTGCGTTATCCCGCGTATGAAATAGTCATTTGCAACGACGGTTCGAAAGACAGAACCGTCGAAGTGCTTCTTGGAGCATATCCGTTCGTGCCGATTACGTACGAGCCGACCGGGGCGATTGGGACCGCCCGCGTACGTGGCATGTGGGAATGCCGAAACAAATTGCCGGGGGGCGTGCGCCGCATGGTCCTCATCGACAAGGAAAATGGTGGAAAGGCCGATGCCCTGAATGCCGCCGCGAACGTATCCGAAGGTGCCTTCGTCACGAGTATGGATGCCGATAGTTTGCTCGTTCCAGACGCACTCTTGCTTGCCGTGCGCAAAATCATGGAATCTCCGACTGAAATCATTGCTGTCGGGGTTCAAGTCGGTTTGTCCAACGGGTCGGTCATCAAAGACGGGAAAGTCGAAGAATTGCGCTTACCCGCGAGTTTAATCGGAAAACTCCAAATTGTGGAATACATGCGCTCGTTCGGTAAAGGTCGGACGGCGTTTTCCGAGGACAATGCGGTGCTCATCTTGTCCGGCGTATTTGCGCTCATTCGACGTACGGCGCTTTTCGAGGTGGGAGGGTTTTTGACCCGTCACGTCCGCTCGAAACTTTGCATCGAATACTGTTCCGAAGGAGCGCACACGGTTTGCGAAGATATGGAAATCGTGGTCCGTCTCCACCGTTGGATGCTCGACAAGGGCATCAAGGGCCGTATCGTTTGTCTTCCTTTTGTCATTGCGTGGACCGAAGCTCCGGAAAACTACAAAGATCTCGGTAAACAACGCGCCAGGTGGTATCGTGGACTTTGGGAAGTGATGGTCTATCACAAGGCCATTTTGTTTCGGCCGCAATATCGACAAATTGGCCTTTTTGCCATGCCTTATCAGCTCGTCTTCGAAGCTCTCGCGCCGCCTATCGAATGTCTCGGTTATCTGCTGCTCATGGTGACCGCGATCTTCGGAGCGCTGTCATGGTCGGCATTGTTTACATTCCTGGGACTTGCCATGTCCATGAACTGTTGCCTTTCGACCTTGTCCATTCTGCTTTGCACGTTTTCTGCTTCGAATATGCGCGGACCGCATGAAAATGCTTCTCTCATCGCGTACCCCCGCGCCAAAGACACCATCATTCTCGTGCTCATCGGTGTTTTATCGAATTTGGGTTACCGGCAATATTTGGTTTTTTGGCAATTGCGCGGACTTTACGATTTCTTGAAGGGCAACAAGGGCTGGGACAAGTTCGGACGCAAAGGATTTGCTCCGGCGGCTCCTGCTCCTCGCCCGTCGCCAGGGGGTCGCGTATGAGCGTTATCGCATTCGTTCTTTACGTTGCTCTGGGAATCGTCGCCGTGTCTGTCGTGCCCGGCATCTTCCTCATCGCTCGCGAAGTCGTGCGGCGATGGCGCGCAAAACGAGCGCTCGAACGACTCGTCTCCGCCCGCAAAGTCATTGATGAATTACGCCAAGGACCTTCACGACGTTTGGCGCGGACATTGTCCCAACAATTCGACCGACATACCGTAGAAGTCGCCATTGAAGAGGCACTCGGGGAAGAAGCCGTATGCGCCGACGTGTGCGAACGACTCGGTTTACGTCAGTCGTACGAACGATCGCTACGTAATGCTCGCGCGTGGAATGAACGAGCCCACGCGGCGCGAATGCTCGGCAAATTGCGCGCGAGTACCGCCAGTCGATCCCTCGTCGAAGCCCTTGTCGATCCAAACGAAGACACCACCGTGCGGCTCGCAGCGTGCGAAGCCATCAGTTCGATCATGGATGCTGCCGTGGTGCCTCATCTCTGCCATGCGCTGGCATCCTACGACGACTCGAGCGCTCCGACGGTTGCCGAAGCCCTGGTTTCGTACGGTGAAATCGCCGTTGGGCCCGTCATCGATTTGCTCGGTGATTCCCGTCCCGCAGCACGCACTTGGGCCGCGCGAGTCTTGGGTCGCATTGGTCATCCACGAGCCACGTTGCCACTCGTCACAGCGCTCGACGATGCTGATTCTGCGACGCGTGCAGCAGCGGCCGAAGCGATCGGGCGCATTGGTGACGTGCGCGGAGCGCGAGCGCTCTCGTGCGTTGTGCTCACCGATCCTTCGCCGCCCGTGCGAGCGTGTGCGTCATCCGCGCTGGCCAAAACTGGCGACAAAGAGGCTGCGAAAGCGATCGTCGTGGCCCTGCGCGATCCGGACGCAGAAGTGCGCTCGCGAGCCGCAGAAGCCATTGCCGCGCTTGCTCCTGATGATCGCTCCGTGCTCGAACGAGCGCTCTTCGATCCTTCCGAAAAAGTGCGTCGCAGTGCTGCGTTGTCGCTCGATCGGTTGGGCGCGGTTGCTACGTGGGCGAAGGCGCTTGGATCGCCTGCGCCTGAAGCTCGAGCGGCTGCTCGTACCGCACTGCTTGCCGTGGCGCGTGCTGGCCTGACCGATGCGATTCATGCGGCCGCGACAAACCAAGATCCACACGTTCGCGAGGCTCTCGTGGCACTGGTGCGTGAATGCCTAGCGCAGCGACAAGACCTGTCCCCGTGGGTCGTTTCGGCGCGACGTTCTTCGAGGCTTGCTTCGAGGCTTCGTGCGCTACGCGAGCTTGGTACGGACGGCACACCCGATGCCACGGCGGCGTTGGCCGAAGCCCTCGTGTCGGATCCATCGTCCGAAGCTCGAGCGCTCGCGGCACGCGGGTTGTCTGGAAGCAAAGACTCGTGGCTCAGCGGTCCTGCGTTGTCTCGTGCGCTTTCGGATCCTGCGCATGAGGTGGCGACCGAAGCTGCTCACGTGCTGGCGCAGCCTCAAATCCAGCCTCAAATCCAGGCTCAGACGGCAGAGAAACGTGACCGGCGTATCTCGGAGTTTCCTGCTGATCCAAACGGTTTGCGACGCACGACGGGCCGATTGCGAAGAGAGGCCGTGCTCGCAGGATGATGTTTCACGTTCGTACGAATGTGAATTGTCCGCGCCCATCCGCGCATGTTGGTGCTAATAGAGGCCGCGAACGCACATGACCAAGAAGACGATTCTCACAGGCATCAAGTCGTCGGGACATCCGCATCTCGGCAACTACGTCGGCGCGATCAAGCCAGCTCTCGAGCTTGCCAAAAACCCGCAGCACGATGCGCTTTACTTCATCGCCGACTACCATTCGCTCACCACGGTGCACGACAAGAAAACGATGCGTGACAGCACGCTCGAAGTCGCCGCGACGTGGCTTGCTTGTGGTCTCGATCCATCCAAGGTCGTCTTCTTCAGGCAATCCGACATCCCGGAGCTGTTCGAGCTTGCGTGGGTGCTTTCGTGTTTCACCGGCAAAGGCCTGATGAATCGCGCGCATGCGTACAAGGCGATGGTCCAGAAAAACGAGGAGGCCAAGGTCGACGTCGACGCAGGCGTCAACATGGGTTTGTACAATTACCCCGTGCTCATGGCGGCCGACATTCTGATGTTTGGTACGCACCTCGTGCCCGTAGGCAAAGATCAAGTGCAGCACCTGGAGATGACCGCGGACATGGCGGGCAGCTTCAATGCGGTTTACGGCCCGATTCTTACAATTCCGCAGCCTCACGTGGACGAAAAGATGTCCGTGATTCCTGGGCTCGACGGACGCAAGATGAGCAAAAGTTACGACAACGTGATTCCGCTCTTTGGTGATCCAAAGAAATTGCGCAAGCTCATCATGCGCATCGTGACGGATTCGACGCCGCCCGAAGAGCCGAAGGATCCCAGCACGTCGCACATCTTCATGCTTCACAGCGCATTTGCGACACCCGAGCAAATTGCAGCGCTTGCAGATAGGTACCACAAGGGCATTGGCTGGGGTGAAGCGAAGCAGGCGCTTTACGAGGTGCTCGAAGCTTTCCTTGCCGAGCCAAGGAAACGGTATGACGAGCTGATGGCGCAGCCCGAGGTCATTGAAAAACACCTCGCAGAGGGGCGTGAGCGAGCACGCGCCATTTCGGTTCCGCTCATGGAGCGGATTCGTGAAGCCATCGGCGTAAGAGCGTGTTGAACAGGCTGCTGCGCGAACCGGTGCTTCGGTCAGCCTCACTCAGCGTACTGAAGTAC
>CAZETM010000721.1:0-5191 GCA_964514885.1 uncultured Polyangium sp. | reverse complement strand
CAATCGTCGTCGTGAGCTTCAATGGCCCAGCAGCTACGCGCAACTTGCCATCGGCAAGGATTTCCACGACATCGGCCGTCGTACGCAAACGCGGCACGTACACGCGAGCGCCCACGCGCAATGTCGCCACGTCAATGCTGCCCGGTAGCGGGACCAACGGCGGCGGTGCGGATTCTTCCGCATCTTCGAGCGCGGTGATTCTTTTCGCCGCCACGTCAATCGCGCGCGCCGCATCTCGCAAATCGTTCGTCGACGGTTTGCCCTTCAGCTTCCCTTCAGCCTCGCGCAACGTCGCTCTGGCCTTTTTGAGCGCATCGAACAGCTCGCGACCCGCATCCGTGAGAATGCCGCGCTCGATGCCCCGCAAGCGCGTGATTTCCTCGTCGAGCATCCGTTGCTTTTCGCGCGTCTCCTCTGCGGCACGTTTCGCAGCTTCACGCGCCAATTCCAATGCCGCTCGTTCCGCATGCAACTTGTTGACGACTTGTTCGAAGTTCGCTGCATCGCGGGACAAGAACCGCTCGGCCCTTTCGAGCACCAGGTTCGGAATGCCAAACCGACGCGCCACGGAAAGTGCGCTCGACGCCCCAGGAATACCCATTGCCAAACGAAACGTCGGGCTCATCGTGGTCAAATCGAAACCCACGGACGCATTTTGGAATCGAGGATCCGCCAGCGCCAACGCCTTGAGCCCCTCGTAATGCGTCGTCGTCGCCACCGCGCCTCCTCGGGCAACCATGGAATCGAGCACCGCGCTCGCCAACGCTTCGCCTTCGCGGGGATCGGTTCCTCCAGCCAGTTCGTCCAATAAAACCAATGCACCGACGCGCGTTTCTTCCAATATCGCCGCGAGGTTTTGCACATGTGCACTGAATGTCGACAAATTCTTGTGCAGGTTTTGTTCATCCCCAACGTCGGTCAGGACAATCTCGAATGGTGCAACGCTCGACCCTTCGTCGGCTGGAACGGGCAACCCCGCACGCACACAAAGTGCCGCCAAACCCAGCGTTTTTAGCGCTATGGTTTTACCACCCGCATTCGGTCCCGATACGATCATCGCTTGGCCCGCGCTCACTTCGATATCGCTCGGAACGACGGAAACACCATCGAGCGCGAGCAGCGGATGGCGCGCACCACGCAAGCGAATCGAAGGCTCGGTTTTTCCTCGACCCCAATCTTCCAGCCTGGGAACCTCGGGAAACGTCATGGCCAAGTCTTTGGCGAGCCGCGCCGAAGCCGCGCGAATGTCGGCATGTGCAAGAGCCACGACGGCCGCATCCACATTATGAATTTCGTCAGCAATTTTTGCACTGAGCGCCGCGCGTACGAGGTCCTCTTCGTGCGACACGAGCGCCTCGACCATTTTCAGCCGATTGCCCATTTCCACGATCGCTCGCGGCTCGACGAACAATGTCGCGCCACTGCCACTCGTGGCGTGCACGATGCCCGGAAATCGCTCGTGCGCGTCGGATCTTACCGGCAATACATATCGACCATCCCGCTCGGTGTAGAAAGCATCCTGCAGAATGTCCGCATGCTGCTGCATGATCTCTTCGAGCCGGCGTACCAAACGATCACGCAATCGTTTTCGCTCATTGCGGAATTCACCGAGCCGCGGAGACGCCCTGTCCGACAACGTGCCATCCGGATCGAATGCACCATTGATTTCTCGCTCGAGGCTGTCTAGACCAGGGTCGGTCGCACAAGCGCGAAACAATAGCGGTACGCGACCTTTTCGCGATGTCAAGAAACGTCGCAATCGACTGGCTTCGACCAGGCAACGACCTACCGCCCGCAATTCCTCGTTCGACAGAGACGCACCAATTCGTGCACGGTCGAGCGCTTGCGCGACGTCGGGAGATTCGGGGGCCAACAATGGCTCGCCCAAACGATCGAGGTCGACAGCTTCTTTGACTTCGCCGAGCGCCAGCATGATGGCGTCGTATGTCGAGGCAAACGGGAGCGACCGGGACAAACGTTTTCCCGCGGCACTGGCAGCTCGATCGGACAAGGCCGAAAGCATCCGATCCCATTCGAGGTCGGAACGTGTTTTTGCAGGGCACGGATCGGGTAATCGCGAGTTAGATGGTTCCATCAGCCTTCAGAAGGGTCCCGCGTGCCTCCGCCCGCTCCACTTGGCATCGGATTCTGCTCCTTTTCCAAATATCGGAAAATGGTGCGCGGATCGACGCCGAGGTCCCGAGCAGTCTGCGTTCGGTTGCCATTGTTGCGTTCGAGCACTTCGAGGACATACCGCCGTTGGAATTCTTCTTTTGCTTTTTCGAGCGGCAAAATGTTCGGTTCGGCAGCTGCGCCAAGATCCAGATCCTCGGGACCAAGCATCGCTTTGTCGCAGAGCACGAGCGCTTTCTTGATGCGGTTTTCGACCTGCCGGATATTCCCAGGCCACGAATACTTCTTGATCGACGCGAGCGCTGCCGGACTGAATCCCCGTACCGAGCTTTTTAGCTCGTCGGCGTATTTCGACAATAGCGCCTTGGCAATGATGAGCACGTCATCGCCTCGTTCGCGCAATGGCGGGAGCCAAAGATTTACCACGTTGAGGCGATAATAGAGATCCTCGCGGAAATTCCCGACGCGCGTTTCCTCTTCGAGATTCCGGTTCGTCGCGGCCACGATTCGAATGTCGACCTTCTCCGGACGCGAGTCACCAACGCGAAACACAATGCGTTCCTGCAAAGCGCGCAATAGTTTGACCTGCAAGTTCAGCGGCAACTCGCCTATCTCGTCCAAAAAGAGCGTGCCCTTGTCCGCTATCTGGAACTTCCCTGGACGGCTCGCAATCGCGCCCGTGAAAGCGCCCTTCACGTGACCGAACAGCTCGCTCTCGATGAGGTTCTCCGGAATGGCTCCGCAGTTGATCGTGACAAACGGACCGTTTTCCCGAGTGCTTCGGCGATGAACTTCTCGTGCGATGAGTTCTTTGCCCGTCCCCGTCTCGCCCGTGATGAGCACGCTGATGTCCGTCGCGGCGACCTTCGTGAGCTTGCGAAAAACCTCGAGCATCGAAGGGCAAACGCCGATGATCTCGCCGAACTTCTTGTCTTTGAGATCCGCTTCGAGCTTCGCCTTGTCCGCACGCAGACCGCTCAAGAGCATCGTGTTCTGCAAGATGAGCGATGCTTGCGACGCGAAAATTCCTACGAGGTCCAACTGTTTGCGGTCAAAGAGATGTTTGACCTTGTCGTTGCCGACGTAGATCGCTCCGATTACTTCGCCTTGCGACACGAGCGGCGCACAGAGCACGCTCGACAGCTTCATCGCGATGACGCTTTTGCTATTGCCGAACTGCGTGTCGGCGAGAGCATCGGAGACGATGATCGGACGCGCCGTGGTGATCACTTGCCACACGATGCTGTCGGAGATTGCGCCTTGTGCATCGGTGATCGCTTCGCGACGCACGTTGCGTGATGCACGTACGACGAGCCTTCGTTCTTCACCTTCGCGACGTGGAGATTTGTTCGGATCCGTCGCGGCTTCGGCTCCTTCGAGCAAGAGCAAGAAACCCTTGTCCGCGTGCGTCAGCTCGATGATGTCGTCGAGCATCGCTTCGAGCAGCTCGTCGATGTTGCGTCGGTTGATGAGCTTCTCGCTGAACGCGAAGAGCTTGCGAACGCCTGCGATCTCGGACGACACACCATCACGCGACGGCGTTTCGTCATCGTCGTCTCTGCGACGACTCGATGTTTCGTCGAATATCGAGAAGCCGAGTTCGACTGTTCCGAAGTGCAAACGATCGCCATGCACCAAACGCGCGCGACGCTTCTTTTTGCCGTTGATTTGGATGTCGCCGTCTTTGCCGGCTTCTTCGAGCACGAAGTCGCGACCATCGAAAACGACTTGTGCGTGATGGTCGAGCAAGCCTTGTCCCGAGAGCGCGACGTCGTTGCCGAGCGCCTTGCCGATGGTCGTGACGGGCTTGTGGATTGCGTAGAGACGAGGCGCCCCTGCGGCTGCGAAGTACTTGAGTGTAGGCATCGACAGAGCGGAGGATACCTCGTCACGCGCCTGGCATGACCGAGGAGAGACGACTTAGTAGAGTTCGCCGACGAGTTGCACGCCGGCGCCGTTTGGAACTGAGAGAATCGTGGGACCGAGTACCCGGGCAAACTTGAAGTGGCGCGTGTCTTCGACTTGCGCAGTGTTCGATCCGCTCGGGGCTTCGGCTGTACCGATGAGCGCACCGACGACGGCTCCAAGCGGAGCGACGATGCCTTGGGCATAAAGGCCCGTGCGCGGGTCGGCATCGGTCAAAGCGTAGAAGGGATAGATGATCGCGCTGATGGCGGCGCCAGCGCCGAAGCCGCCCCACATCCAGGCGATCTGGTTCGACGACGGAGTCCAGAAAACGGATCCGCCAACAGCGCCTGCGAGGCCGATGTTGTAACCAATGAGGCCGCCAAGCGTGACGCTGTCGTTGGTCGTGTTGGCCCAGTTGCCGCTGCTTGCGCCACCGCCAAACGCAGCTCCGATGAGCGAGC
Organism: uncultured Polyangium sp.; assembly: GCA_964514885.1. Classification (GTDB taxonomy): domain Bacteria; phylum Myxococcota_A; class Polyangia; order Polyangiales; family Polyangiaceae; genus Polyangium. The sequence continues at coordinate 689 of CAZETM010000721.1, read as the reverse complement.
CCCACACGGCGCCCGAGCTGACGAACGCAGTGGTTCGCGGGGTGTAGTTGAGAGCGTAGTGCGACAAGAATCCGCCAACGCCACCGACGGTCGACGCGATGACGTTGCCGCGGAAGTACTGCGTGGGGCCCCATGGCGTGTCGGATGTGACGTATTGGCGCGAGAAGATGAGCGCGTTTTCACCCGCGCCGATGAGGATACCGGCCGAGATGGCTGCGGGACGTCCTTCACGCATCTTGGGGCGGTCCAAGAAGAACATCGTGGTGGGCGCTGCGACGCCGAGAATCACGGGCGCGATGAGTGCTGCGCCAGGGTTTGTCACGCCCGCTTCGAGATCGATCCAGACGCCTGCGGTGACACCCCATGCGGCGGTGGTTGCGTAGAGCAAACCGATCTCGCCTCGCGATCGATCACGCGTGCCCACGAAAGGCGGTGGTGATTGCATCGGACACGGCGGGCCCCCGGGTTGCTGAATGCACGGCTGTTGTTGACCGTAAGGCGGCGGCTGTTGACCGTAGGGATAAGGCTGCTGCGCAGGACACGGCGGTCCATAGGGTTGCTGCACGCACGGCTGTTGACCGTAGGGCGCTGGCTGTTGAACGGGCGGCGGTTGTGCCGGGCCAAACGGGGGCGGAAGGCCCGGAATCGTGGGGAACGTGGGCACCGGCGCGGGCGGCGGCTGTTGGTAC
>CAZETM010000720.1:0-5192 GCA_964514885.1 uncultured Polyangium sp. | reverse complement strand
GCCGATGATCGAGGCGTCACCGGAACTGGCAAAAGACGGCCCCGGAGTAACTCGACGGCGCGCAGTGCGAGAACCTCGGGCTCGATACGACCGGTAAGCGATTCACTGACGCGCAGCTCCTGGCCCGCGTTGGCATTATCGCTGACCCATATGATGATTTCAGGCGGCCAACGTTCTACAAGCACCACGGCTTGCGCACCCTCGGTATGCGCCACATCCGCGAGAGTCGTTGTTATGGTCTGCGCCTTCTGAATGATAGCGTCGAATCCAAGCACAGCAAGTTCGTCACGCAAACGCGATGCAGTAGGATCATCCGGCGTAGAAGCGATAATCACTACGCGCGTAGCATCGTTGGCCATCACGAACGACACGTTCATGATAACTGCCACAAATGTGGCGAAGGCAAAGGTAAGCCTGACATTCAAGGGTTGAGCACGCTCCGCGCAAGTTCGGCATAAGCGCCTCGCGGGTATCGCGCAAGATATCGCTCAGCAACGGCACGCGCGGCGGTGGGATCGCCTCGACGGCGAATTTCGAGCAATCGGCCAAGCGCCTGTTCGGCCAATGGACCACCAGGTTCTTCATTCAAGTAGGTCTCGAACCATGTGGCGGCCTCGCCCGCGGAATGTTGTTGATCGGCAGCTATTTTGCCAATCAGAAAAGCCGTGCGTCCACGCACGCCAAATCGAGTGCGAGCGGCGAGCAAGGCTTCGCGTGCACGTGCAGGGCTTCCGCCAAGACGAGCCACATCCGCCAAGACAAACAGTTCCGAAGCGGAAGACCTCGCAATCTGTTGGGAAAATCCGGCACGCTCGGCCGCTGCCAGCGCATCCTTGTGTTTTCCAGAGGCCGCGAGCGTTTTCCAATCCGGCTCCAGCGGCGCATTTGCCGAAGGCGATGCTTCCACGTGGGCGGATGCGCTGGAAACCGTGGTTGTCTCAATGGAATTTTTGGATTGAGGCCTGGCGCTCCCCGGAGCTTCGACCGGCAGCGCATTTATCAAAGGAGCGGTTGTCGGAGCCGCCTTCGTGTCGACAGCCGCTGTTTGTGTTTGTCCCGATAGTGCAATCTCAAGTTTCTTGTCGCGAATGGAAATACGGAGCCGCTCGCCGGCCATGAGTGTCCTACCATCGTGCAAAAGTGGTCCCGTCGTAAACACAGAACCTTCGGTCATCGCTACTTCGAACGTTTCTGTGGTCGGATCCCATGATGCGTCGAATTCGGTCCCCGTTACCCGCACATCGAATGGACCCGCACGGAAGGCCCAACGCGTATCTCTATTCGCATGAGTGACCTTTGCGTGCACGTTGCCAGTTTCAATGAGCACCGCCCCTCCATGGGGGTTCGTCTCCGTCACGCGTATGCACGCACCAGGCGCAACCACGACCGCGGTACCCTCGGAAAAACGCAATTCAGTTGCTACTTCGCTCGCTGAAATCCAATTACCTACGACGCCCGGCGACGGTGGCGTCCCCACGGCAAAAGAAACGCTAGCAGGACGACTGCGCACGTACAGTCCAATTGCGGCTGCGCATGCGGCCGCAAAGACAAACCCAACGGCATAGTGTTTGGATCGATTCCGCTTGGGCGGCTGTGCTGCGAGAAACCGGGCACGTCCAGCTTGGAGGGCACCAGGATCTTTCGCCCGATCAGAGACGTCGGCCACAGCATGACCAAGACGTTCGAGGCGGTCGTTCATTTCGCTGCCCATCGGTCTCCCTCCTCAAGCCATGTCGACAGTACTTCATCACATCGTGCCGCGGCGGTAAAGCGCGTTTCAGCACGAGCGAGCCGACGCTTGATCGTCGATAGCGACACGTCGCATAGTTCCGCGACCCGCTCTAGGTCGAGCCCTTCAATAAAGCGCAGCGCGAACGCGGCGCGTTCGTCCACGGGTAAGCGATCGAGAATGGCATACGTGCGCCGGCAAGCTTCCGTGAGGTGCGGGTCGACGCCATCGACGGGTCGATCAGGCAATTCCGAAGGATCCCAGAAGAAGAGCCAGCTTCGAGCGCGTCGAGCACGAATGGCTTTGCAAGCAACATGCGTCGCAATCGTTTGCATCCAACTGATGAGCGCCTCCGGATCGCGCAGTTGGCCGATTGCCGCGAGGGCATGAACGAAGGCGTCATGCACTACGTCCGCGACTTCGTCACGATGATGGCCGACGATGCGACGCACAATCCGCTCGACGATAGGAGCACAACGATCGAAGAGCGCCGCGCGTGCCCATGGTTCACCTGCGCGTACGCCGCGCACGATAGCTGGATCGTCACGTGTGATGGGAAGTGCACGAACGACCGAAGTACCACCGCCAAGCGAGGCGGAGTCTCTCAGTTGATTGGGTCGGGGCGCGTGTTGCATCCAGTCGCTCTCGGAAGAAGGGGCCGGAGCGACGTCATCGCGGGTCATGTTTTTTCGAGCATCCGTTCTTGGTGCTAAACGTGATTTGTAACACCCTGAAAGGTTTCGCCGTCGACGATGCTGGAGGGCAGGAAAAACCAAAACGACTCATCTTGCAAGACGAATGAGCGTCTTTTATTGAATTGATATATATTGGATGAGCAGTAAAATCGGAAATCGCATCGCGGTATGTGATAAAAAAAACAAACAGAGGCGTTCGAAACTTTTGTGAACCGTGGCCAAGAGTCGCCGGCTCTATACCCATGCGAAGCGAGGAGGAACCCGTTTCGCAAAAGGATCACTAACATGAACCATCGAGCTTTGATTGGCCTGGGCCTTTTGGGATTCGCAAGCCTTGCGAGTATTGGTTGTTCCAATGCCGCACCTACACTGAGAAACGTGACCGGAACGGTACCCGCCGCAGATCTCATCACGAGCGTCGAGGCAGTGCAAGTTGGCAATCCTGCGAATGCACATACTGCCGTGGTCGATGCCAATGGCCACTTCAGCATTACGCTTCCTATTGGGCAACGCTTCTACATCGTCTTCAAGGCGAACGACCAGATCGTCGGCGCTCTGCGCTACATGTCTAGCGCCGGTGCCTTCAAGTCCGCGGTCGCTGTCACGCATGCACCCAATGCGGAGCCCTCGATGAAGTCCGCTAGTGTGGACGGTGATGACGGGGACGCCGAAGACAACGATGATGGTGAGGTCGAAGAAGACGATATCGATCTCGGTGATGTCGACAACGACGCCGGTGATGACAAGTACGAACCTTCGCGAAGCCCGGAAAGTGAATCCGATTCGGACGGGGACGGGGAGAATGATTTCGATGACCAGGATGAAGGCAATGTCGACGACGGCGACGACAACAACGAAGACGTCGATTCCGACGATGACGGTTTGCCCGATGTCGTCGATACCGATGACGATGGCGACGGCATTGCGGATTCGGACGACACCGTCTGATCGAATTAGGTCCTAATGCCTATGGCACCGGCACGAGCCGATCGGTCATTCCCTCCACGGGACTTTGCGTCCCAATCGTCCGCTTGAAGTGCGGGTACACCACCGTACTGCTAGCGCATAAGAAAACCGCCCGCGTTCAGCACGCGCCCCGTCGTTCGGGGATCACTTTTCACGACCCTTCGGTGCTCACCGCAGGCGCTTTTTACGCGATAGCCCTGCAAAATGCCCCAGTCCCAAGCCAGGTTCCGTCTCGGCGCGGCACACCTGCAGCGCGGCACGAAGAGTCGAAACGGAGCGAATTGCCTGCAGGTCCGCACTCGTCGCCACGAACTCTTTGGCTACCTGCTGCCTGATGCCACACAGCAGGATCTTGGCGCCTAAGAGCTGCACCGCGGCACATACCTTGAGCAACTGCACTGCCGTCTGCGTGCCGACTTCCTCCAGCCCCGTCAGGTCCAGAATGACAAACCGGGCCCGCCGTTCGACGATGCTGTTGAGAAGCTTGCTGGTCAAATCCGCGGAGCGCTGCTCATCCAACGAGCCGATAATCGGCATCGCCAACGCTCCATCCAGCACATCCAGCACGGGGGTGGACAACGCGCGAATGGTCTCTGCCTGGCGCTCGACGACGGCGAGCTGCGGCTCGAGCTCACGCGAACTCTGCTTATAGAGCCGCTCCATATTCTCGATTCGCGCTTCAAACTGCGACACTGCATTCGTAGCGTCCGCCAAGTCGTTCTCGCGCTGACGGAGCTTGCTCTGCGTCTTGCGCAGGAACCGAGCGCTCTGCCGCAGCCGCTGGTAACTGATTCGCTGAGACGGGTTGGCTGCGGCTTCGGGGCAGTCGTCACAAGCCGAGATCTGATCGAGGAAATCTTCGATCGCGAGTTCACGCTTTTCGATATCCAGCAGCAGGCAGGGCTCGCAGGGCATTTCAGAGCTTCAGGAGAGCGATCGTAAAGGTCTCATCGTGATAAATCGACACATCGTGTACCGGAGAAATCTCCCCGTAGGTATAGAAACCGACTTTGGGCACCCGTGAACCGATTGCAACGAAGGCTTTTGCCATTTCTTCCTGATACCGTGGCCCAAGCAAAAGCTTACGGCCCGCACAGCCAAAGATGAAGGCCACATTCGGATTGGGAACCTGCTGCAGCGCAGCTTCGGTGGCTTCCACGGCACCGCGCAGCAGATCATCCTTCACCGCCCGCGTCAGCCGTACGCGCATGCCCACGGTGACCTCTCCGCCGAGGAGCAGGCCGCCCTTTTCTTCATCGAGCGCCCGCACCACCCGCACCACGTTCGAGCGATCATCGGAGACCATGAAGCTACCCGCCATATCCAACACGCCGAGCAGCGGAAACTCAATGCCGACCATTTGTGGATTGGCAGGCGCATCGCCCAGGAAGTCGCGGTAGATCTGCAGGGCTGGGCGATTGTCGAGTTCCAGAATCAGATGTTTACCCTCCATTTTGGTAATGGTGCGTAAAGCCCCCACCGGCTGAAAGCCTGAGCGCGCTGCGGTGGCGAGCGCAAGCTCCCCGCGAATCGCCACCGCCACGGCACCGCCACTGAGGATGTCGCGATTGCAGAACTCGTAGGTCGCGGCGAAGGTCAAGTGCTCGGCGGCAACGCCTCCGATAATGGGGAACTTCTGGCCAAGCATATCCTGTAGGCCTCGGATGTATTCCGCGGTATTACCCAGAATGCCATCAGGAAAGGTAATGACCAGCTTGGCGCCAAACTCTTTGGCCTGCGCCCCAAGCTGCTGCCCGGCTGCCCGGCTATCCGGCTGCATCTTATCGACCTTGAGGGTCATG
>CAZETM010000719.1:3802-5195 GCA_964514885.1 uncultured Polyangium sp. | reverse complement strand
CCAATATCTCGCAGCAGCACGTGATCGAAATGGATCCATTCATCCCACGAGTTCAGTTTTTCCCTGAGCAACGACGAGGAAGCACGCGATTTGCGCGAGGCACAGCAATCCAAGCCGAACCGCTGCTGGCGGGTGTTGCACCGAGTGACGTACGTGGAGCGACCGGCGCTGAAACGAATCGAGCAGTGAGCGCCCCGCAAGCATCAACCATGCGGTTTCAAGATGACCAGGATCGTTGGCGGAGTTTCCCGGGCCGCCAACGAAACGTTCCGGATGAGTCACGAACTCTCACGGATGCTTTGGAAGCTTGAGGGCTCGGCTCAAAGCTTCCCGGATCTGACGGGGCGCCTGTAAACCCTTGACCTTACGTCATTTTTTGGAGCGACCACGTGCCAGGCTCGTCCGGGAAGCCTGCTTGGACGCGAAATTCGACGCTGTGGAGCGGCAAATTGGCTTATCGGCGAGCCGGGACGTTTCCAGGCCATCCGGGAAGCTTGGGGAGGCGCGGAAACGGGCACCATGTTGATTCGACGGCTTACGGGTTGCCGAAAACTTCGTCGATACTCCCTGCCGTGAGCACACGAAGCGTCATTGCATCGAGTTCCGGCAACGTCGCCGATTCGAGACGCGCGATGGCCATAGGCGTCAATACCCCGAAACGTTGTGTGAGCAAACGCTTGAGCACCGAGCGTTCGCCCTCGAGTTTGCCCTCGAGTTCGCCCTTCTTTTCGCCCGCTTTGAACTGCATGATCAAGGCGAGCATCTCAGGATCCATCCGCGACTTGACGTAATCTGGCAACATCGTCCGCACTTCTGCCTCCGAAATCTTGGCAACTCGCTGTAGATACACGAGGAAAACACCGAAAGCAAGCGGTCCGTAAGGTTGCCTAAAAAGTTCATCGAGTACCGGCCCAAACTTTGGCAGTTCGTCGCGTAGTTCGTGCTCGGTACGACCATACCGCAGCGCAAACAGCAGCAACTGCACATCCGGCGGCACAGGGCGTGCAATCAAGGCCTCGGTGTCCACCTTGCTGATGTCATCCAAGACAATGCCAAAATCGACGATGTATGGCCGAAGCACACGCGCCAAGTCGTCATCCAGGCCAAAATAATCCATAAACCTGCCTCGTCCGCGCCAACCCGCATCGCTGTGGTGCAAAATGATCGTGATAATCGGCGTCAGACGCTGATTCCCATCACTTCGGTTCCTGGCCTGCTGCGCCTCGCGATCCCATTGGCGAACTTGGTAACGCAACGTTTGCAACAACTCGAATGGCTTCGGCCCACTCGAATGCTCCAACAAGAACCCAAGTTTGATAGGGCGTCCCTGTATCGTCGTCTTGAACAACAAATCGGTGTAATGATTGCGAAGGTTGTCGTCGGAAAAACGATT
>CAZETM010000719.1:0-3702 GCA_964514885.1 uncultured Polyangium sp. | reverse complement strand
GTGTGCGTTTGCCATGACCGGAAATCGTTTGGCGCAACCCGGACGCATGTCAAGAAAAACTTGCCCGAACTTCGCCACATGTTTGTCTTGCGCGATTCACGCACCGGATGGGAAACCAATCTCAGACCGTGTTGAACAGGAAATTAGCGCGATTGATATCGCGCCGCTCGCTCTTCGGCCGCCCGATCCGGCACCCGCTCCAAAACAGATGTTCGCATCATGCTCTCCCTCATTCGTTCACGTCGAATACGACGGGCGTTTTCGCGGGCCCCGATTTTCCAACGTTTAACTCATTCGCATCGATGAGCTGCGGCGACGTGCCGGCAGCTTCGATTTTGACCACCTTTTCCTCCGATGGCGTAGCGCCCAGAAAAACGCGTACCTTACGCTCGTCGCCCACTTTGCCCACAAGTTCGACCATTCCATTACGTCGTCGCACGGGAACCTTGTCCACTTCGACGGTCGCATCGCCGGGCAGAACGAGCAACGCCACGCGCACTTCGTCCGGAGCAAGCATTCGCTCTTGCGTCGGCGACAACCCCGCTTTTTTCGTTCGCAGACGTGACGCCGCAGCCGAACCAGCAGGCGAAGCCGACGCCGACGCACCAGGCTGCGTGTTCCCACCACCCGAACCACAAGATAAGCAGAATGCCCCAAGGGCCAGCGCTGCAATGCTCAAAGACAATCGCTTCATGTCATTGACCCTCCACGACGACGGGTGTTCTTTTCGCCAAACGCTCGCACGTCGCGTAACGCCCTTCTGCGACGTCCGACGTCTCCCCCAGATACGTCACGCGTTGTTCCGGCGGCAAACAATCGCGATTCGATGATTCGAATTGACCCATCAACGTCGCCACATCAATGGTAAACCTGCGCGTTGTATCGTCTTCGGAAACGGTCACGATTTGCCGCCCCTCGTCAATGAAGACCATCGCGAGAATCGGTGAGTCGACTGGTATTTCAAGCGGTTCGTCCGAACCATCGGCATTCCAAACGCGAAGTCCATTCTTGAGCGACGACGTTGCAATACGTTTTCCATCAGCGCTCCATGCCAAGGCAAGCACGCCTCCATCGTGGTCAAGCGAAAACAAGGATTGACCTGTAGCGGTATTCCAAACCTGCGACGTAAAATCCTCAGAAGCCGTCACAATACGCGATCCATCGGGACTCCACGCCGCCGCGACCACGCCTCCGCGATGCCCCTTTAATACGACCGGCTCCCCTGCGCCATCCACTCGCCAAATACGCGCCGATTGATCCATCGACGTTGTCGCCACGAATTCGCCATTCGGACTCCACGCGACACTCGTCACGTTATCGGTATGTCCGGACAACTCGCGTTCGAGCGCTCCACCGGCCACTTTCCAGATGCGCGCCTTTTTATCGTCGGATCCTGTCACGACGCGTTGACCATCCAGACTGATGGCACCAGCGCGCACGATTCCATCGGCACCGCGAAAAACAATAGGTTCGCCCTTTCCATCGGCGTTCCACAAGCGTGCCGTTTTATCACGCGACATCGTCAAGATCGACGATCCTTCGGGACTGACAAACGCATTCGTTACCCAGTCGTCATGTCCGGAAAAACGAATGGCTTCACCATCGCCGTCAAGACGAAAAAGCTGCGCCGATCGATCGTCGAATGCAGCAATGGCACGGTCACCCGTCGGCAGAATCGATGCCGCATGGAAAAACGGTTTCCTCGTGCGCGCCAACGATTCCAGGTGTTCCAATCGCCAAACCTTTACCGTCATGTCGCGTGCGCTTCCCGATATCGGGAAACCCGCCGCCGACAACACGCGTTTGCCATCGGGACTCCATGCGGCTGTCGCTATCGGACCATCGTGCGCCTCCATTACAAATGGTTTGCCGCCGGACGCTGGCCATACCGCCATCGAATGGTCGAACGATTTTGTTAGCAAGTACCGACCATCTTTACGAAAAGAAACCGACGCCATCGACAATCCCTCTGCGGAAAACATCACCGCTTCGGATTTCCCATCGGCAGCCCAAATGCGGGCCGTCTTATCGAGCGACGCCGTTGCAATCCGCGTCCCATCGGGACTCCACGCCGCATGCACGACGCTATCGGTATGCCCCTCCAGTACGACGGGCGCAAGTTTGCCAGAAGCAGGCCATATACGCGCCGTTTTGTCGTCCGACGTTGTTACGACAAACGCGCCATCGGGACTCGGCGCGGCAAAACGCACCGCTTCTTTGTGGCCACGTAAAATCACGGCTTTGCCCGACCCATCCAGCGCCGTGATGCGCGCTGTTTTGTCTGCCGAAGTTGTCAATAGCGAATGACTGTCGGGCATAAACACGATGCTGGTCAATTCACCCGTGTGGCCTTTGATTTCCAAGGGGCCCGTGCCATCCGTTTGCCAAACTCGAGCGATCATATCTGTCGCGAGCACGGCGAAACGCTGGCCATCCGGACTGAATTTGGCATAACGCAAAGCTCCGACCTTCGGATCAAAGACGGCCGGTTTGTCTTTGCCATCGGCGTCGAAGAGTCGCACCGTTCCATCTTCGGAAGCCGTGAGCAAACGTTTTCCGTCAGAGCTCCAGGCAATTGAAACGATACGTTTGTCATGGATTGCCATGGAAACGGGATAACCTTCGCCCGTGACGCTCCACGTCCAAACTTGGCCATCGAGGGATCCCGCGGCGATACGCGTCCCGTCGGGACTCCATGCGGCCATTGCAAACGGTTGTCGTGGGCCGCGAAGCGTCACTTCGAGCGCTCCATTTTGCAATGCATCATTGGCCAGCGTAATCCATCCACGCGCTGCATTTGGCTTTTGTACTTCGTGCAAAAGCTTCATGCCTGCCGCGACATCACCTCGATTGCGCAGTTCGCGGAAACCAGCCATCAATCGCGCATCCGATGCCTCAATGGCTTTCGCTTTCGCATCGGCCTCGGCCAATTTCGCCGCATCTTCGGCCGACTTAGCCACTTCGCTTGCCGCTTCGGCCCGCTTTTGCTGGGAAAGTGCCCACAATCCAAGCACCGCAGCGCCTGTCGCGATGGCCACCGATACGCCGGCAATGCTTGCATAAAATCGCCGCTGTCTAGCAGCGCTTGCTAGACGAATTCGCGCTTCTTCGCGTTCGCGTTCCAGTGCTTTCGCTTGTTCGCGGGCATGACGCTGCTCGAATACGCGCCGCGCGAGCCAATCGTGACCAATCTCGAAATACCGACTCCCGTGATGCTCTTCGGCACGTAGAATGGCGGCCCCTTCGAGCTGCTTCAAAATGACGCTCAATTCTTCCGGCGCAATCACCCGACCAAGTTCTTTTTCCGTACGCAGCGTGCGACTTCCATCCGCACCGACAAGGTGATCTTCGAGCAAAAGCTCGGCTTTGGCGCGCAAGCGTCCCAAATTCGCTACGGTCGATTCGAGGTATCCGCGTAGAATCGGCTCCGCTTCGGTGACATCAATGGTTTTACCTGCCGCACGCTCTTGGAACAATGCGCGGCAAATGATTTGCGCATACGCCGATTGCGCTTCCGCTTCGTCCGATTCCGCTTGTCCCGGCATACGCACTTGCAGCATGAGACCGTGCATTTCGTCAACGGACCATTCTTGCAGCGGTTCACCCGTCGCCGCGGCTTGCACCACCGCGTCTGTCAATTCAGCAACATTGAGGGGCCCGACGCGAAACCCGCCTTCGGTGACGCGCCGTAAATCACGCAAT
>CAZETM010000718.1:0-5211 GCA_964514885.1 uncultured Polyangium sp. | reverse complement strand
GCCCCCAATACGCTCGGTGCAGGTAGGCGCAGGCACAGCCGAGCGTGTCCGAAACGCTCGGTGCAGGTAGGCGCAGGTACAACCGAGCGTGTCGGACGCGCTCGGATCGGGGTCGTTCTGTAAGGAAGACCCAGTCGGACTAGGTCCGATGAGGGTCGGGGTGGGGGGGTCGAGCGAGTCGAAGACGGTGGACGTGTGGCGTTTCGGGGGGCCGAGTACATCGGAGACGGCGGCGCGTGGCGCTTGCTGCTTGGAGTGGCCTTATCGAAGGCGGCCAAGTGATACCACGCGCGCACGTGTCGAGCGTGCACGACGATGGCTCCACGGAAAACGTTCGGCAAGACCGCACGTTTGCTAGGCTCCAGGTTTTTCCGTTGTGACCGTTTGCCCGCCATGTTAGGGCCGATCGTGATGCGTTCGTTTGTCCGTGCGCGTGCGGCTTTATCGCTTTTTGCAGCGAGTTTTGCGCTGCTTGTGCTCGCGCGCGTTGCGCGTGCTGACGAACCAGCACCGTCCATGTCGACGGCTTCGAACGACGAAACGGACGACGCACGCTTCCATAGGCTAAAAGCGGAAGGGGACCGCGCACTCGCCGAACGCCGGCTGAACGACGCGATCAAGGCGTACGATGCGGCGGTGAAGATTCGACGGGATCCGTTGACGGCTGGGCGTATGGGTCTCGCGCTCTCGTATTTCGATGATCCAAGAGCGTCCGAACTTGCCGCAATGTTTCTTTACGAAGCGGTACGGGATGTGGCCGGTGTCTACTCGCAAGAAAAGGATGCTTTTTTCGCGGCGTACAAGCGCATGCGAAAGCTCGTTTGCAAAGTAGAAATTTCGACGAATGATGCAAATGCTCGCATTGATCTAGGTAAAGGCTTCAAGCATCAATTGCCTGCTTTTTTCAAATTTGTAAAGAGAGGAAAGGGGGAAGCTATTGCCAAGCTCGCAGGTCGAGAAGACATTCACAAAACGTGGGATTGCGCGGGTGATCACGATATTGAGATCAAATTTGAATTTCCGCCCGCTGTGGCTACTCCTGCAAAAACGATTACGGTAATCGAAGAGGGCAAGGAAACGATCAAAATTATCCGCGAACCGATTCCGATAGAAAAGGCCATTGCCGATCCTGCATCGAATGGAAATCGTCTTAGCGTATGGTTTGGCCCGAGCGTCGTATTTGGTGTTGCGCCATCGCCCGCATACGGGTTTTCGATTTCGGGTGCATACAAATTGGGGAATTGGGCGATGATGCTGGGCGCCCGTGGCGCGTATGCGTTCGGACCCATCGAGGGTAATAGCGTTGATGTTCTTGCAGTAACGGGGCTTGCTGGACCTTGTACCACAGGGCAATGGTTATACGTGTGCGGGTTTGCCGTCGTAAACGTGATTAGGCTCGTCCCAGCTTTCCCATTGCCCAAAGATTCTGCGATTATTTCTCATGTGGTTCCTGGACTTGGGATCGGCCTGGGCGCACGTTATTCCCTTAACCCAACCATTGCATTGTACGCCCATGGTGATGCAATGATTTTGTCAACTGAAGTGGCGCATCGCATTTCGGAATCCAACGTATCTCGTTCTGTTTGGACAGGCCATCAGGGATTGCTTTCGTTGTCTTTAGGTGTATCGTTTGGCCCCAATGGGCGCACGAGTAGAAAGGATTGATTGCGAAATGCTACGTAGTCGTAACGGTCTAGGAATTGCGGGCGGTCTTTGTATTGCCCTTGTCATCTTGTCTTCGTTGGCTAACAATGGTTGCGGTTGGAGTACCGAGGGCTCGTATTTAATTTGCGGCACGGACGCAGATCCCGAGCATTATCCTTCATGCTATGATGACGCCGGTTCTGGCATCGCTCCGCAATCGCTCAAGTGCGAAGAAAAAGGCGGCGCATGCGTTGCGATAGGCAACGGCGATTTTGAAAAAGACGCCGTCTTGTTATGGATTGGCGAGGAAGACCTTGATGCGCCGAAATGCCCCGAGCGCGCCCCGACGCCCGACGATGAGATGTATTTCGCGGATCTCGTCGTTGACGTTCAATGCGACGAGTGCAAATGCAGCGCCCCGACGTGCGTTCTTCCGCATGCCATTGGCGCTGATCCTCAACTCGCGTGTGCGAGCGGTGTTTCAGACAATTATGCCGCGCCAAACGAATGGGATGGCTCGTGTTATTCGCCTGCAAAGTTACCCGCCGGTAGCTTTGCGTCGTTTAATCTGCCCTCCGCCACGGTGACAGGTTGCACGCCGTCCAGCGCTCCGCCCATAAAACCGCCAGGCGCAATGGCTCCGCGGTCAAACGTCATCTTCGGCGGGGTAGGTTGGAAGCAAGCGGCAAAAGTGTGCAATGGTACTGCCAAGGGCGAATGCGACAACTCCAGTGACAGTTGCGTGCCTAATGCCGAGCCTCGCCCACCGGATTTTCGATACTGTGTGCGGTACAAGCCCTACGCCATAGATGAAGGCAAATTGCCACAATGCCCGGCTGCATTTCCTGAGCGCCATCTCTTCTATAAACGAATGGAAGGCAAGCGCGAATGCACAGAATGCACGTGCGGTGAGCCCGTAGGATCACAATGCATCGCCACCTTTTCCGCATATCAGGATCCTGCGTGCGGGAACGTGCCCACACCCTTCTTTAAGGAAGCTGTCGGTGGAGTTTGCAATGAAGCAATGCCCTGGTCTTTGGGCGCGATATCGGCGAAATGGGCTGTCAACGATCCCGGCAAATGCGAACCGACAGGCGGACAACCTGTAGGCGAAATCAAGCCAGTCGATCCGCGCCTATTCTGTTGCCAACCCCTGCCCGATGCGCCCGACGCGGGACCGGACGCAGCGAACGAATGACCCCAATGGCGCGCACGTCCCCTCAGGAGTGACGACCGGCAACACGGCGAACGCGGTCACGTTCTGCTGCATTTCGTCAGCTACCGTGACCTGTCGGCCGCGGCTCATCAGGGATCACTGGGACCCGGGCCACGTGATGCCAACCTTTTGAAGCATCCGCTCCGCGACAAACCGGTCATCGGGGTCGTGTGGCGTGGGAAAGAGCGTCGCGAGCTCGTCTGGCAGCAGTTCCGTAGGGCCTTTGAGCGCGCGATCGGTCACCGCATCGATGAGCGCGTGAATCGGTGCAGCCGTCGTGCGGGCGAGCTCCGTAGCGAGCGCTGCGATATCTCGATCGCCCAACAATGGCAGCCGCCCCTTTCCGTACATCAAAGCGATCCGCTCCCTTCCCGTTTCGTCGACCGTGGTCCACGGGCCATGCCGATCGAGCTGGCCCCACGCGACGAGTCGACGTGCACCTGGCAAGGTTGGGTCGTCGAACAACGTGCCCGCGGTGCGCTCGCCTTGTTGCCAAAAGCCGATAGTCGCCAGCTTTTCGCCATGCGCGCCTACCTCGAGCAGCCCAGCGGCCATTTCGAGAGTTGATAACAGCTCGTCGGGAAGCCCTGGCACGAGCGCGCCGAGCTGCTCAATGGGCGCAGCGCCACGCTTGTACGCCAGCCCGACGACGCCCGTGTCGGTCCACGCGACGACGTCGTAGTTTCCGCAGCCGTCCCCGTTGAAGAAGGCGCCTCGCTGAAGGTCACCCGTCCATTTCGGCACGACGCAGGCCAAGAACGTATGGCGCGCGAGCGGGTCGAGTGGTGCGAGGATGGTTTCAACGTAGGCGCGCAGGGCGGCGCGCACGATGGCGTCGCGGTTGAACTGGACGGGTCCGAAGCATCGGATGAGGTGCTCGTGCTCTGGCCGCAGAAATGGTTCGTCCGTGAAGGGGTTGATCCGTGGCCGCGGCGTCTCGGGGGCAACCTCGGGCGAGCCAGGCCAGGTGATGCCTACCATCTGAAGGCTACGCTGAGCGCCAAGCAGTTGCTCCGGGCTAAGCGCGGGGTGAATGAGCGTCTCGAGTTCGGCGGGCGTGAATTCCGTGGGGCCTTTCAACCTTCGATCGACCACGGCGTCTATGATCGCGTGGGCGGGCTCGTCTTGGGGGCGGGCGTGGTTGACCACGACCTTTCCCGGACGAAGATAGCCAATGCCCTCACAAGTCCGCGGCAGCAGCCGCCCCTTGTGGAGCAAGCCCCACGGAGCCAGCCACTGGGCGCCCCTGGCACTGTACACATCGCGGAAGGTGAATAACGTGCCTCCAAAGCGATCGCCGTAGAGCCAGAAGCCGGCGCCAGCCAATTTCTCGCTGCAGAACTCATACAAGTCCCCCTTGAGATACACCGTGTTTCTCGTCTCGAGCAGGCCGACCGCCCGCACGAATGCGGGCTCCAGTTCGTCAGGGAGGCCCGTTACGGCCCCACCCACATCGTCGGGGCCACTGGTCACCTCGTCCCGCGACAGGCCCAGCTGATCGACCGGACCCGACGTGAACTCGTAGGCGAGGCCGACAACGCCTGCCTCGGTCCACGCTACGACCACGCGGTCATTTTCTTGCAAATGGAGCAAGGCACCCCGCTTAAGGTCGCCCTCCCACTCCACCCAGTCGTAGGCCGGGAAGCTAAAGCGCGCGATCCCATGAAGGGAGGTTTCGACGTAGGCGCGCAACGCGGCGCGAACAATGGCATCTCGGCCGAAGAAGACGAGGTGACCGAAATGACGATTGTTCCACTCGATCATGATGCGTCGCCTAAACCAGGCTGGTCTTGGCGTCAATGTGGTCGTAACAAACGAGCAGCAGCAACTTCATGGCTTGTTGGCGTACGGCGGAACCTTGTTGATCTGCTCCACCTCCGCCTTCAAGGGGTAGTTGTTATAGAGATGCCCGTTGAGCCCGCGTGAGATAAGCGCAGCATTTCCGTTTGCGTTCGTGCCCCAGTCGCAACCGCGCAGGTCCCTCCTGCGCACGACGTGGTGCACCCGCGCTGCGTCGCGGTGCTTGGCGTCTGGCTCCTTTAGGAACTCCGGCTCCGTGCAAATCTCTGGACAGCCCGTCTTACAAGGATACGTGAAGCCCGCGAGGTCCGAGCGAAGCCCGCCGTCGTTCGCCGCGCGGTTGACCTGAAGAATCCACTCCCTCTGGTTGAGGGTGCCGCCGTCGGGGCCAGGGATGCCGGTTTTACAGTAGAAGTCTTCCCCTGGTTTTACGGTTGTCAGTTGGGGCAAATTGCGGTAGGGGCCATTGACCGCCAACGGTGCGCCTGCATCGACCTCGATGAGCGACGTCTCCAGAGGCGCATCCCCGAGTTTGATGTCGATCTTGTTCG
>CAZETM010000717.1:0-5233 GCA_964514885.1 uncultured Polyangium sp. | reverse complement strand
CGCTCAACGTCGCCGACTACGATTATCGCACCCCCCTGCATCTCGCTGCCTCCGAAGGGAAAACAGAAATGGTGCGGTTTCTATTGGACCAAGGGGTTCCTCGGGAACCTCGAGACCGATGGGGCGCAACTCCAATCGACGACGCTCGACGGCATGGCTTTCAAGCCGTCGTCGAATTGCTCACTTCGTACGCCAACGCTAAATAAGCGCCCGCCGTTCGTTCCCTCTTCACGACCTCACCGCTAATCGGTAGCCTACCCCTGGCTCGGTGGCGATAATGCTTCGACTACGCGTCGATGGCTCGAGCTTTTTCCGTAGCTGACCGATGAATACGCGCAGGTACTGACTTTGTTCGGCGTGCGATGGTCCCCATAACGCCGTCAGCAACATTCGGTGCGTGAGCACCTTACCTGCATGCTCGATCATGTACTTCAACAAATCATATTCCTTGGGCGTCAAGTGCACCGGGACTTCATTCACGGTCACTTCCCGCCGCTCGAAATCAACCGTGATTCCATCATGGGTGAATCGCGCAACGGATCCTGGCGACTTTGCCCAGCGTCGCATGACCGCCCTGATTCGCGATAAGATCTCCGACGACCCAAAAGGCTTGGTCACATAATCATCGGCACCAGCGTCGAGTGCGGCGACCTTGCTCCGTTCCTCGCCAACCGACGAAAGCATGATGATGGGCACCGATGACTTCTGTATGATTTCGCCAATCAACGAGATACCATCCATATCGGGTAGCATCAGGTCGAGCAGAATCAGGTCAGGAATGCGGCGTGCCATTTCGAGCTGCGCATCCTTGCCTGAATGGGCAAACGCCACGCCATAACTAGCATGACCCAAGATCGTGCTCAGATAGCGCAGCATTTGGGGATCATCATCCACGATGAGAATTCGGGCTCCAGTCATTTTCGAATCTCGTGCACGGTTCAGCTCCTGTCCGTCATAGGTAAAGAGACGGTCGATCGCACCCTCCCCTGGTCTATGGAGTCGAGCGAAATGTGCCCCCCGTGGGCATCGATGATGCCGCGGCAAATGGTCAGTCCAAGCCCAGTTCCACGAACTCTCCCTTTGCTCGTTTGCGCACCCCTGCGAAAAGGCAAAAACAAATCTTCCCACGATTCAAAATGCGTAATCGATGTTTCATTCGTCACCACGATGTCGACGTTTTTCCCGTTCGTCCCAATGTCGATGGTGATTGCCGAACCGTCTGGAGAATATTTCAACGCATTGTCGAGCAAATTCGTGAACACGACCAGCATCAGCGTTTCGTCCAATTTCACGGGCGGCACGCCCTCTCCCTGCTCTACCTGCACCCGACGTTCGCCAATGACCGACCGCATCCGCTCGACCGCTGCCATCACAATTTCGTCGACAAATTGCAATTCACGCCGAATCTCCAACGCTCCAGCCTCGAGCTTCAACATCTCGAACAGATTGTTCACCAATCGCGACATGTCGCGACTGCTGCCTTCAATGACCTGTAAATGCCCTTGACGCTCTGCGGGGTCCGATGCCTGCATCATCAACTCGGCAGACGCACCAATCGAAGCGAGCGGAGAACGCAGATCGTGTGCAATCGACATGAGCAGCGCTGACTTGAACGCCCCATCTTGCTTCGTCGCCTCTTGTCGCAACAGCTCGCTCGCTCGCAAATTGCCCTCGATACGGAGTCTTTCCGCCAAATCGTGTGCCAAGAGCTGATTGGCCAACAGCATCCGCCTGCCGAAAACGTACGCCAAACGAACGACCACGATCCCCACGGTCACGCTAAGCAGCACCAGCACCAGCGTACGCTTATTGATGAAATTTGTGACCTCCTGCTCCGCCATCTCACTTTCAGCTCGCGCCAACGCCACCGTGCGATCAACCGCCGTCCGATGAGCCGAAAAGCTCCGTTTGAGCCGCCCAGACGCAATTTCACGAGCATGCACGAAATCGCGCTCATGAACCGCAGGAAGAAATTCCTTATTGACAACCTCATGAAACTCTGTCGCCGCGACATACGACTCGTCGACGAACGCTGCTCGCAGGTGCCCAGCAGGAAGCTTTGACCTCCAATGTTCTTGGGTCCGCTGATACTCGTCTTGCAGCATCATCAACCGCCGCTCCAGCTTGATTCGCGACTCCACTTCTTGCTCCTCCACGAGCTGGAGCACGAGCAGATACGATTCAACGACGTACGCTGGAGGCGGCAATATGTCCGCGATCAGTTCCTTCTTGTCGATGATGATCGTGTACGCAGGCCCGCCGACTCGCACGACAGTCAATGTCTGGTACGCAACCCCAATGATGGTCGACAAGCCGATCGTCAGACTCGCCAAGTAAAACCAAAAATGACGTAGCAGACGTAGCTGTTCTCGCCGTAACCCTGTGGGCAAGCTGTCGTCCAACCCAACGTTGCTGTCTGTCGATCTCATGACTGGCCCTGCGATGAACCGATTGGAGTTGGGACGAAAGAAAGTCAACCGTCCTTTTCAAATTTGTCCGCCGTACTTGGGCACCCTACCATTTTTCTCATGAGCGCAGCGCCAAGCCAGCATGCTTCAGTTGCAGACTCTCCAGGGCATTACCGTCCAGCATCGACACTATCGTTTCAACGCGACAGCGTTTTCGGTTTCTTTTCCAAGATCACGAATTGCACGCGCCGATTCTTTGCCCGACCTGCATCGGTCTTGTTGTCGCCAATCGGCACGCTCTGTCCATAGCCCTTCGCGGTCACCCGGCTGGCATCGATTCCCCGTGCCACGATCGCGGCCATGACCGATTTGGCCCGAATGTCGCTCAATTTCTCATTAAACGCCTTGCCGCCGCGATCATCGGTATGCCCTTGCACCTCGAGCTTCACAAACTCCGGGTGATCCTTCATTACCAAGGCCAATTCGTCGAGCAATGGATTGCTGACTTTCTTGATCGTCGCTCTGCCCGGATCGAATTGCACCTGTTGCAAAATGATGACCTCGGTCTCTGTCACGCGAACGGACTTGGGACAACCATTTTGCTTTGGATCCGGATCGGCTGCGCCCTTTTCATTCGGACAAGCATCCTTGTCGTCGCGAATCCCATCGCCATCGGTATCGCCCGGACAACCATTCGTCGCCGGATCCTTCGTCTTGAGCCCTGGCAGATCGGGACATGCATCCTGCGCATCCGCTACGCCATCACGGTCTTTATCTGGCGGGCAACCATTCTTCGCCGGATCGACATCGACAACGCCGACCAGGTCTACGCACGCATCTAACGCGTCGATGATTCCATCGTCGTCTTTATCAGGCGGACAGCCATTCCTCTTTGGATCCGGGTTTGCCACGCCAACCACGTCCGCGCAACCGTCCTGCATGTCGATGATTCCGTCACCATCTTTGTCGGACGGACAGCCATTCTTCTTTGGATCCGGGTTTGCCACGCCAGACACGTCCGCGCAGCCGTCCTGCATATCGATGATTCCGTCACCATCTTTGTCGGACGGACAGCCATGTTTGAAAGGATCCGGATGCGATATGCCGGGCACATCGACGCACCCATCTTTGGCGTTGATGATTCCATCACCATCATTATCAGGTGGACAGCCGTTTTTCTTGGGATCTGCGTTATACAGCCCAGGTTCGAGCTTGCAGGCATCGCGAGGATCGAGAATGCCGTCGCGATCGCTATCGACGGCTCTTTCCACGGCAGGCGAATACGCGAGCATTCCCATGAGGCGTACTTGCGGCGTGCCCACACCCAAACTGACGCCAGGCCCCACGCCAAAGGCCGCTTCGAATGATTTCAGGAAACGATATCGACCGCTGGCCATCAGCTCGGCATTGGTATTGTACGACGCGGGATCCGTAAACACCGTGGAGAACGAGGCTTCCAAACCAACCTGAATTTGCTCGTCAGCCCCGAGCAAGTATCCATATCCGATGCCGCCCGTCATCATCGGCCCTTGTTTTACCGCGTCGAAATAACGTTGCGACGACCGAAGCTCGGGCCCCAGCGCGACCGAATAAACGGATTTGCCCACGCGCCCGCCAGCAATGATTTGAGGCAGCGCACGCACGGTTCCATCAGTGACGAAATCGCCACCACCCGTGGGAATCCAAAGATAGGTACCGATACCCAATTGAAAGGCATCGTAATAACCACCAAGCAAACGAACACGAGCGCCGAGACGCAAGTCACCAAAAGCGCCCCCGGACGGTGAAGTAAATGTTCGCCCATCAATGCTTGGGCTATCGCCCGACTGCACCAAAGCAAGCGGCGCATTCACGTTCACCTGCACTCGATTCCAAAGCGAAAGCGACGCGTTGACGTGCAAAAACATCTGGTTTTTTACGATGGAGCCGAGGTTCTCCCCGTTCCCCGAACGCAAAACCAACGGATTGTAAGCGTAGTCCAAGAGCAGCGCCGCATACGGCTTCAGGTGCCCCGTCACGTACGGTGACTGCACACCAAACATCCGATCGCCAGCCGGTGACGGGTGGAAACGGCCCAGCGCCAATTTCGGCGTGCCCGTCGATTCCTGCCCCGCCGCCACAGAAGCGCAGCTCATCAACAAACCTGCAATCGCTGCCTGCTGAACGCGCGAAAATCTGGCCTTTTGCATGTGTTTCCTGGCCCTGAACGAGTGGGCTCATGACGCGTTCGACCGAGTACAACCCAACTTGCAATCCGTCCCACGATCAGAGCGAAGCGGATCGCGCCATCGTAGTCGAGAGAGCGGCCGGAGATCAACTAATCGACGTGATGAAATTCCGTTGAACTGACAGCGCTAAAGCGTAAGCACGATTGCGACAGTTCCCACCACAGTACACCGGGGGCGGAATTTCAGGAAGGAACGTATCGCCTCACAGCTCGATGGTGCTACGTTGCGCCGTCATGGCACGATTTCACGAAACATTGATGGGCGTTTATTTCGACGACCTCGATGCATTTCAAATCCTCCACAACGCCCAACGTCCCGTCCCGTGGACGGACGGCTTTCGGGAAACGCTCGCCCCATACCGAGCCGATCTTGGACGCGAAGGCGCCTGAATTCGCGCAGCACCAACATCTGCACTTGACGCCCCTGCCGAATTCTGAGATTCGTTGCCGGGGAGCACAAAGATGTCCACGTTCACGGTCGTCAACGAAGGCGCGCACGGGCCAAAAGCCAGAAACCCGTTTCCTACGCCGCCGAGCAACAAATCCGTCAACCTTTCGGATGAAGACGGCACGTTCCTCGCCGTGCGCAGCGTGAGCG
>CAZETM010000716.1:0-5233 GCA_964514885.1 uncultured Polyangium sp. | reverse complement strand
GTATAAAAGTGGTGAGGTATGAATCGACTGGGTGCATTTGGCGCTTAGACCAACCTACCTCTCGCACATAACCCGGCGCAACGGATCCACATCAAACGCCGTCCCCTCCCGAATGTAACGCCGGATCATCCCCTCGCCTCGGTGCCGCGTCACTCGGCCGATTTCTGCCAGATTCGCGCCCGCCTTGGCCGCGGTCGTCGCGAAGCCGGCTCGCAACGAATGCCCCGCGAGGTCGTCGGCCTCGAGCCCCACGCGCTTCGCTGCCGTCTTCACGATGAGCGCCACCGCTCGACCCGTCAGAGCTTGCGCACCGACTCGGCCCCACCGATCGACTCGTCGAAAGATTGGACCTCCAACGATCGTAAGTCCTCGCTCCGCCCCGTCGTGACGTCGTTCTCACTTTATGGTTGGCGGCGACTTCGACGGATCGGTAGTTTCCCGGCCAAGCACGGTTTTGTGCCCGCCGCAATCACCAATTGCCCGTTCGCATCTATTTTTCCGCTGCACGACACACGAATGCACCGTCGCTCAAGCCGGACGTCATAGTCGCGGACCTGCGGCGCATCAATGCAATGGACAGACGGATGCGTTCATCGCGCTGATTCAGCACGGCAATCGTGAATGACGTCGAATCAATGGCCGTTCAGGGATTTGCCGCGACGTCGTGTGGCAATGGAATTAGTTCGCCACCCAGCGCGGCGATAACCGCGCGCTTCAAATAAGCTTTTGGATCGAGTCCGCATAGCTTTGCGCTTTCGACGAATGAATAGAAAATCGCAGCGACTTCCGTCCCTCGCCGTGAGCGCGAGCCGTAGTGGTTTTTTCGTCCCACGACGATTCCACGTTGACTACGTTCGGTCAGGTTGTTGTCGATCGGAATTCGCGGATCATCGAGGAATCGCACGAGCCCACTCCACAGTCTCGCCATGTATTTAATGGCCTTGTCAAGGCTGCATTCCGGAATGACCGGTGTGTTTTCCGCAAACGCTCGGATGGCGGCAATGATCGACTTCGACCGTTCTCGTCGCAAATCGAGGCGCATCGTATCGCCCTCGGGGCCCAATGGGCAAAGCGCCTCCACCGCATACAATTCGCGAATCAAGTCGACCGCTACTTTGCCTTCCGCAGGAAAATCTTTTTCGGCGTTGATGAATTCGCGGCGGACATGGGCCCAGCAATGCGCCAACTTCATTTCATTCGACTGCGCGGCAAGCGACTTGTAGACGCCATAGCCGTCGCACATCAAGATACCCTTATAGCCGCCCAGTACCTTCTTCGCGATTTCAGCCGATCGGCCATCGTGAATTTGATATGCTACGGCATCCGAAGAAGCAATGGCCCACGCATGCCAGCGCGATGGCTCGTTGTTTTTCTTGCCAAGCAGCGGCCACCGCGTTTCATCGCCTCCAATGACCGGCTTGTTCAGGATGTATTGCATCAGCTCGACATAACCCGGCGACAACAACCGAGCGACCCACTCGATTTGATCCCACAACGTTTGCGAATCGACGTCGAGCCCCTCGCGCCCCATCTTGCGCACTTGTCGTTCCAAAGGCGAATGGTCGCAATACTTGTCCGTTGCGACTTCGATGGCAAAGTCGATCGAATAACGAGCCCCCTCGAAAAGCTTCAACGGCCCCGGCGCAGTTTCGATACACGCGCCGCAACGACATCGATATTTTTGTCGCTTGTGTTTCTTGACGACAAACCTGCGCTCGATGACGTCGATTTCGTCCGAATCCTCGGATTGCCCGTCCCATTCATCCAGGTTTCCACCGCAAGAAACGCACATGCGATCGGCCGGTTCGCTCTTGTGCTCGACCTCGACCAAGGGCAACTTCAATTGCGGCTTCGGACCATGCCCCTTTTGCGGTGGCTTCGGTGGCTCGGGCTCGGATTGAGATGCGGGTTTGTCGCCCTCACGTTTTTCCGACGATACGCCAAATAGCATTTGGTTTCTCACGGCCAGTTGCCGTTCGAGTTCCGCAATGCGCAGCGCAAGCTGCTCGGCGCTGCCGCCCTTGAGCGTCAAGAGCTCCCGCGTCAACTCGATGTTCTTTTGCACGAGCTTATGGTTTTCCCGCTCGAGCAAGTTGGCGGCACGCCTGAGAATATCGGGGTCGGTTTCGTTATCCAAACGCATTTCGATTGGCAGCCATTATAGACCGCCAACCGGGTTTGTCTAGGGAATCGATGAAGAATTTTGGGAAAACTCAGCGCCAGGACAGGACGCGATTGGCGGGTGTGTAGACCGGCGGCGAAAGCGGCATGCGCGCGATGAGTTCATTGCCTTCGAGCAAGAGTGCAAGCTCGCTCGTCGTGAGCACGAGCGGGCCGTCGCCTTTGCGTGCCCACGGCGCTGCGAAGAGTCCTTTTGCCAAACGCTTGGCGAATAGGCACAGGCCGGTGCCATCCCAATAAAGAACTTTGGCTCGTTTGCGTGTTCGATTCACGAATAGAAACATTTCTCCGGACATGACGTCGCGGCGAAGGCCCTGCGCCACGAGCGCTGTCAATGCATCGAATGCCTTGCGCATATCGACGGGCTCGCGATACGCGTACACGACCACTTGGCGTGTCGAGCCAATCACGACGACCTCCGAATGAGGTCGGCGAGCGAATCGATATCGAGTCCTTCAATGCACAGACCCGCGGGTCCACGAACGAGAAACTGCTTGGTTGTCGAATTCGTGGGTGCATCAATGACCTCGAGTCGCTCGAAGCCGGCCGACGCCACTTTGACGCCGGGTGTACGTTTGCATGACGTCCAGTTTCGCAACGTCGGTATTCCGATTCCGAGTTCCACGGAAATCTTGGCCGGCGGAATTTGACGCTTGCGCCGTGCCAGAAAATATTCAATGGCCCGTCGACGCAGCTCTTGCGGATACGGATTGCCGCGTCCGCGGCGCCCCACGAGTGCCCCTACCTCGGCGCGAATCGCTGCCGCCTCTTCTTCCATTCGCATGATGAGACTCCTTTCGGAGCACTGTGAAATCATGCGGCGACAACGAGGTCACTACGGGGCGAAGCGAGGACTTACCAACGATCTTCGTCGCATCGAGCCACCCACGAAGAGCATGCACCGGACAGAGCGGTCCGTCCGCTGCATGCACCGGCACGTCGGCGCCTTCGCCAGCTTGATCCGTCTTGCTCCGCCGCACATGCACGATGATGCCCTCGCGATGCCACGCGACGTGCGCGACATCGAGCGCCACCAGCTCCGCACGGCGAAGCGCAGCCGCGAAGCCCACGAGCAACAGCGCTCGATCACGCAGACCGAGCAGTCCTGATGGAAGCGCCTCCATCATCGCGCGAAGATCCGTTGGCGACAGCGCCGCCTTCGCTCGAGGACGAGTGCCACGACGCGCACGAATCCCCGCGAGAACATCGCGCACGGCAGGATCGTTTGAGCGCAAAGGAAATCGAGCTGCGCGATGACGATCGACGATCGCCGCCATCGCCACGGCGAGCGAGCTCGGCGAAAGCCCCTCGACATCGAGATGCGCCATGTACGCCGCAACCACGAGCGGTGACGCCGGAAGAGCACTCGCTCCGTGATCGAACGCGTACGCTTCCCAGCGCTCCCACGCACTCGAGTACGCGCGACGCGTGTTGGGTGCTCGAGCATGCGCCGCTGCGCGTGCAACGTCTTCGGCGAGATTCAACGAGACGAAGAGAGTACGCGGAGCAACGACGAGTGATGCATGGTACGTAGGGAAATCAACCCCCGTATTTCATCCTGGACGCCTTTACAACGATGAAAACAGGGATCGACCACGATCTGGATTATCGACGAGCATGGTCGCATCGTGCATTGGGTACTTGACGAGTCGTCGGAAACCGCAATATCGGGGCTTGCGGATACTCCAAAGCCTTCGGAACCTCAAAGGTTACGCTTTGAGCATACTCCAAAGCCTTCGAAAACCCCAACGTCGCGGCTTGGCGGATACTCCCGACCCTCCACAACCCCGAAAACTTGGGGCTTGCGGATACTCCCGACCCTTCGTTACCCCGAAAACTTGGGCTTCGTGGGTGCTCAGGAGCCTTCGGAAGCCCCGGGCGCGGGGTTCGCCGAAGCACCGGAGCCTTTCCCATGTGCAGCGTTGGCCTCGCGGTGCGCATCGATGGGTCGCAATGCCCCGCGGGCGAGGGTTACTGTATCCAAATCGTCCTCCTCGACGTGGGCGCAGACTTTCGTGGCATACGCGACGATCGCATTGCCCAAGGTACGAATCTCGGCGCTCAAGTCTATTTGGCTCACCTCGGCTTTGATGAGCATATTCGTAACCATTGCGCCATATTTCGCGTGCCGCTTTCGAGCGTTCGCCAAGAAATCGCTCCCAGCAATACGATCGATATCCGCCGCCAATCCCTCCGCATCGATTCGCTTCAGAATGGTATCGGCTGTCGTCCATTGCACGGGATAAGTCTCGAGCAAAAACGATAACCCTTGATCGCCAAAAAGAATGGTCACCAGCTCCGTCGCGCGCTTTGCATCCGGATATTCGTCGACCGGAAGCATTGCGTATGCATTGACCCGCGCCCGCAATGCGCTCCAGGACGCATCGCCAGCTTGATCGATGAGACGCGTGTCTTCATCTGAAATGGCCCCCAATGCCTTTTGCCGAGCGGCCAGCTTTTCCTGGGCCTTGTCCGTCGCTGCAGCGAGCTTCTGCGCAGCCTTGTGAATTCGCGCGGGCATCTTCGGCGGACACGCAACCACCAATGCGCGACCCAAAGCAATGCCGCCCTCCAAAGTCATGCGAGGAGGACTCGTGTAGTTCGAAGGCTCGAAAGTATCCATAGTCATGCCCACCAGCATACCGATCCAGAGCTGTCCAACGCAAGCCATTCACATAACCCGTCCACCTTGTCTGGTCTTGCTCATCGACCGCGTTACCTTCGCGTGTCGCGTGCATCGTCAATCGTTTGTCCTCCAAAGATCTCCCCGCTAGTACCTCGCCACAGGGAAGTTGACTGATTCAAAATTCGATGACCGAAATGTAGGGGCGCAATTCATTGCGCCCCATGAAACGGCATCAGGGGGCGCGATGAATCGCGCCCCTACAGTTGGTTCTTTCGGTGATGGCACCACATTGAACCAACCTGTCAAATTCCGTGTTTCGAGGTGCTAGCGTGCCCAGACAAACCTGACCACCAAGCACAGATGATCTGGACCGATGTGCACACGACGAGCACTTCCCATCTCCATCGAACGCAACGATCCTCCTGC
>CAZETM010000715.1:0-5234 GCA_964514885.1 uncultured Polyangium sp. | reverse complement strand
CGACGAGACGACCCGGAAGCGGCGGCGCGACTGTTGGCCATTTCGCCTGAACGCGGAACTGTAGATTCGGACGAAACCACAGCAGAGCCGCCGGCAGCGCCAACGTGAGTGTGCAACCGCGATCGTTGGTAACACTTTAGACCGGGACCTCGGGTGACACCTTCTCGCGTGGTACCGCGCCAAAATTGGTGGGTTCATTTCCCTGCGCGCACTTGCCATCGCTCCGCCAATTCGATGATTCTACGGTTCTCGGGCACGTTTTCCAAAAAGCTCTTCTTGTATTCGTCATCCCCGATCTTGGCGACGACCTCGTAAAGCCATTCGCGTGCTTTGGTGATGGCCACCTTGGCGTCATCGCCACGGCCGCAGGCATTCAGGGCTTCGGCGTGCTCGAGCCGCAAAAACGCATTGCGGAAAAACTGGCTGCACGCGCCGCCCATAGCATCCATTCTCGTCATGCCCTCTTCGGCGGCGGCGAGAGCTTCATCGGGCTTTCCCTGCGCCCGTCGTAATGCTGCAAGCGTCGCCAGCGCGCCGGGTACGTCCAGGGGACAAACCATTCGCAACATCAAAAGAGCCGTTTCGATTTCCGTATTTGCCGCATCGAGATCTCCCATTCGGCGGAGCACCTCGGCAAGCACCCAATGCCCCCGGGCTTCGTCGAGGGGAAGGGAGCGCGTTTGGCTACGCGTAACGAGGTCCAGTGCGCATGTTCGCGCCTCATCGAGCGAGCCCGCGTCGGCGAGAAGCCATGCGAGCGCGACCGGACGCATTGAGGAGGCGAGCCCGTGCTCGCCATCCGAAGCGTTGACGCTCATGAGCGCGGTCTTCGCTGCAGCGTTTGCCCCCAGAAACCAGGAATTTATCGCCACGAAGACCGAAATTATGGAAGCGTACCTTCGGTGGCCCATCGTCTGGGCCAACTGAACCGCGGTCCGCCCATGGTTGAGCCCAACCAGAGGATTTTGCCTTGCTTGGGCTGAGCGAACCCCCAAAAGAAGATGATAGAATGTCAGAGCGCCTGAGACGTGTTCACCCGAGTTGCGAGCGAGCGATTCGAGTTTCTCGAACACGGCATCGGATTGCGCGATGTTTCCATACAAATCGAGCACGTAACATGTACTTCCGACCAGCAGCGCAACTTCGGCCGACTCGGGCTGCATTTCGACGGTCATGATGGTTCTTAATGCCCGCGCAAACGCCTCCATGTCGCCGCCTTGCGTCGCAATGACGATTACGACGAGCATGGCCTGGGCCCATTCCGTGCTGCCAGGTTGGCTAATCTCGAGCAATTCGTCCGCATGAGGACGGGCCGTGGCCAAACCTTCCAAGCGGAAAGTATGCAACTGGCATAATGTTCCGAGAAGGCGCTTCCGAATGTCCGTGGATATTGGACAAGCAAGACCGCGATGAGCATAACCAATTCCGCGTTGCGTGTCCATACCTTGGAACGCTCGTTCCGCCGCAAGAGCCCATTGCTCGCCCGCCTTGGCGCCCTCGCCGCCCTTTTCAAAATGCTCCGCCAGCACGACCGAGTCATCTTCGCCCATTCGTTGCAGCCATTCGCCAGCCAAGCGATGCCCCAGTCTTCGATCGTCGTCCGTCAGCATCGTATACGCTCCCTCGCGCAGGAGCGCATGCCGAAAAGCATATTCGGTTTCATTCGGGAATCGGCTTTCGGCGCGTTTCAGGAACAACTCTTTGCCTACGAACGCTCGGAGTTTCTCGTCGACTTTGCCTATGCTGGTTTGCAAATCACCAAGCAACGTCGATACAGCGCCCGCCCAAAAGGTTTCACCGAATACGCTTGCTGCACGTAGCAATCGGCGTTCTGCATCGGATAACACGCCCAGGCGCGATTGCACCATCGCCACCACGGTGTCCGGCAAATCATCCCCGCGGCCTTCCGCGGCCGCGCGAATCAGTTCTTCCAGGTAAAACGCATTGCCCGCCGAAAGCTCGACAATCTTTTGGACGGTTGGTCCGGTCACCCGTTCGCCGAGCACGTGTCGCACCAATCGCTCAGCAGCCTTTTTCGACAACTCGTTCATGCGATTCTCTTGCACGAAGCGCCCTGCCCAAAGCGTTGGAAACACTTCGTGGACCTCGGGACGCGCCAGCGCCAACACGAAGATCGGTTTTTCCGCCAGATCCCCGAGCGCGCGCCCCAGCACCTCGACCGTTGGCGTATCGCCCCAATGCAAGTCTTCCAAAAAGACGAGTACCGGGTTGAATTCGCATTCCGCCGCCAAGAAATCCGCAAATGCCGTACGCATTTGATCATTCATCAACTGCGCATCGGCGCGCGCGGCTCGTAAAGGCAGATTCCCTTCATCCGGAAACGGCGCTCCAATCATCTCGCCAAGGAAGACCGTCACGCGTTGCTGATCGGTCGCCGCCACATGCTCGGCCACCCGCGCTCCAAGTTTTTCTCGACGCACGTCGACGGGCTCGCCTCCGCGAATACCCGCCGCGCTTTCCACGAGCTGCGAAGCAAGAGCAAACGCCGAACCAGCGCGAAGTGGTTCGCCCCGAGCGGTCCATAACGACACGGATTCGCTGCGCGTCTGCACCGTTTGGAGAAACTCCCGTCCGAGTCGCGATTTGCCAACGCCTGGCAGCGCGGTCACGAGCGCCACTTGTGCCCGCGGTTCGTCGCCGGTGCAATCGTCGAACTGCGCTTGCAGAGTTCGCAATTCACGCTCCCGGCCCACGCACGGCGTCGGTTTACCCAGCAGCGTGCGCACTTCGGCCACGTCCCGCTCGCCGGACAACACATACACGCCGCTTTCGTCACGCACATTAAATCGCGCATCGAGCAGTCCCACGGAAGCATCGTCAATGGACACCACGCCACTTTCGGGTGATCCGCTGCCCAAAAGCCTCGCCGCTTGATCAATGGCGGGACCCATGGGAACCGACTCGGTGCCATGGCTGCGCCCCATGGCCAATACCACACGCCGGCCGGCCGCGCATGCACTGACTGCCAATGCACAGCGCGCGCCTTGCGCCGCCAAATCCGTCACCACACCCGTGCTTGATACCAACAGCGCCAGCGACCCATTCAATAGCCGCGTCATCGTCGCCCCGTGCGCACGCGCAGCCGCCTCGATTTCCGCTTCGTGCGCCTCGGAATCATTTGCCGGTGCGCTCACCAGAATCACTGCCAACGCCCGCTGTTCGCTGTCCGTCAATGCTGGCACTGCTTGCAACGCTGGCGCTCGGATGGCATGCACCGTTTTGTCGATCGCTTGTCGTGGCAAATTCTCGAGCGCTCGTAATGCCTTGGCCACCGCGTGACCATTACGGGGCCTGTCGTCCCGGTTCTTGGATAGCAATCGACCCACCAGCGTATCCAATTCGACGGGCACGTCTGGCATCCGCTTTTCGAGCAGCGGAGTTTCCTCGATCAAGATTTTCGTCAAAATGGCCAACGGATGCGTCCCGCCAAACGCCGGCTCACCCGCAATGCATTCGAAGAGCACGCACCCCAGGGCAAACACGTCCGCGCGCGCGTCGATGTCTTTCGTTCCATTCGCTTGCTCGGGCGCCATGTAACCAAAGGTTCCCAGTTGCGCTCCCGTCCAGGTCACCCGCGTCGACGCTGCGATTTGCGCAATCCCAAAATCGAGCAATTTCACGTCGCTTGTCCTGCCTCCGACGAGAAACACATTGCTCGGCTTGAGGTCCCGATGAACGATACCTTTTTCGTGCAATCTTCCCAGAGCGCCCGCCACGTCCGCGCAAAGTGCCACGCTTTCCGCAGTCCCAAGGCGTCCGCGACTCAAGCGCTGGGCAAGATCCTCGCCTTCGAGCCATTCCATCACCAAATACGGATCGCCCGACGGCGCCTTTCCGTGGGCAACATGTCGAACCACCCGAGAGTCGTCCACCTTGCTGAGAATACGCGCTTCCCGCTCGAATCGCACAATGTTGCCGGCGCCTTCGCCACGCAGCACCTTGACCGCGACCAATTGACCCGTTTCCCGGTCCGAGGCGCAATACACTTCGCCCATCCCTCCGCGGCCCGCCAAGCGGTCGATCACGAAACGATTCGCCAACACGTCCCCGCTGCGCATGACTCGAGCTCCTTGGAGTTGCGAAACGCTCCGTAGGCCGTCAGCAGACACGGTATGCCGAGGCGCGTCAATCAAAAAAGTGACGCTCGGACCCGCTGCGTGCTTTTCTTCGGCTAGGTTACAATCTTCAGGCTCTCGGCCATGTGATCGACGGGAAGCGCATCGACAGCGCCGATGGCTCGCAGATCGAGCGTTGGGGCGAACGGGAATTGTCTGCCGCAACGCTCGACGAGGTGTTCGAGCTAAACGACTGAGGTTGACTTCATTTCAGGTCGGGGTTTTCGGCGTGCAGAATCCACCAATGCACGTGGTGCCCGCGCCAGCTTCGCAGCAGTCCCCATCGTTTGTGCACTTTTCCGAAGTTTGCGAGCACCCTTCGGGCGGTTTGCAAACTTTGGGCGAGGCAGGATCCTTCGGGTCGCTAGGCCGGCAGAATCCGTCACAACATTCATCACCCGTCTCGCACGTCAGCCCAGCGGCTCGACAAGGCGCAAGGGCCCAGAAGCCTCGTTCATTGGCGGTTTCGGTCTGGTTGGGCAAGTAAAATGGCGGATGGCTCGGATCCTGACCGACGGCATGGTTGGGCGAAATCGCAGCGACCCACAATTGTTTACGCACGTTGGGACCTGAATACGTGTTTCCGTATTCGCGAATGCTCGTGAACACGACCCAGAAATACCCGCCAGCCGTTACGGGCAAAGCAAACGGCTCATAGTTGCGTTGTCGATCGATGTCGGTAATTCCAGCATTGAGCGTCGAAAGCTCGATATGTTCGCCCGTCGAGGCGCGAATCATGTGCAGGCGCCCGGTGCTCGTTGTATAACTCGAATTAGCGCCCCACGTGGGAAGCATCATATCGTAGCTGGCCACGTATCCTTCGCCTTCCTGTAACACGATATGGTCGGCATCGGGCATGAAGGTGGTGAATTTGGCGACGGAGCCATTCGGTCCATTGTCGATGAGTAGCTTGCGATTGGAAAACGTCAACGTATCCGTGGCTTCGTCGACATTGAGGTCCATGAGGCTGATGGAGCGGCTTGGCGTGCCGAACTGGGCGGGCTCCCCAGGACCGTTCGTGAAGACATAACGCTTGTTGTCGTGCGAAATCATCGGCAAGAGCGCGGCAATGGAGGGCCCTAAGCCCACGACGTTGGC
>CAZETM010000714.1:0-5258 GCA_964514885.1 uncultured Polyangium sp. | reverse complement strand
GGATTTTGCATTGCTTCGATGCCCGCGAGCAAATACGCCACTTGGATGATGACCATGTGCAAAGCCGTCGATTCGAGTGGCTCGACGAAACCATACGCATTGCCCAATGCCACGGTGTTTTTCAACCAGAATTCGCGGTGTCGCCCGGATCGGAATCGCACCACCCAAGGTTCCCCCATTCCAGGATTTTTGGTTCGCATCTCCGCCATTGCAGCATCAAGATCGATGAACGCCGACGAATGCACGTAACCTCGATGATCCTCGCCCTCGACAGGAACTCGCCAGCACCACCCGCAATCCATCGTTTCGGCCGTCGTATGAGGTTGAATTGTGTCTCGTTGAGGGACCTTTGCGACAATCGCAGTATCGCAAAACAAGCTGGATTCATAGCTAAGAAATGGCGAATGAAGGGCGCGCTCGAGAAACAGTGAACGAAATCCCGTTGCATCGATGTACAAGTCGAAACGCAGCTCGCGCCCGTCGTTCGAGCGAACGGCTTGGATATCGCCCTCGGCATTCGTCAGGACGTGGTCGATGCTCATGTCCACATGCCCAATGCCTAGCCGAGCGGCTGATTGAGCGAGAAACGCGACGAAGGGCGCATTGTTCAAATGATAGGCGAACTTGACACTGGGCAACAGGGAATGCAATTCATTTTCAGGACTGCGCAAAATCGGACAGCGATCGTGCGCCATAAAAAGCGACATCAGCGATTGGGCGCGTAAATCACGTTCGAAAACGTACGCCTCGACAGGTTCGGCCACACCAAATGGAGAGGTGAAGTAATAATCACCCGGCAAACCCCATTCGTACTTGATGCCTAGCTTGAATGTGGGTTTGACCATCTGGAACATTTCGACGATATCGAGCCCCAGTTGCGTGTGCAAAAATGGGGGCATGAGCGTCGTCGTCGCTTCTCCCACGCCGATGATCGGTATACTCTTGGATTCCACCAGCGTCACGTCGATATCGGGAAACTTTCGCTTGATGGCAAGCGCGGCGAAATGCCCCGCCGTGCCTCCTCCGATGACGCCAATATGCAATCGTCGACCATTCTGTTGATTCATCGGTCAAACTCCTGGGGGCAATTCCGATGTCCACACCGGCACGCCACGCTCACCAAGCAACCCCGCCAGCTCGCGAGCGCGCGTCACTTGCCATTCATGCTCGCGCGTGGGCGCGTGACGCGGCGTCGCAAAATCAAGTTCCGCGCCCATTACACCTCGAAGCACGTCAATGCTGACCGAATCGGTCGTTTCGACCAACGCATCCGCAAGCCTTTCGAGCGACCCGTCGAAAATAGGCTGCACAATGGCCATCGTGCGTACCCCAGCGCCCCGGAATGCCCGCAAGACCTCCAGCCTTTCAGATACGGATGCGGCCCGAGGCTCGAAATGCGCCCTTACTTCGTCGTCGATCGTCGGTAGCGACACGCCAACATGCACGCGAGGAATCGAGGCAATCAAGTCCAAATCGTCGAGGATCCATTTCGATCGCGTCAGGAGCAGCACCGGCCAAGGCTGACTTGCTTTCCGAATGGTCTGCAAGCATTGCCGCGTCAGCCGCTCGCGCCGCTCAATGGCCTGATACGGGTCACTCACGACAGGGCAAAACTTGATCGGCCGGATCGGCAAGCGCTCGAGCTCGCTGGCAAGAACATCCGGCGCATTACGACGCACGTCGATGTACGATCCCCACGGTACAGCGGGCAAACCGAGCACGGCACGCATTGGATCGACCTTGGACGACGCATAACAAAATCGACAACCAATGCTGCAACCGACATAAGGGCTCAACGAATAGAATAATTGATCTTTCCAGCCCGCAAGCTCCAACAAAGCATCAACGTCCACGCGGCGAATGCGCGATCCGTCGTCGTGTTTTTCTTCGTCCACCGCGGCAAACGCACGCGCCTCGTTCAATTTCGCTCGAGCGGCAACTTGACGGCAAAGCAAAAGCCCAAACTTTGGATCGATCGCTCGCTTGTCTCCTTCGGTGCGATACCCAAAGGCGAGTCGTTCGCTTCGCGCTGCATGCACCGGCGCATATTCGATGGGCGCGACATCGACCCAAAGCACGCCATCATCCATCTCGAAACGAAGGCGCATGCCAAGCTCCGTCGATGCGCCCGCCAAACGCACGCCCGGTAAAACCTCGTGCCCCACCGGCCAAGGCGCCAAAAGCTCGAGAAGTTGCGATCGAATATCCATGAAGCCCGACGGTGAATGAGCAGCAACGCGAGCATACCTCACCGTCTCGTTTCGGAACAGATGCACCGCTACTTTGATTCCTGTTCGACCAACCTTGCGCTAAACTGAGCGCACACATGGGATCCTTCGCTACCCGCACTCCGCTTTTTACGCTTCTTCTGTCGCTTTTTTCGGCGGCATGTGGCTCGGCATCGCCTCCGCCATCACAGCTCATAGCGGAGAAGACGCCTTCCAAGACTGGGCCATCACCAACCGCCGAAACGATAAAGAAACCCGTTTCAGTTACGCTGCTTTATACCAGCGACGAACACGGATGGCTTGAAGGTGCGCCTCGAGATGGGACAAACCGTGGCGGAGTTGCCGAACTCTTGGGACAACTCGTGAAGGTCGAAGGGCATTGCCCAGGAGCGGCGCCATTTGCCATCAATGCCGACGAGACATTCGCCTCGCCGCATTCAGAAAATTGCAAGAATCCCCGAACATTGTTGTTATCGGGTGGTGACAACTTCACAGGCCCCGCGATTTCGACGTATTTCCTCGGCGAGCCCATGGCTGAATCGATGGCTCGGTTGGGATACGCAGCTTCCGCATTTGGCAATCACGAATTCGATTTCGGCCGTGCGCAATTCCCCAAAAATCGCGACAAAGCAAAGATGCGTTATTTGGCAGCGAACGTGCGCATCGATGACGCTCAGCTCGCCAAAGAACTGGACTTGCGCCCCTTCGAGATCTTCGAGCGACAAGGCATTCGCATTGGCGTGGTCGGTCTGGCCACGGTTGATACATTACGCACGGCCATGGCCGAACGATTCGTGGGCATGACGTTCGAGCCAATGGAAGAAGCGCTGCAGCGGACCATTCCGAGAGTATGGGAAGCGGGCGTCGATGCAATCATCACGATTGCGCACGAATGCCCCGATGTGCTCGTGCCTGTGGTCGCCAAACATCCGGAATGGAAGCTATCGTTTGTCGGGGGCGGTCATTGTCACAAGAAAATGCACGAACGCGTGGGCGAGCTGAACGTCATGAGCGCGGAATGGCGCATGCATCAATATGTGCGGGTCGTGCTTCATGTGGATCCGTCGTTGCCGCCAAAATCACGAGTGATGTCTGTCGATCCATCCATCGTCGACGTGGCGGCATCACCGAGCGTTTTCCCCGATCCCGTGCTCACTGCGGCCGTAGAAAATTGGAAGAAAAAAGTGGATCAAGCGCTCGGCGTGGTGATTGGACACAGCAAAGGCGGCATCGGTCCCGAGCACACGGTGGGGCAGATCGTGGCGGCTGCGTGGCTCGAGGAAATGGGCGGAGACGTCACGATCGTCAACAAAGGCGGCATTCGCCAAGTGATTCCTGCCGGTCCGATTACGCATGCCACGTTATGGGGCGTCTTGCCGTTCGACAATCGGCTGATGAAACTGTCCGTTTCGGGTGAACACTTGGAAATGGAATTGGAAAGGCCCAAGTTCATCGCCGCGGGTGCGGAAAAACGTGCGGACGGGAAATGGCTCATTGGCGGCAAACCGCTCGATAAAAAGAAGCGCTACACGGTGCTCATTACGGACTTCATGTACACGGGCGGGGATGGATCCATGTTCGGAACGCACGATCCGAAAGGCGTAGCGTTGGGAATTCAATGGCGCGATCCGGTGATTGCGTGGATCGAGAAACAGAAGACGAAGGCGGACGCGCCGCTCGAAGCCAAAGTGGAAGCGCTCGTGGGCAAAAAATCTGGCCAGCCGTCGACTCGCTGACGATCGACAAATTAGTTTGTTCCCAAACCACTTGATTTGAGTCCAAAACAAAATGACGAAGGGCCCGGTCGTCATGACCGAGCCCTCGTGTACGAGCCAAACGCTATCGAACGCTCAGTTGACCTTGCCGGTCGCCGACGCGCTCACGTTCACGCTCGCCTTGACCTCGAGGTTGATCGACGCCGTCGCGTTGACCGTCGCATCGACGCCCGCCTTGATGCACGCAATCGCCTTGCCGCCCGCATCGCCGGCCACGTCGATCATGCCCTTGCCCGTCGTGCCGAGAGCCTCGATGCCGAGCTTGATCTTCGGTCCATTACCAGCCGACAAGCGAATGATGCTCGGCAAGTTCTTGTTCAACGCGCTGATGAGCTTCATCACCTCGGTGTTGACCTTGCCGCCCGCAACGACGCGCACGCTCGGCGCATCGCAACGCGCGCTCGCAGCAGCGCGGTTCGCGCAGGTCTGCTGACATTGCACGTCGACCGTCGGGGGCTTGAACTCGCCCGAGCACTGCGGCTCTTTGATCGTCGCGCTGCAACCACCCGAGCACGAGCCCGAGCACTTCGCCGCCGCCTTCAGCTCGCAGCTACCCGAGCACGAACCATCGCACGTACCGCCGCAGGTGCCTTCCGCCTTCGCGTCGCACTTGCCTTCGCACTTGCCCGCGCATGCACCCTTCGTGTCCTTGCCGTCGCACTTGCCGTCGCACTTGCCGCCACACGAACCGTTGAACTTCGCATCGCAGCTACCCGAGCAAGCCGCGCGGCAGCTACCCGTGCATTGCGCGCCCGCGTCGACCGTGCACTTGCCTTTGCATTCCGCTCCGCACGAGCCGCTGATCTCGCCGCCCGAACAGCTCGCTTCGAGCTTGCCCGGCTCGATCGGCGAACCGCATTCATCCAGGCACTTCGCCATGCCATCGACGTCCGCGTAACACTTGGGCGGGTCGAACTCGACCGACAGTTTCGCCTCGGCTTGCGCGCCGATCATCGACTTGAGCTTGCCGGCAACTGCTGTGCAGACCTTGTCGGCACCCTTGCCGCCGCCCACTTCCGCCTTCAACTCGCCTTCGGGCATGCCGAGGTCTTTACCGAGCGCCGCGCAGGATTTGATGAGGTCTCCCTCGAGGCTCACGACGGTCTTGTTCACGTCATACGACGCCTGAAGGAACGACTTGACCTTCGCGTTGACCTTGGCATCTCCTTTGAGGTCCAACGAACCGAAGTTACCCGAGTTGAACTCGTCGCAGCCCTTGGCCGCCTCGAGAACCTCGCCCGCGCCGCCCAGCAGG
>CAZETM010000713.1:0-5269 GCA_964514885.1 uncultured Polyangium sp. | reverse complement strand
ATGACCGGGACAATCATCTCCTGCAGCGACGGTCCGCCATGGTAAAACGCCAAGTCTCCGCCCGATCGAAACACACCCGAGCCCGTTGGAAAGACAAACTCCAAGTCCGATGCATAACCCAGCGCCGCCGCGCTCACGCGAATGCCTCCAGGGATTTTTGCGCCGCCTCGACCAATCCAGCAGCGGCGATGCAAGTCCACCGTATCGCCTCCAGGCGCGTCCATACGCATCGATTCGTCACGATCGGATGCGAAAAACAAATGCCCGTGGTCCGCGCTCACGACCGCATGCTCCACGCCTGCCGTGGCGAGCTTGCGAATGGCCCGCGCGAGGTCATCAATGACCGGCTCCATCATGCGCCGCGATAGAATCGAAAAACCAGCCTCGCCCGCATGATCAATCTCCTGCGAGCGAACGACGACGACTTGCGCCTTCTCGAGTTTCTTGGCCAGCTTCGACGCGGACAAACTCAACAGCTCGTCGAGCGAGAAATCAACGAGGTTCTGCACGCGAGCCGCGGCAAACTTCTTTCGAGCCACCAGATCCGGCAGAAACGCGTCATCAATACGCACGCCAAGTTTTCCACCTTGGGCCACGACATCAAAACTCTTCGACGCGCCCGGCTGCAATGCCGCCATACCAATCGCCGTAATGCTCGGCAAGGCAGAAACGGCGTGCTTGACTGATACTTCCGCACTCTTTGGTAAACGTTCGGCAAGCTCCACGCCCATCTCGAAGCGCATTGCATCCACTAGGAAATACGCGACGGGCTTGGGCCGCTCCGAAACGACATCGGTCCATATTCGCGTTTGATGCAGCGAGCCGGACGCCGAGAAATTCGCCTTCACCAGCGCCTTGGTAAAACCTTCGGCCATCGAATGGCAAGCGTCTTCATACGCGCGACGAACCACGCCAATCGGTCGTTCTTCGGGCTCTTCGTCCAGATTCGCCACCCACGCTTCGAGCCGCCGCTGCGCTTGGTCCAGACGATACCAACCGCTCGTATACGCATCGATCCACGCATTCACATCTGCGCCGGCTTTTTGCCCGATGGCCTTTTGCACGGAAAACGCCACGCGCCCCAATTCCGCCATGCGCCGGCATGCTTCCCATTGCGCTTTGCGCGCGACGTCTCGGTCGAGCCAAAAACTATGCTCGCGCTCGCCGACGATTTTCACCGCATCATCGAATAGTTTGTCCGCGATGAGCTCACCGCAGAAACGTAGCAATGCGCGTTCTTCAAACCGAAACGTATCAATGGCTCCCAGCGCCCCTGCTGGCAATTTCGCCGCCGAAAGGCCAAGCTCTTTTTCCACCCGGTCGGCCAGCGTCGCATACGCATCGGGATAACCTCCGCGAAGTTGCCGCGAAAGCTCGCGCAATGCGGACTCGTCGTCCTTCGTTTTCGGGCTCGGGACTCCATCCAGGCACGCCGGGGCAGGGCAGTTCAAGTCGCTACGGAATTCACCCGCCAACACATACCGCAAAGTCACCGCGCGTTGTTTGCCGAGCGGCGCGTCTTCCTCGAGCACCAGCCCAAGCTGCGATCGTACGAGTTTTTCCAGCTCTCGTTTT
The DNA here is from genome assembly GCA_964514885.1 of uncultured Polyangium sp. Classification (GTDB taxonomy): domain Bacteria; phylum Myxococcota_A; class Polyangia; order Polyangiales; family Polyangiaceae; genus Polyangium. The sequence goes on along the minus strand of CAZETM010000713.1, from coordinate 3,694 downwards.
GCTCCTTTGGCCTCGATCTCCGCGTCTCGCGAATCGCTCACGAGCCACGCGGCAAGCAATCCCTCATGCCCGCGCGTTTCGTGAAAAATACTGCGCAATATCGATGGCGCCTCATTGGACGACGTGTTGGAGCAAGCAATGGCCAAATCTTCGTACGTGACTTTGCGGTCGAACGGGAGCATTTCATCGACCATGCCGATCGTGTACTTCTGGAGCAACACGTGTTTCGCAAGCTGTTTGAGCTGCGGCTCCCAGGTCGTTCCGGCTTTTTCCAGCTCCATCAGCACCGAGCCCTGACGGTCTCGTTCACAACCTGGCAAATAAATCAGCACGGTATCGGGGGAATCGTTACAGACGTGCGGTTCGACAAGCGCACGCAGTTCGAACATCGATTCTGCGTATTCGACGACCAACGTTTTCAGCCCGCCGATGGTGAGCGTGATGGGTTCAGCGTTGGTCCTTGGCCCGCCGCGTTTTTCCGCGACAAACGGAACGAATTCACTTCGCGGATCATACCAGACGACGACTTTGCGTTGCTTGAGTTTGTCCGCGAGTTGTTTGGCGACGTAGTCGTGAAGCGGGTGCATCATTTGTCTCCGCGCACGAGAAGGTTCTGGCGGCGCAATTCGCGAGCAATGAACGGAGCGCGACGTTCCAAGTAGCTCAGGGAAATCCCTTCGTTGTCCGGGCCCTTTCTGTAGTTCTCTATATACTCTTCGCGAGCCTGAACGCATTCTTCGAGATTGAGTCCCAACGTCGTGATCGTTGCGTCTACTTGTCTGATGATGGCTTCGGTCGTCGCTTTTGGTCCAGGTTTGACTTGATACCCGACGAACTCGAGCGCAAACAACTCGTCAATCATGTCGCATGGATCGAGAGCCAAATCGAGCTTGTTCTTTTTGCTGTTTATTAGGGCCGAGGCAAGTCGATAATTCGACCACTCGTAGACTTGGCCCCACTTCTTCGATTTCGGCAAGACATGATCCACAGTGGGATTGCCCGTCGCATGCTCAATATAGAGGCACAAATATGAGCAGATGCGCTTGTATGACGCTAACATGTCGGGTAAAACATCGCGCCAATAAGGAGGAAATTTCTCCGGTGGAATTTCATCGCGGCTCTTGTAAAGCGTAATGCGCTTCCGGCCTCGCCGCTCTTCTGCAGGTGCTTCGCCCACCAGTTCTGCGATGGCGCGAAGCCCTTTCTGTTTGACTCGGCTGTCGAATTCGATTGGTGCGTCGGCGAGTGTTATCGGAATCATGTCGAAGCTCCCAACTTCTCCATGAAATAGCCCCAACGAACCCAGAATGGGTCGATATCTGGCATGCCTGCACGTCGTAACTCGTCATCAATGGCGCGGGCTTCTTCAAGTGTCGGAACCGGCTTTCGTAGCAATGCCCGCGCCTTCTCGATAGCTCGTTCCCCTTCCAACGACCGCGCACTCTTCAAATCGAACGCGTTGCTCGTGAGCCAATTCGATACATCACCGTGCCGTATGAAATCGCGTTTCCGCAAGTGCACGCTCGGCGGATCGCCGTCGAAATCGAGATCGAACCAGGCATCCTGATTTCGGTCGAAGAATGGCTCTGCGGAAGCAAGAACGAGCGCCGAATGTGTGACTGCCACTAGCTGTATCGTTGCGCCTTGCTGCAAGGTCTGCGTCACCTTCAACAACGATTGCAAAATGGATCTCTGCCAGCGTGGATGAAGATGGCTTTCGATCTCATCGAAAAGCATCACGATTCGCGTCGTCGGCTCCTCTCCGAGCTGTCGCGACGCAATCAGATGTTCTCGCCATGCCCAGGAAAGCATATAAGCAAGCGCCGTAATCCTTCGGACGCCCAGCGAGGCGTAAAGAATTGGCACATCCTGCCCGTAGTTCATTTGAATGATAGGAATGTCACGAGCATCGTTGATGTTGAGTCGTCCGAACGTGCGGGCGACGATGACGCCTCCAGCATCCCCGCCGGACGACGTGAGCAATTGCAGGACAGCGGCCATGCGTTCGGCATCTGATCCCTGTTCGCGAATCCACGATGCCCAATCATCCAGGAGCCCCTTGCAAACTCGCGTAGGTTTGCCGTCGATTGGAACGAAGAGGCCATCCCACACTTCTTGCGGCGAAAATACATACCCGGGCAATCGGTCCTGCACGTCGACGTTGCCCTTTTTCTTCCAGTAGTTTCTCGCAGGATCCCACACGGAAAAACTGCCGTCCGCATGTGCATAGATCACCAGCCCGGGATTCCATGGCCGCCCAGCTTTACCCGTCCACGCCTGATCGCGCGCAACGTACGTGCTCTTGTATTCGACGCTCGTGACCTTCGATTCCACTTGGAAGCTGATCGTCGCTTCCTTCTTCAGATCCGTCGGTCGCGCGGCGTATCCCGATGTGAGCCTCGGATTCAAATCATGCGGCCATTTCCGCGTCAACGCCCACCACGCCACGTCCAGCAGAAAGCTCTTCCCCAGCCCGTTGTCGCCCGTGATGAGGTTGAGCCGCGGAGCCAGCTCCATTTCCATCTTCGGCGCGGGACCAACGTTTTCGAGTCGCAGGGCTTCAAGCATCGTTTTTCCCCTCTAGCGCATTGACCCACCGGCGGGCAACTTCATCGTGCTCGGTTCTTCCGGCCACGCTTCTCGCTCGCCATCGGTGTTTCCGTCAAACCCAGGACCGCTTCCTTCACCGCCGCACTCGTCCGCTCTTCCACCACATCGTCCACCACTCTAATCGGCTTCGCCCGCGCTTTCCACTTTCCGTCCGAACCTTCCACCCAGAATACGTCTTCGAGCCCATGCGCAATCGCCAAACTCCGATCCGTCGCGCACTTCGGCACCACGCGCTCCGGCCACAGATGCATCGAAAGGTGCGACCAATCGTAGTCCCCGCTCGCCAGCGCTTCCCACGTCGCTATCAATTCTTTTTGCCACGGTTTGTAGTGTGAAACCAATCTCCACAGTGGCGCGAAGTTGATCACCACCCCGTCGTCCAGGTTCGGATTCCACAACGGCGCGATACGCTTTATTTCCTCGGCAAACCCGCGCAGTTCCTCGACAAACGTTTCTTGCTGCCCGAGGCGTTTGCGCTCGGCCGCTTTCGGCCCGTCGCCGATTTCTTTCCGCAAAGCTTCCAGCTTGCGCTGCTCGAGCTCTAGTTTGGGCACCACGTAATCTCGGTGCACCGTGTACATGGTGTCTTTCGTGAACGCGTGCAGGTAGAGCCACACCGAATAACTGCCGGACGGCGTCGCGAGTTGCCAATAAATCGGCGCTTTGCGCCGGCTCTTCGAATACATCTTGATGTGCAGCGGGAAAAACTCGCGCGCGAGCCACGTGCGCAGCTCTTCCGGGACCGAGTTTCCCACGTTTGTCGCGGCCGTTTCCATGTGCGCACACAGGTCGTGCGGATGGCGCGGATCGTCCACCAGAATCGCGGGGGCAGGTTCGTCGCGAGAATCGTCTGCGGGCCACATTCCCGTCGATCTGGCGGGCAGGGCATCGAACGGTTCGGGCTCGGGCGGTACGGCGCGTTTTCCATTGGCGAGGCGCGGATCGAAGCGGCCGAATGCGACACCGACGAGCCAGGACAGCAGCGTTTGTGTTGCATTTTCCCCCTCTCCTTCGGGAGAGGGGGCAAGGGGGTGAGGCCCGTCGTCATCGGGTTCGTCCTCGCCCTCAGCGGGTTGGTCGGACG
>CAZETM010000712.1:0-5280 GCA_964514885.1 uncultured Polyangium sp. | reverse complement strand
TCGCCCGCAAACACGATCTCGACATGATTCGACGAGGCACGTTTGGCCCGCGCATGAACGTCGGCCAAAAGCATTTGGAAGGCGCCAGATGTAACGTTGCGACGAACACCGGCCTCGTGCACCACGCCATCGCGAACGTAACGTATGGCATCTGCCGACACGTGCTGAAAATGCAAATCACTCACGATGACGAGCATGCAGACCCTCCAAGCGGCCTCTTACCACGAATTTCACGCGCTGCACATCTTTCGGAAATCACTTTCGAACCGACGTGGCGCTCGTGAACAGATCGAAAAGCGTCACATCGACGGACGCAGAAACACCAAATTGAAGCGCATGGGCGCTGGGCAGGCTGAGCGCCGACGCATCCGCGCGTAAGCCGGGACGAAAAACGCCATACATTCCCAACGTAAATGGGCTATCGAATACGCTCGCATGGAGCCACGCCCCCGGAGCAAGCGCCGTCACGATTTGAGCGCCCGGGAGTTTGCCCCCAGCCACGACGTCATATTGCAAATAAGCCGCAGGATCGATCGCCGATAGAAACACGCCGAGGTTGTACGAGCCAAACCCTCGCGCAAAATCGATCCCCACCGGAAGCGTCAACGTCGGAGCAGCCAAATACGGTGTTCGACCGGTCTCCGTACGGCCGGCATAAGAACCGAAACGTAGCTCGGCTCCTCCGGACAAACCAGCAAACGATCCAAGCGAAATGGTGAATGCTCCTGGCACGTTCTTGCGCCGATAACCACCACCCGGAGATGCCGCCGCATCAATCGCCGCTGCAACACGCTCCGGATCGGACTCGAATGCAAGCGCCGCAAATAGGCCGCTGTACCGGCCAATCTTACCCACGACGGCGCACGCGCCCTCCCCGCGTGCACAAGCTTCCGTGCATCGCTTCGATGTGCACATTCGAGCGGTATCCGCCCGCATCGACGCAACGACAATGGCCACGACCTGACCCCAATCTTCAGCGAATACAGCTTCGATCATGTCGAACGACCCGGCCAGCCGCCGAATCTCGTCACCCGCCCCGACGAACACCCTACGTGCCTGTAGCGGGGACAAACCCGTTGATCCACCAAACCCTGGAAAAATGGCACCGCCAACGGCTTCCGCATCGATTACCGTCGTCGTGGGATCAGGCTCGTACCATTGACTAAACATTCCCGGCTTCGAACCGAGCCGCCATTCAGACGAAAGCGCTTGCTCGGTCGACGAAAGAAACGCCGCGCTCAAATCAAGCGAAGCCCGAGCGAGGACCAGGCCCGCTCGAGCAACTCGCAACTTGGGGGCTCGTTCGGACAAACGCGTGAGGCTCTCCGCATTCGCCGCAGCCGCGCGCAAAACTCCATTGAGTTTGTCCGGGGACGCGACGGCTCCCGCATCGATGGATGGAAACGAAAAACCCACCGAAACAGGCGGCTTTGCCAATTCATCGACGGCTTGGCGATACGCTCGAAATGCGTCCACCACGGTAGCCCAACGCGTGGTCAAGTCCCGCGCCGGCGCATCAATGAGCCTCGACCAACGCAATATCGTCGAGAGTTTTTCCAGACGACCGGACGCTTGCAAACCGACCAGCAGATTTCCTTGAAGGTCCAAGGGTTTGCCCGGGTCGCTCGGACGACATACCGACGACGATGCAGCCGCCCCGACTTCGGAAAAACCCGCACATCGATCGCGCGAAAAACCTCGACCGATGACGGAAAAACACGCCGGTGATTGAGTCAACGCCGCGAGCAGCAGGGCTTTCGTCTCTTCGACTCGTCCAGGTTTGGTTTGACGAACCAAATCGCCGTATTCTTGAAATACGTGCGGCAGAGCTGCCGCGCACGCGGACAACTGGAGGCGTTCGCTGAAGAATTGGCGCGGCGCAGAAACAGTGGCCGAGTATTTGTTGATGCGATCCACGTCGTTCGCAAAATTGTAAAATGCAAGCGATGCATTCGAGCCTGACGCAAGATTCTTGGCAAGATCGGCTCCAGACGCTCGCAAACGCGACGCAGCTATACACGCTTGCTGCGTTTTGGCGCGTATTTCGCAACTCGCACGATCCGCCGCTGCCGCGTCGCACGTAATGGCCTCGTCTGCATTACCGTCACAAGCAAACAGACTCGCATCGAGCTTTGCTTCGGCCCAAAGGGTGGCGCCCATTCCAAGCCCCATGGCGGCATGGGGCCAATGTCCGACATCGACAGCAATGGCCCCGCGTAATGAGCGCAAAAGATCCGCGTCGCCGTATTGCATGAAATCAACTGGGCCACCCGCCAACCCACAAGTCGTGGGAAACCAATACGCTCGAATCTCGCCGAATGCGTCGCTAGAAACCGCTGGTCCGCATACATCGTCCTGCAAACGGTGCAAAAACCAAACCACGGATTCGCGCCGGGCCCGATCGACGATCAAGTTCGCCATCGCTCGAATGCCGCGATCAAGCACGCCCATCGAAAACGCTGCCACATCCAGGCCCGTGTGTTGCACGTCCAAGATACGCGACGCCGCGTCCGCCACGCCGAATATCGGTGATATCGTCGGATCTGCCAACGCGACGTCCGAAAGCGGTAAAGATTGCTTGGGCGAAAGCACCACGCGCACCGTATCGAAACGATGCGTCACGTACGTGGCCAACCCGCGAACCGATTCGTCATCGGAAATGACCGCTGCATGCGCCAACGCGGGAGACGAAAATGCGCACAAATTGACGGGGCTCGATGCCGTATCGCTGCCTGCACAAAGCTCGGTGCACAACGACGAGCGCAAGGTTTCGATACTGCGTGAAGCGTCGCTCAGTTTGCTCGACGCTTCTTTTTTCGCCTCCGCCAAGATGCGCTGTTTGTTTTGTGTCGCGGTATTCAGCTCCGCTCGAAGGCCTGCGTCGGCTGGCTTTTGCGCGCTTTGTCGACGCAACTGCGTTTCCCGCAGCTCGAACTCGGCCAAACCTTTACGCAAAGCAATGGCACGAATGACCGCCCGCTCGAACGCCGACTTGTCGACACTGGAGGACCCCGAGGACCCCGATGTACATGCCAAACCAAGTGCCCGGGACAAACCCATGAGCGACGCCACGCGCTCGGCATGCAACTGAACGGCATCCCCGTCCTCACGCGGCGGAGCGCTCGGAGCTCGCGGCAAGCTCATTGTTGCAACTGGCGGAGGCAATCCCGGAGCGATCGGTTGGTCGGTGCCCGCATCGACAATCGACACCTGCGCCGCAGCCGTCGGAGCCATAACGATTGCCACGCCGAATGCGCATCCGACAATGCCCCAGTTTCGCGTCCTTCTATCGTGATTCATAAGGATTTCCGGACAACACAGAATTCATTGCGGCGTCTTTGGAGGCCAATACGGAATCCTCGATCAAAACGTGCGCCTTCGCGCCACTGCGCGATGTTCCAAGGTATATGCCCACCGCAGCAATGGGCTTTCCCGAGTCGGAAACTGCCACGACCGGACCGCCACTCATGCCCGGCCGCCCTGGCCGATCGATTCGAATAAACCCCGGCGTCGGCGATGCGCGGGACGCAACGACGGATGGCGAGCCTGACGAACGCGCGGCCCCCAACGGATATCCCCAAATCTCGACTCGGCACGGTCCATCCATGGTCGCAGCTTGGAGGCTGCTGGTACAAGTTCCATGGATCCGCACGATCGCCACGTCATCCGCAGCGCTTGAAACCGGCGGAAACGCGATCGTGGTCACGTCGAATCGAGTCCACCGGCCGGCCACGAATGCTTCCACCCTCACTTCCGAGGGCGCAATGCCTTGAGGAAGCGCGACGACATGGCGCGCAGTAATCACCGACGACGGCCATTGGCCGATAAAGAAACCCGATCCCGCCGCTGCCCACGTATTGCCAAAACGCGCTTGAACGCGCACGACGGCCGATCCCGGCACGAATGACGCCGCGTCCGTCGAGGGATTACCGAGGTTCTTGACCAACGGATTCATAGGCCCCGCACACCTCTAGCCGCGACGAAAGACTCGTGCACACGAAGATGATAGCGCCAGCTCGCGAAGGAGTCCGCATAAGTTGCAACGAAATCGGATCGATCGACACCGGGACAATGGACGGCAAAGCTTGCCGAGAAACCGGGGGAATGCCCCACACCGTAAATTGCCCCCTTCCCGAAAGCATGCCGACTGAGTTAGCGTCTGTCGCATGCGACATCTCGCCGTCTCGACCCTGCTCTTCATCGTGGGCTGTGGTGGAAGCAAACCCGCTGCAGAAACGCAGGACAAGGCGTCTTCGAGCAGCTCGGACGCCGCTGCCTCCGCAGACAAACCTGACCAAGACAAACCCAAGGACGACTCCTCCGCTGACGACGGGAAAACCATCCCGGAAGCATGCGCCGAAGGAACGAGCGGCGATGGGTGCGTGATGCCCAAAGCGTTCGTCAAGCGTTTATGCGCCGGAGTGTATCCCGAACTCGCGCTGATGCTCTTCCAAAAAGGAACGCCTTGGAAACGCGCTTACGTGGCCGTCAAAGAAGCCAATCCCTTCAATGGTTTCAGCGGTCCAAGCTCCGAAGAAAAACTCATGTTCGAAGAAGAACTGCTCGTGCTGTTGTCCCACAAGGCGGACACTGGCGGGATGCAGGTAAGCGGAGCTGGCTCGAGTTACGACGTGCTGCGCTGGGACGGATCGTGCGCCACGCTTTCGGGCGAAGAAGTTCGGCTTCAAGCTCCTGGCAAACCGAAACACGCGATCATTCCCTGGCGAATCCTCGAAGATGCCACCCAAAACGCGCTTTTGCAGAACGAGGGCCTCGCCAAAGTCGCGTCCGAACGGAAGAAAGAATGCAAAGGCGCTACGATGGGCTCGGTATCTGCGAAATGCGAAAAGGCCGACAAAGCGCTCAACGACTTGGTCGTCGAGGCCGTTCGCAATGGCACAGCCGTTCCCAAGCCCGCAAAAATTCCGCAATAAATCGTAAGAGAGGAGAATACATATCATGTCGACAGAACTCCAAATCGAACACCTTGGCGCAGGCGAAGGTGCAGAAGCAAAGCCCGGAAATACGGTCTCCGTGCATTACACGGGAACGCTGACGGACGGCACGAAGTTCGACAGCTCGCGGGATCGCAAGACGCCCTTCAAGTTCAAACTGGGCGCAGGACAAGTGATCAAGGGCTGGGATCAAGGCGTTGCCGGAATGAAAGTCGGCGAAAAACGTCGATTGACGATTCCGGGACACTTGGCGTACGGCGAACGCGGCTACCCGGGCCTCATTCCGCCCAATGCCACGTTGATCTTCGAGGTGGAGCTGCTCGGG
>CAZETM010000711.1:0-5281 GCA_964514885.1 uncultured Polyangium sp. | reverse complement strand
GGCGAGCCATGTGGGCGGAGGTTGTGCACCGAGGGGATGGTGAAAGCAAACTTCGGGTGGCGTGGGGGGCGATTTTGTGGGGGGTTGTGGGGAGTTTTGTGTTGTCGAAAGGTGGAGGAGGGGAGGGTTTGTCATGTCGGAACGGGGCGGTAGACACGAGACGGGTGCGTCTTAACGAACTTGCGCATGAAGGCTCGAAGCAGCGGGATGGCGAGTCTGTTGTGCCGGGACGAACCTCTGATGCCAGTTGCCGAATGCGGGCACGTTTGTCCTGATGAGAGGGTGGACGTGTTGAAGGGGCGGAGGCTTCACATCCGCGTTGCCATGTGCGACGGCGAAGGATTCTGCGCGCTGGCACGAGCGACTCGTGAAGGTGAATTGGCGCGGCTGAGGAGCGGGAGGGTTGACGGATCCTTCACCAAGGCCTTGCGGTGGGACAGACCTTGGATGGTCGCAGAATATTCGCCGTATCCACCGACGCGAGTCTCGTGGCATGCGATGACGCTTGTGGAGGGAAGTGCGCCGTGATAGAAGGGGCGCATGGAAGCGTGGGCGCAGCACTTCGTCGAGTTGTGGCAAGCGAACCGAGTACACATTGCACAAGGGATCCTGGAAGGCATTCGGCGCAACCCGTATCTGCCAGTCAAGGAGTACTCGCTCGACGACATTCATCAAATTTTCGACGGCACGCTGGCGATGATGACCGAGCGACTCTCTGGTCAAGGAAATGACATTTGGGACACATACATGATGTCTGTCATTCCTGGGATTCTGGCGCAGGGTCAGCCGCTCTCGGCATTGGTGGGGCAAATAACGATGAATGCGATTGTGACGCACCAGCTTCTGGTACCGATGGCGAACGACGAATACCGCGACAAGATTTCGGAATTCATCACGAATTGGTACGTCCACGTGAATAGCGAAACGGTCAAAATCGGTCTCGAGTCCGGGTGCAAGATTTGATCGATTAGGGATTGGAAGCTCGATGCGCTCTATCCTGGGTCGAGGACGGGTAAGTGTTTGGCTTCTGTGTGGTCCGCCTGGTGTTACTTTTCTAATATCGACAAGATCAACCTAGTGCCAGAGATCCGCAGGTAGGCTGTGAGCAATCGGCAACCTCCAGCTAATGCGACGCTCGAGCGTGCGTTGGTAGCGCTCGAGAAAATGGAGGCAAAGCTCGCAGCGGTCGAGCGTGCCAAGACCGAGCCGATTGCAATTGTGGGGATGGGATGCCGATTTCCGGGTGGAGCGACGACTCCCTCGGCATTGTGGCGTTTGGCGAAGAGTCGGGAAAACGCAATTTCAGAAACGCCTGCGGAGCGTTGGGGTGGTCGGACGCATAGCCCCGAAGGTGCTGCTCGGTTTGCGGGTCTTTTGAAAGATATCGATCAATTCGATGCGCCTTTTTTTGGTGTTGGGCGTGCGGAAGCGATTGATATGGATCCTCAGCACCGATTGCTCATGGAGGTGGCGTGGGAGGCGTTCGAGGACGCGGGTATCGCGCCCGAACGATTGCAGGGCAGCAAAACCGGTGTATTCGTCGGGGTGTCGGCGCGAGATTATTGGGATTTGGTATCGGCCACCAAAATCGATGCACGACCTTACTTGTCGACGGGCAATGCTACTTCGATTGCAGCGGGGCGTCTGGCGCATCTGTTTGGCTTTAGCGGCCCGTGTACGACGCTCGATACCGCTTGCTCGTCGTCCTTCGTAGCGCTGCATTTGGCGTGTCAGAGTCTGCGTCGCGGTGAATGCGACATGGCGCTGGTGTGCGGGGCGAACTTGCTTCTCGCCCCCAAAATAACCGAGCAGCTTGCGGCATTGCAGATTCTTTCTCCAAATGGCCGATGCTACACTTTCGACGCTCGGGCCAATGGCTACGTGCGTGCCGAGGGCATTGGAGTGCTCGTGCTCGAGCGGTCATCCGACGCAAAACGAAGAGCAGACCGCATTTGGTCACTCATTCGTGGCACGGCGATGAATCACAATGGTCGGGCCACGAGCCTCACCGCTCCCAGCATACAGGCGCAATCAGCCGTCATTCGAGCAGCGTTGGAAGATGCTCGTGCTTCACCCGAGCGAATTGGATACGTCGAGGTGCACAGCAATGGCTCGCCGCTTGGCGACCCCATCGAGCTCGAAGCGCTGAAAAGCACGCTCGGAAAGCCGCGCAAAGACGGCTCCAAGTGCGTATTGGGCTCCGTGAAGACGCTCATTGGCCATGCAGAGGCGGCTTCTGGAATGGCGTCGCTCATGAAAGCCGTATTCGTATTTCAAAACGGCGTCATTCCTCCCAATTCAAACTTCGAAACGCTTACTCCCCACGCTTCGATTGCGGGCACGTCACTCGTGATTCCCACGAACGAAATCGCGTGGAAACGCGGAGAGCATCCGCGGCTTGCCGGCGTTAGCTCTACGGGTCTGAGCGGCACGAATGTCCACATCGTGCTCGAAGAGCCGCCACCGGTATCGCGCGTCGAGGGCAAACCGGAAAGGCCAGCGCATTTGTTCGCATTGTCGGGCAAACACGCCGACGCCCTGCAAGAACGAGCAAAACAAATGCTGCGGCATTTGGCCACGCATACCGATGACCATTTGGGGGATATTTGTCATACCCTCGGTTTCGGGCGCAGTCATTTCGAGCATCGTTTTGCCGTCGTCATCACGTCAGCCGCCGAAGCATCCGCGGCCCTTAGCGATTTCGTCGATGGGGCTCCCGGTGCGTACGCAACGGGCCGCGCCGTTGGCGCAGGCACGCGCAAGCGTACGGGTTTTTTATTTCCGGCGAGCCCAATAATTTCCGGATTGAGCATACCCGTCGAAACGATGCCGCCGGTTTTCATGGACGCTTTGCGCCGCGGAGACGAGGCTATTCGTACGCTCATGGGTCGAAGCCTGCTGCCGAATCTCGATAGTGGTGTAGTCACGTTCGACCAGGTGGACGCAGTGGAAAAGGAGCTGTCGTTGTTCCTTCTCCAGCATGCGCTCATGGAAGCCTGGTTGGCGTGGGGCATCGAGCCATCGGTTGTCGTCGGTGAAGGGACGGGCGAATGCGTGGCTGCGTGGGCTGCAGGGCTATTCGAGCTCAAGGATGCGCTCGCACTTGCTCGGACGCGCGCGCGGTTCATCGAGCTAGGGAAAAGCAATTCGACCGAACTGTCACAAACGCTCGCCGCAGCGAAGACGATGCCGTTGCGTCGCACGCTGATTCCCAGCGTGGGAGGACCATTTAATGCCTCGTCGCTCACGACTGCGGCGTATTGGCAGCGCCAAGTCGATTCCACGGCATCTTCTGACGATGCCATTGCTCAGTTGCTTTCTTCGCAAGACATCGCGGCGTATGTCGAGTGTGGTTTTCCGCGCTCGATTCCGCCGGTCCTACGATTTGCATCCGCGACGCGCACCATAGTCACTTCTCTGCGTCCCGGGGTACCCGTCATCCGTGCGCTGCTCGATGGCCTCGCGGCGCTTTATGTTCGCGGTCATGACCCGAATTGGGAGCAATTCGACGCTCCTCATGCGCATCGGCGCATTTCCCTTCCGACGTATCCATTTCAACGCCAACGATATTGGTTTGCCCAGACCACCTCGGCTGCAGAAGAAGAGGAAGTCGGCGAGGGTCACCTCATTCTCGGGCGTCCGCTTGTGCAGCGTGCTGATCGACCTGAATTACGGGCGTGGGAAAAGAAGATCGAAGATTCTGCGCGGGGTAGAATCGGCATTCAACGCTTCGCGGGAGTGCGAACCGTCGTGGCAGGTGGGATCGTATCCATCGCGAATGCTGCGGTTCGTGAAGTTTTCGGCGAGAAGTCCTTCGAGCTGACGCTGAATATGGGCGACATGCCGCCCATACCGGATGAGGAATCGCCGATGATGCAGGTCATTGCGACGCCCGATGGAAATCAAAAGGCGAGCGTCGAGGTATTTTTCCACAATCGAATCGAAGCTCGTTGGAAGCGCGTGGCTCACGGTCGTGCGGGTTTTGCGCAAATGGACGACGACGAGGAGCCGGCTCCGCCGAGTATGCGGCCTGGTCGGCGACAAGGTATTGCTCCCAGCCTGTGGACGCATCGTATCGATACGCTCGGATCCGATGCAGAAGGCTTTCTCGTCGATCAGCTCATGCGGCGACCGGGAGAAACTCTGGCTCGCGGAATGATTGCCAAAGATCGGGCTGCCGACGTTTTCATGCATGCCATTGCGGCGATGACGTCGATTACGCATCCAGCCGCGTTTGGTCGACCGTGGACGATCGAGGCGATTGAAGGGTTTACGTCGTCCGCGTCATCGCCCGAAGGGCGAGCATGGCTGCGCGTGAATTGGACAGCCTACGATTTGTGGTCGGGCCGGGTGAGCGCCGAGTTCGTCAGTGACACTGGCGAAGTGCTCGCGCTCGCCAAACGCATCGATCTTCGCGCTCAGGATCCAGTGACCGTATTGCGTTCCGTCAATAAAGATCCGCTCGAAGATGCCGTCATCGATCTGGTCTGGAAAGAAATGCCACCATCGATGTCCGGGGCGGTCGTGCGTCGAAGGTGGCTCATCATTGCCGACGCAGGTGATTGTGGGGCAAAGCTGGCTGCGCAACTCGAGGCGGCAGGTAACTTCGTAATGACGTTCCCTGCGAAGGGGATCGAAAAGCGAATTGACGAATTGGACCTTGCGCTGGCTATGAGCGGTCCATTTTGGGGCGTCGTATATTTGGGCGCACTGGATGCGCCTTCCAATGACGATCTCTTCGCGTCGTCATTGGACCTGGCATTTCAGCAAGGTGCGTGTACGGCGCTCAAAATCATCGAGCGTCTTTCCTATCGCGAGCAGGTGCCACGGTTGTGGCTCGTTACACGCGGTGCGCAGCCGATGGAAGGGACGGCTCAGGTCATTGCGCAGGCTGGATTGTGGGGCTTGGGTCGCGTGCTTGTGCTCGAACGCCCTGAGTTGTGGGGGGGGTTGATCGATTTGGATCCTGCCGCAGGTCCGGACGAGCCTGCGCAGCTTGCAAAAACCCTAGCCTTGTCCAATGCCGAGGATCTCGTCGCGCTCCGCGGATCGAAGCAATACGTCGCTCGGCTTGCCCGCATTTCGACAATGGCGCAGGAATCCGTTCGGGTTCGTCCTGACCGTACATATATTCTTTCTCGCGGGTTGTGCTCGCTCGGCGTAGAGGTCGCTCGTTGGCTCGTCGCGCGAGGCGCTCGACATTTGCTGCTCATTGACGAGCCCGAGGTCATTAGTCGCCGCGCAGAAGAACGCAAGCTCATTGAAGCGCTCGCAGAGCAGG
>CAZETM010000710.1:0-5284 GCA_964514885.1 uncultured Polyangium sp. | reverse complement strand
CCTCGTTGCAGCCTCGCATCGCGACGGCGACGCGATCGGCAGCCAGCAAAAGCACATCCGCAGGCACACACCCGAGCGACGTCGTTGCTACGGATCCGGTGACCAGATCGATGCGATGAAGCGCTTCATTGTCGCTGTCGGCGACATACGCGACGAGGCCATCTTTATCGAGAGCGACGGTGCCTCCGCGAGGACGCGGAGCGCGTGGGGCAGGTGCAGCAGTTGAGGAGGTTTGGTCGGTAGCGTTCGCTGCTGGAGCAGCAACGATGCAGGAAAGCAGGCTCGCGAGAGCGAATGCACGAGAGGGGCAACGCATGGCGGAGTCTTGAACGCGTCACGATGCAAAAAGATTTGAACCAATTTCATCGTGCATCGATCATCGTGCGAGACGCCTAGACCGGAGCCGACAAATGACGCCCAACGCGAACACGATGTTGCAAACGATTGAAAACTCTGCGCAGGGCCTGCTCTTTCCCAGCGAGTCGGACTGTCCGATCGAATCGATCATGTTTGGCGATCGAGAACCAACGCCGGCTGTGTTGCTCGATGTGCGAGGTTTGCCCGCAGGCACCCCCGTGGAAGAGACGACCCTCGATTCGTTCTTCGAAGGACTGACCGAAGCGCCAGACGATGCGTCGCGCGAAGAGCACGAGACGGCTGAGCGGTTTCGATCTCTCGCCACGTTGCTCGCCGAGAACCTCGAAGACGTGCGGGTGCTGCGCGTGGGCAAGGTCAATATCGAGGTGTTCGTCGTGGGACGCCATGCATCAGGCGCATGGATAGGCGTGCGAACGAAGTCCGTCGAGACGTGATTTTCAGTCGCCTTTGCGCGCTTCGATGACGCGTTGAATCGCTTCAGGAACAGCGGAGAGAAATTCGTATCCCGTGCGCTTTTCGATCTCGTCGATCGTGACGCGATACCCCTCCCACCCGTTGTCTTGAATGCCCGTTTCGTTGGGCATGATGACCGCGATGACGGGCGTCGAAGCTTGCACGTCAGCGGCGCCTTGGCCGGACTCCAAAATGATTACGATCTTGAAGAATTTGTCGGGGACGGCGACGTCTTTGCCAATGACTTTGCCAATGACTTTGGTGGAGCGTTTGCTCTTCGGAAAAACCCCGCCAGCCATCACGAACAGCTCCTTGTTTTCGCGCTTGGAGAGCTTCTCGCAAAACTCTTCGAGGCGTAGCCAAGGCCCTGCATTGAGGTCGTGGTACTGCGGCAGGATGTTCGTCATGAGAAACGTGGACTTGTTGTCCTCGGGCGTGCGAGTTCGTTCTTCCGAACGAACCATGTGACCTCGGTCGTATCCAGAGCCGGTATAGTCGTCGTGACCCGTGCGATAGAAGTCTCGCGGCAGCTCGCGGTCTTCGAGGAACTTGCCTTTGTGCCGGGGTACCGCGCCAAACCATCCGGCGTTGAGTTCCCAGCTCACCCAGTTCGGGCCATTTCGTACGGAGTTGTACGATAGAGCGTACTGAGGCTTGCGCAGCAGGTGGTCGTCTTCGGGCGTGTCGTCCGTGGGGATGCCGAGTGCGAGATGAATGCTGGGGTCAGCGAACGCGGTTTGTGACGGATTAGCCGGTGCAGTGGTCGGTGTGCTGCGTGGCGATGCGCTCTCGCGCGGGCTTGGTTTGCCGGTGGTTTCCGAGCGTGGTGGCGCAAGGTCGTCAAAGAATCGGTCGGCGTGACATGCCGCAACGAAGACGCTCGGGATGCCGAGAAACAAACCGACGAACCCCAACATGCGCCCCGATTTGCGCCTGCCTCTCGATGAATTCCGGCTCACGACAAAACGCCTCGCACGGAAGATCCTATATCATGGCGGTCGTGCAGCCGTCCTTCGACGACCACTGCTTGCTGCTCAGGTCGATGCTGAGTTTGCTTCGGTACTCGATGTGCCAAGAAGGTGGCGCTCGTCCGCAACAACGCGCTACGTTCGGCCCGATGTTGTTCGGACCGAGCGTGCCATCGAGCGCTCAGGTATGTAGCGCGCCCACTCGTTCACTCGGCCTCTATTGCCGTGTGCGCAACGAGATGAGTTCTGCCCTGACGTACCTGGAGATCGCCACGTGAGGATCGTTCCGGGGTATTCGATCGGCTCGTACTACAAGCTGGGCTCACCCCAAGCGGGCCTCAACGCGAATCCAATGCGCGGACTCGTGTACCTCGTGACGAATCAGCGCAAAGAACCGATTCCGAGCACGATCCAACACCCGATGCATCCGAGCAACTCGATGATGCGTCTCGAGACGCCGCCGAGCGCGTACGCGTACGTTGCAGACATCATTTCGGTACTCGGACGTGACGTTCGTTCGGCCCTTGGGATCACGCGTCCAAACATTGCGCTCGTCCCGGTGCCTGCGGCCAACATCGTTCGTAACAACCGCATGACCGATCGCTGGCCGGCACGCGAGTTGGCCAATGCGCTCGAACGGCTCGGGTTTGGCAAGGTACGACAATGCTTTGTGCACAAAGAACCGACCCGACCGCGGTTCAGTTACGAAGAAGATCCGGCGCATGAGATCGCCCCCAACTTGGTGAACATCGGGCGACCGCTGCCGAGCGAAGTGGTGGTGTACGTGGATGAGCTCGTGCTGTCGGGGGATCGCATCGTCGCGCTGGATCAGGCGCTGAATCAACCCGCCGGTGCCGGCGTGATCACGACTGCGTTCGCCGATGAGAAAGCAAAACACGACGCGTATCGCGCACGCATGATCGCACTGTCGTACGATCCAGGTCCCACGCCCTGGAAAATCAGCCTGCTCTGAGCGGGAGTTTTTCCGGCAAAAACATGCCGAGGATTTCGCCGAGTCGAGGATCGATGCTCTGACTCGCTACGACGTCGCGCAAGTCACTCACGTTGGCGAGCACCTGTGCGTAGGTCTCGAGCAAACCGAAGCCGTGGGCAACGAGCGGATCGAGCAGATCACGCCGTTCGAGAACGCGGTCCATCAAGTCGATCTTGTCGCGAAGGATCTCGCCCCACAGCTCACTAGCCCGCGGAACCGTGGATAGACGCGTCGACTCGATGAACAAGAAGAAGCCGCGCTCGCTGCGAAACCACTCTTCGATGTGCTTGATGATGCGTGAGTCTTCCGCAACGAGCAGCTCGTGCTCGGACGCGAGGCGTGTGCGTTCGGCATCGGAAATGTTCGAGCTGGCAAGCTGCTCCTCGACGGCCCGAAGCTCGAGAGGAACCTGCGTGAGGCGTCTGCGCCAGACGGGGAGTTTTTCCACAAGAACGGGCGCACCGACATGCGTGAGCCACAAATGTGGCGGAAGCACGCAGCCCATGATGTCCGCGAGCGTCAACTTGTGCTCGAACTCGGTCATTGCATGAATGCGCTCACGCCCTGGCCGGGAGTGAAATGTCGTCGCACGAATGCCAGCCATGCTTTCGAGCACGAGTGCCACTGGCATGCCGAACTCGAGACCGATCGGAGCGACATGCTTCTCGGCCATCTCTTCATGTGTAAACGGTGCTGGCGTACCCGATGCATCGAGCCTGTCCGTGCCGCCTGAATGTCCGTAGTCGTGGCCGGCTGCGGCGAGCACATCACGCGCAAGCGATGCGGAAGAAACGCCCGCTTCCAGCAACGCTCGGAGCGCCTTTTTGACGACGAGAGCGATGCTGTCGATCGTCGGATGTACCGACAACGCTGCTCGACGAATCTCGTCGGGAAGTGGCAAATCCTCAGGCCACTCGAGCAGCAGCAGGCGCAGCAGAACTTCGTGGTTGTGCAGCGCGCGATGGAAAGCGTTGTCGAAGCCGAGCGTTCGCTCGATGCGACACATGCGCGCGTAAAACACACGGACGAGACGTTCCATCG
This sequence comes from uncultured Polyangium sp., assembly GCA_964514885.1. Classification (GTDB taxonomy): domain Bacteria; phylum Myxococcota_A; class Polyangia; order Polyangiales; family Polyangiaceae; genus Polyangium. Next base: position 1,450 of record CAZETM010000710.1, on the reverse strand, counting down.
CATCGACATCCATGGAGAAGCGATGAAGCGCTTGAAGATCGATGCCCTCGGCAAGAATGGAACGACGCAGCAGAGGAGACAGGATCGGCCAAGCGTTGGGGCTGATCTTGGTCTGGATGAAAACGCGCAACGTTTCTTCGTTGCGGCACGCGGCCGCAGGCAAAACGTCATCGCGTTGGTGGCTCATGAGCGTGCACCCTGCTCGCTGACGCAGTGCTCTTGCTCGACGTCACTCGCCAGGACGGGCGACAGACGCGACGCGCGCAAGTGTTCGGACGCGATGTGGCGACTCATGTCGACGGCCTGTAGCGATGGTAGCGCCAATTTCGTCCAACTGGTGAATCCTGAGCAGTCAGGCAAAACAAGACCTCTTCGGTTGATCCAATGGGGGAGCGCATGTTCACTCGTTCGGACGCACTGCGCGGACGATTGCAACGCTCACTCGTGAGGATCTTGCTCGATCGATTCCTTGGTGTTCGCGCCGGTCAACTTCGCGCCCGACCGAGACGCTTTGACGAGGATGCTGCGCCTTAGGTCCGCATCGCGAAGATCCGCACCATCGAGACAAGCGCGCGTGAGGTTTGCACCACCAAGCAACGCTGCCCGCAAACTTCCATTCGACAGATCCGCACCGACGAAAAACGAACGCGAGAAGTCCGCTCGAGGGGCAAGAATGTTGGTCAGTCGTGCGCCATCGAAGCGTCCTTCGCAGAACTTCGCTTGACGAAAATCGGCGCCGTCCAGCTCGGCGTTGCTGAAGTCCACAGCATCGCCTTGAGCGCGACCGAAATTGGCCGCACGCAGGTTCGCTTTAACAAACTTCACTCGGTGACACGTGCTGCGTACGAAGACGGCATTTTCCATGCGCGCCCCGTCGAACGACGAACCCTCGAGCGTGGCGTTTTCCCAAATGGAACCTTTGGCCTCGACGTCACGAAATGTGCACTCGATGAAAGCCGAACCATCGGCGTTGGCTTGATCCAGTCGCGCGCCATCGAAGCTCGATCCTTTGCCTCGTGCATCGTTCAGCTTGGCGTCGGGAAGCACTGCACGTTCGAGAATTGCTCCATCGAGCGATGCGCCGGTGAAGTCGGCCCCGAGCACATCGAGATTACGAAACGAAGTGCCCGTCCATTGCCCGCGAACGAAGAGCGTCGCGCGACCTTTTGCGCCGTCGAAGATCGCTCCTTTGCCCTGCGCCGAAGCAAACGAAGTGTGGTCCAGTTTCGCACCAACGAGACGCGTGCCCGTCAAGTTCGCGCGAGACAAATCCGCACCGGCGAGATCCGCGTCGGTAAGGTCAGCACCTTCGAGATCTGCATCGACCAGACGCGCACCTCCGAGTCGAGCACCCGTCAGGTTTGTCTTACAGAACCTCACGCCACCAAGGTCGTGACCGGAGAGATTCGCTCCTCGCAGATCAAGGTTGCTCAAGTCTGCACCGGTGACG
>CAZETM010000709.1:0-5295 GCA_964514885.1 uncultured Polyangium sp. | reverse complement strand
TGGAAACGAGTGGCCATTGCCCGTTACGCTGTAGACGTCCTGCTTCTCCGGGCTCGCATGTGTACTGATCAGCGCATAATCATTCGTCATGAGCCCGAGAAAAACCCCGGTGCGGCTGCCCATGAGGCGAGACGGAATTACGCCGGCATTTTCGAATGCCTCCCACGTGACTTCCAACAAGATTCGCTGTTGCGGATCAAGGCCAATTGCCTCACGCGGTGAAATGCCAAAAAAATCCGCATCGAACTTATCGACATGTTCGATGAACGCGCCCCACCTGACGGCTCGACTCGTCGGATCGTCGGTAGCCGGACCGATTGCCCAACGATCAACCGGTATTTCCGTAACCGCATCGAGACCCGCATTCAACGATTGGAAAAACCGATCTGGCGTGTCTCCACCGCCGGGAAACCGACACGCCATTCCGATGATGGCAATCGGCTCCGACCGAGCTTGCGTGAGCGTTTCGACTTTGGCTTTGAGTTGGTTGATGGTAACGAGTGCTTCTCGCAGACGAGAGCGATACTCCTCGATCCCCGCGCTCATACGATCCCCCCTTCTTTGATACTGGTCATTGACGCATCAAAGGCGGCGAGTAATTCATCGTCTGCAGATAGGTCCGCAGCATCATCGGGCGCTCGATCGTCTGCCGTCGTTGTTGCAGATTCATCGCGTGCGATTGGTTCCGCGGGCGCGCACCGGCCTACGAGATACGTGGTGAGCGACGCACCGGTGGCATAGGTGAATAAAAGCGTCGCCGCCAGCTTGAGCTCGAGAGTCGCTTCTAGACGATTGCGCAATTCCAGGCTCGTCAGCGAATCCATACCCAAGCTCGTCAGGGCCGCCGACAAGTCGACGTGATTGTGATCCACATGCAAGACACTCGACAGGATTCGGCGCACGTGATCCTCAATGATGGCCGTGCGTTCTTTGGCCGATTTGCCTTCGAGCGTGTGACGAAGGCTCGAGGACCCTTGGTTTGCGGCTACAGGCCCGGAGCGTTCCTTTCGTAATTCTTTCCAGAAAGCCGACTTTGCCGCCTGAGGCTGAAATTCAAGCCATCGGCGGACGTCAAAACGAAGAACCGCGACCTCTGCCGCTGCCAAGGCACCCAATCGAGACAGCGCCTCGAGCCCTTCGGCCGGCGACATGCTTTCGAGCCCTCGCTGGGCGAGGTGTCCCCCTCGATTCTCTTGAGCAGCCATTCCTATTTCGCTGAACGGGCCCCATTGAATACTCGTCGCGGGCAGCCCCATCGCTTGTCGCGCACGCGCCAGAGCGTCCATGGCGGCATTGGCCGCAGCATAATTCGTTTGGCCCGGAGAGCCAATGATTCCTGCCACGGACGAGTACAGAATGAAGAAGTCGAGTGAATGCTCGAGGGTCGCGGTGTGGAGATGAAATGCTCCAATCAATTTGGGCGAGAGCACGCGCCGCATATCTTCGGCGGTAAGCTCCAACATCGTCCGATCTGCAAGCACTGCCGCAGCGTGTACGATACCGCGTAGCGGCGGCAAGCATTCATTGATGCGAGTCAGCGCAGCCATTACGTCGGCAGCCTGTGCGATGTCCGCTTCTAGCACGAGGATCCGAGCCCCCAATTGCTCCATCGAATGAATTGCAGCACGCGCTGCATCGTTTGCACCACGTCGTCCAATGAGCGCCAAATGACGCGCGCCCCGCTCCACCATCCATTGAGCCAGCGACAAACCCAGTCCACCAAGCCCACCCGTGATCAAATATGCTGCACCGGGGTTTATTTGCAATGATCGATCCGGAGTCCATTGCAATGCGGTTCGGGCGATACGTGCGACGTATCGTCCGTGTTTGCGCAGCGCAACTTGATCCTCTTGGTCTGCCGCGAGCACTTCCTCCATCAATGCACGGGCCGTATTTTCGACGTTGTCGGACGGGTCGAGATCAATACGCGAGCAATCGAGCTCGGGGTGCTCGAGTGCCACGGTGCGCGCCATTCCCCAAAGGGTCGCCTGGGCGATCGAGCCGGGACCGTCACGGGAATCCACCGTTTGCGCGCCTCGCGTGACGAGCCACAGACGCGGCATGACCCGGGTCGCTCGGCGTGCGAGCGTTTGTGCCGTATACAATGCGCTATGACTGCCGGTACGCTGATCGGCATCGAGCGACTCGGCCGTGGTATCATTCCACGATGCTGCCTGAATCGCTCCCAAATGCACGACGCCTCGACACGTCGAAGCAGTGGTAAACGCATCATTATATATCGCAACGTAATCGCTCGGGTTTGTCGAGTTGATGACATACGAGTCAGGACCCAGTTTTTCCCTGCGCGACCCAAGAACCACGTGCACCACACGTTGTCCGCGTTCTCTCATGAAACCGACGAATGCCGAGCAAAGCTGTCGGTCGTCGCCCAGAACGAGCCACCCAGTGCTGGAATCGAATTTCTTGACCGATTCCGCCACGCGAACGCCACGGTTCCATTCGAGCCCGAAAAGGCAATCGTCAAGCCAATGGCGAGTACCAACCTCGCCAATCCGTACCCGACGCAGCTCGAAACCCTCGGCAGACACAAGTACGGTTCCGTTGTCAGCCAGGATGCAAATGTCCCCAATGACGGTCGTATCATTTGAATGCCGAATGCGCGCAATGGCCCACGCATCCGTATCGATCGCGTGCAGCACGCGCAATTGGTCGATTTTAGTGGGCAATAGTGTGGTGATTACGGTATCATTGCGTGATTGATTCGCGAGCGCTGCCAGTGTTTGAGCCGCTCCGTCGAGCATGACGATCATCGGGGCATGAGCGTCATCCCCGGTCAATTCCTTGGTCCATCGTAATCTGCCGAGCACTTCGTCGGCGCTGTGCTGCAAACCTTGGACAACTCGAAATGCCGGGCCGTACGATAGACCGAGTTTCTCCATTCTCTGATAGTGCTCTGTGCCACTCAGGCGCATGTTGCAGCGCGCGCGCACAGCATCGATCGAATCATCGACCGAATGCGGCCACGGACGGGGTGTATCGACGAACGCGAGCTTTCCGAAGGCATTTCTTGTCCAGCCGCTCGGAGCCACGCGGTTGGAAATGCCAAACGTTACCGTTTTTTGACCATCCGGCGTCCAATTCAATTGAAGCGTTTTGCGCTCTTCCGCGCGCAGAGAAAGCAGGTGCTCGAAGGTGACATTCGAGAACACCGTCGGCATCGAACGCTGCATTTCACTCGCGGCGGCAAGTGCCATTGCGACATACCCGGAAGCCGGAAATGCCACTTCCCCAAAAGCAGAGTGATCGCGCAGGTACGTCATCGAGTCCGTCTGCACAATCCGTTGCCAGCTGCATGAATTGGGATTCAGCGCGGACTCGATGCGCATTCCCAGGAAAGGATGCAGACCATCATCGCTAATGCTCTCCAATCCCGCGGAGGGGCTACTACTATAGTTCGAGGTGGCGATCCAATGCCTCTCCTTTTGCCATGGATAGGTCGGTAGCGATACGCATCGCGAGCCACTCGGCACCAGGCGGCTCCATTCCGGAACGCAACCTCGTGTATATAGCGCACTGACAGCTTCCAGGAGCGTCCTTCGCTGATCCTGGTTTCGCCGCATCGCATACGTCACGATTCCATCTGCGCTTTTGGCTGCGAGGCATTGCTGGACGTTGGCGGTGAGCACGGGATGCGGCCCAATTTCCAAAAAAAGCTGATATCCATCGCGAATGGCCGCAGAAACTGCGCTTGCAAAATCCACGGTCTCGCGCACGTTCCGCCCCCAATAACGTACGTCGAGCTCTTTGCCATCGAGGCATTCCCCGAGGACCGTGCTATACATTGCCAGCGTTGCCCGTCGAGTGTCCACGCGTGCCAGGCGCTCGACCAATTCGCGTTCGAACCCATCCATCTGCGGGCTGTGAAATGCGTAATTGACGCGCAACGGACGATAACTCACTCTCTGCTTTTCGCAGCGAGCCATTATCTCGTCCATTGCGGCAATTTGACCGGACAAAACCACTGATGCTGGATCGTTGATCGCTGCGACGCCCACGCGATCCTCGTAGCCCGCAATCAGATCTCTTGCGTCATCCGGTGATACGGCCACGGAGGCCATTTTTCCGGTGCCGGTTGCCTTCTGCATGATTCGTCCGCGCAGGGCGACCAGGCGCACCGCCTCGTCCAACGACAGAATTCCCGCAATGTGTGCTGCGGCAATTTCTCCGACGCTGTGACCGATCATTGCATCGGGCGAAATGCCCCATGAACGAAGCATTTCCACGAGCGCCACCTGGAGCGCGAACAGAAGAGGCTGCGCTACTTGCGTGTCAGCCATGCGCGACATCGCTTCGGTGGCGTCCAGCTCGTCCAGAATGCTCCACCCTAGGCGCGGCGTCATCAAATTGTCGCAAGTATCTATGACCGAACGAAACGACGAATCCGTCTGATAAAGCTCTCGCCCCATTCCGAGCCATTGCGCTCCCTGGCCCGAAAAGACGAATACGACCTTGGCTCGGGCCGGCGTTGATTTGCCTTGCACGACACCCGTCGGCTCTTCCCCGCGCAAGTGGCGGTCGAGCAATTCGATGATCTCGTCACGCGAATTACCCACTACCGCCAGCCGGTGGTCGTAATGGTTGCGGCGAACGCTTGCCGAATGAACGACGTCTCGCAAATGCACATCGCTGGGTAATTTGGACAGATAATCGCGATAGGCAATGGCCGAGGCACGAAGCGCGACGGGCGATTTGGTCGACAGTGGTAACAAACATGCCGAATCCTCGGGCGACAACTCCTCTTCGGCGGTCGAAGGCCATTCCTCCAAAATTGCATGCGCATTCGTGCCGCTCATCCCGAACGAGCTGACGCCGGCGATACGCCGCTTCATGACCGTTGTCCAGGGAATGTTTTCCTCGGGAAATACGAATGGCGTGGATTCAACACGAATGCGCGGATTCAGCGTACGGAAATGATTATTCCGTGGAATGGTGCCACGCTGCAGAATCATTGCGGTTTTTATGATTCCTGCCACTCCTGCAGCTGCTTCCAAATGGCCGACATTCGTTTTCACCGCGCCCAGAACGCATTGCGAGCCATTCGGTCGCGGCGCTCCGAGCACTTCCCTGAGGGCCTCCATCTCAATCGGATCGCCCAGCGGCGTACCCGTTCCGTGCGTCTCGACATACCCAATGTCTGCCGCCACCACTCGCGCATTCGCCAGCGCCTGCGTGAGCATCGCCTGCTGGGCAAGGACATTCGGCGCCGTCAACCCCGTGGAACGACCATCTTGGTTGACCGCCGAGCCTCGAATGATCGCAACGATCGGATCTCCG
>CAZETM010000708.1:0-5303 GCA_964514885.1 uncultured Polyangium sp. | reverse complement strand
ACGACGGCTTTCGGCTGCCTGGATAACGTCCGGTCGAAAAGCGCCGCGTAAAACGCACCGAAATCGTTACGCACGCCGTCTTTGACATCCAGGTTCGTTGGAATGGCCACGTTGGGATAATTCGCCGTTTCATATCGTTGCCTGCGCGCCAAAATGTGCACGATGAGGTCCTGCGTTCCACCTGAATTGACGAGCCCAAGGCGCACTGGCAATGCAAACGTCTCGCTGTCGTAATGGAAGCGCAATGGCGAGAGCTGCGCCATACCATTTTCAAAACGTACCTTCTTCGCGTCGACTTTCGCCACGAAAAACTTGCTCCCGCCCTGCACGTACGGACGGAGCAACGGTTCGGATCCGGCGGGAATCTTGTATTTCTCTTGCTTCAGCCACGTCTCGAGACCCGTTGAATCGCGAGCGCTCAGAATGACCACTTCGTATTCGCCAACGGTAAATTGAGCTTCGACCGTCACCCCGAGATCATCGGCGGATCGACCACGTACCTCGACGGCCGAGACTCTCACCCGCGGTACGCCGTTTTTCTTCTTCGTTTCCACTTCAATGGGCGCGCAAGGATCCTGCTCCCAATATTCGACGAGCCTGGGAGACGCGAGCTTGTCGATTTTATCGAACATGGCCATCGGGAGCGTCTTGACATTTTCTTTTTGCAAAACAATCGGCACAGGAACCACCATGGCAAAGTTTTCTGGCGGGCCTTGGTAGTTGTTCTGCATCGACAAAACCGTCCGCGTACCTTGGCGCATGAGCACGACGGTCGTCGCATTGTTGAAGAGTTTCTGATCCGCGCCGGCAACATAGAAGCCGCAGAACGCATCAACGGACGGAGCCGCAGAAAGCGCAGCGAGCGCAAGAGGAAATCCGAATGCAATAGAACGAAGGCGCGTCGACATGAGCGTTATCATCGCACAGGTATTTGGCCGTGCGAAAGACAATTCAGCAACGCGTTCATGAGGTAGCTAAAGTTATCGGACCCGAGCCACTCCACGCCCAACCGCGATCCTGGCCAGCCCTTGCACATCCATCCCGAACATCCCGAAAATTTTTCGTTTGTCTTTCTGCACCCGCTCGTGGTACTCACTCCACATGCCTCGGCGATATGAACCAGAACCCTCCGCTGCCAAAGTTGGCGCACGCATTCGCGACTTGCGACTCGAACGCAACATGTCTCCCGACGAGCTTGCGCAAGCCGCTGGTCTTACCAAAACCCAGGTCTTGCGCCTGGAATATGGCCTCTCCACCGTTACCGCTCAAACGATCGCGCGTTTTGCCAAAGCGCTTGATGTGCCGGCCTGGTGCCTGCTCACCTTTCCCCCGGACGACGAGTTCGCGAAGGTCGCCGAGATGATTCGCAAGCTGCCCCTTGCCGACGTCAAGAAACTCCGGCGCGAGCTGACCAAGGCTGTGCAAACGGCAACCAAAACACAAGTCAGTCGCGCACGAACCTAATCGTTCGCTTCGGTGCGGAGTGTGTCGCGAACTGCGCGCAGCGCTCGCACAAGCTTTTGAGTGGTCATCGGCGCATCGTTATCCCTTAGCAGCCCGTTGATTTTTTCCGAATGTAGGGGCGTGATTCATCACATCCTGCTTGAAGCGCGTGCAGTGGCGCGATCAATCGCGCCCTACATTGTGCGTTTTCAAGATTTCAACAGGCTGTTAGGAAATGAACTTCCCCATCAACCGCACCATATAAAGCAATAGCCCCATGGCTTGGGCCATCACGATGAACTTCAGAATGAGCCAGCCTCGAAATCGCAACAGCAGTCGCATCGTTGGGCCGACACTCGCAACGAGCACGACCGCGCCGAGCACAACGGATAGGAGAGAAATTGCCAAATCACTCCAGCACGCGAGCGATAGAATGCCCGTCCACGATTGGCCCCAGGGTACACCCACGGCAAACGTAACGAAACTCAGACTCACGACCCAAAACAACCCCGCGGCCAGGAGCGTCGCCGATCCCAAGATACCCACGATGGACCATGGCACGCGCTGAACAGGCTCACGATTCGCATCTTTGGCTCGTCGTTCGGTCACCATTGCCAGCGTATTGCATGCAGATCCAATGACGACCCCCGGGGCATATTGGAAGACTGCCAGCGTGATGAATCGCGCCAGATGAGTTTCCCCACCAAATTGGCTCAGGCTGAGATAATATTGCGTGGTGAGCACGACCGCCAGCAAAATGGATAGCCCGACGAGCCATGCCACAAAGGTTCGCACAGAGTAACGCCACTCTTCTTTTGAGAAGGTGGAATGAATTGGGGGTGATTCGGCAGCCGGCGGGCGATAGACGTCGTTGGAATTCATTGCAGAGCAACCTATTACGAGTTCAACGCATCATGTAGTCGTGGATTTTGGTTTGGCAAGACAAGAGTTGTTACGCCTCGAAGGCATCCAACTGCGATTCGACGGGGATGAACTCGGCTCCGCGCAGTTTGTGGGCAACTATCGCGCGACGAAGCTCCTGGGAGATGAGCGCGGCGCGAACGCATTCCCACCCGGATCCGAAGGATTGCCGCGTCCTCGCCAAGCCTCCCTTGGGTTCTTGCGTGAGCGGCGGAAAACGTCCCCGTCCCGTAAGGTACTTGCAGCGTCCGCATGCACCGCAACGAGTGGAATCTAGACCATCGGTCACCATGTCGACCTCTTCCTCGATCACGAGCTGCACGACGGTTTCGAGCTGCTTTCCTTTACGATTCGTCACCGGTCGGCAGGGAATGCAAAACGGTTTGAAGACGGATTCCCACACCGCGGGGGGCACGAAAAACTCTTCATGAACCCAAAGAAGCGTCATGATGCCTCGACGACCCCATTTGGGCTCCCCTTTGATCCGGAAGGGCGCGTTTTGGATTTTTCCCAATTTGCACTCCTTGCAACACATCGTCAAATCATACGTGAGCGCAAGGAATTTTTCGTCCTCCTGGGGTTGCGGATACCCATTGTTCCATGCGGTCATGCTCAGCCAAGGCGCAGAATCTAGCTCGCGGAGCGTAAACTCCGTACGTACGGCATGCGGAACAACATTCCATTGACGGAACAATCTGCACAATGCCGGCCAGTTTGGATGGTCTTCGGCAGCGTCGAAGGCGACGAGGGGCGTGTCGGACCCGAGCAACACTCCGGCCGGCAACTGAAACCCGAGTGCCTCGATTTGGCGTCGTTGCACAGGTGTTATGTAGAAGGACGTGCGGTGGATTTGCCTCATAGGTCGAGCGCTTTCAGGATCGCTGGGTATTGGGCGTAGATCTTACGAGCAGCGGCAATTATCCGTTCGCGCTTGGCCAGGTGTGTTCCTGCCTGACCATAGGCTATCTCTTGTCGCCACGCATTCGTGAACTGCTGATGCTCCGCCTCGGTCACCGCGACCGTTAACTTCGTCCGTGGATCCCCAGCCATTTCGAAACGAAACCTCTGCTCGATCAGGTGGTGGCGCTGCAGGCCCGTGCCGACGATCGCCTTGGCCATCTAGCCCTCGGTCTGGATACCAAATTGCGCCGCGCGGGACAAGTTTCCAAACGATGGCGGCGGCGTTTTCGGGACGCGCAGGAAAAACCCGGCGCCGTTCGTCATGGCTGGCACGTAAACCGGGATGGTTCTCACTCTCCGCCAATTGCACTCGCAATGGCACCTCGACGGGCTCGAAGAACGCCAAGGCACGTTTGCGCAATAGATTGCACGGCGCCGGCGGCGCTATCGGGACGATTCGCCCTGCAATGAGATGCACCATCGAAGGTTTGCGCAATGCCCCAGTTGCGACGGGCTCCAAACATGGCTGCTTGACGTGCGGAATGGGCAGCGTGATCGAATTGGCCGGATCGGCGTTCCGGTCGAAGGTGTAAAACCGACCTTGTTGCGCCACCGCTTGGCGGAATTCTTCCACGTCCGTCGATGGTACCAGCCGCCATGTCACCGAATATGCCCACGTATTCTGCGTCGGCTGCAATTCGACCAGCTTGTTACATACCGGAACCATCAGTACCGGAGAGCCATAATCTGGCATCGGCTCCGGCATCGGCTGCCACGCCGGAGCGCAGGCACCAAAAACCAGCAGCAAAACCATCACCACCAAGCTTCGAAACACACGCCAATGCTTCATCGAGCGGCCTCCGACGAGAACGCTACACGAAGGCGCATAGAACGATCAAGGCAACTTTCTTGACATCCTCCCCTCCCCGCCGGTATCATTCCCCGCCACCTCTCACTGAAACGGACCGAGCACCAATGGCCAAGAACACCTATCAAACCTATACCGAAGAAACGCCCATTCCCCTATATCGCGGCGATTTCGTTTATCGAGGCGCCATGTGCATCGCGCTCGAAGAACGACACCCGGGACTCGGCAGCATCGGAGCGGATGCCAATGCCATCGTGACGCAAATCGATGGACGCCTGGCGGCATTGCAAGATGCCGAGGATGATCAACTTCGTGCCCGCGCCGTCGAAGACGCCGAGAAGCTGGACGTCGTCGACGTCTATACGGAATTACGCCGAACCATGTCGGCCAAGAAATACGACGTGGCGGCGATTCTGCCCGATGCACCCTCCATTCTCCATCGACTGAGCGCCGATAAATTCGCAGCGCGTGCGGAAGCGGCGGTATCGAATTTGAAAGCGCTTGCAGAGAATGATCCCATTCGAGTCGCTTTTTTGGCCACGCTCGAAAAAGAATTGGCCGAATTCCATACCGCGGACAAAGCAGAAGACCATACGCGAGCCGCTCTCCGCAGTGGAAGCGTAGCCCTGACGCTATACAAGGCCGAATTGGCGCAAGCGCGCGAAGCGCAGCTCGGAAGCATCCTGAGCACTCTGAAGGATCGCGAAAAGACGGCCGGCTTCACTCTACCTTGGCGAAAAGCGTCGCGCACCTCGGGCGAAAGCAACGAATAACGTCGTCACCAACGTGCGGCTCGTGCCGCAATCAATGGAAACGCCACAAGCGGTAACGCGGGTGCCCACGCAAACGCTCGCGACGTGCTCCGCATATCCACCAACGCCGCGACAAGCACTTGCGACGCCATCCGACGATGTGCGGATGTTGTTGCAAACGCTTGCGACACCATCCGCGCCCCCGCCGACGTCGCTCCAAGGACTTGCTACACGCTCCGCAGTGCCACGAATGAGGCTGCAAGGGGTTGCGACATGATCGGCAGCGCTGCGGAAGGCTTTGCAAGCGGTTGCGTCCACAAAAGCTCGTTCAGCGGCCGGCTTGCGAGCTGCGCAGGGCGATAGGCCTCGGGCGGTCGATGAAGCGCCTACAAATTGTTGCCCCGATCGGCGCGTTGACC
>CAZETM010000707.1:0-5321 GCA_964514885.1 uncultured Polyangium sp. | reverse complement strand
GTGGCGCCGAAGGTGGCGCGGGAGGTGGCGCGGGAGGTGCTGGAGGCGGAGCATCGTTGACGGTTGCGCAAGCCGATATCCAGCCGTCAGCGGGTCAAACGGTAAAGGGAACGGCTGTGTTCACCTCGGATGGGGCGCAGGTCACGCTGGTGCTGACGCTGGAAGGATTGAGCCCCAATGCCGAGCAGGCCGTGCATATTCACGAAATGCCTGATTGCGGCATGGACGGGATGGCCGCCATGGGGCATTGGAACCCGACGAATGCGGCGCACGGGAAATGGGGCACGGCGCCATATCATCGAGGCGATATTGGCAATGTGACCGCGGACGCGTCTGGAAAAGGGACGCTGACGCTAACGACCGACGAATGGGCCGTGAGCAGCGCGGATGCGATGAAGGACGTGCAAAACCACGCTTTGATGGTTCACGCGAGTCCTGATGATTTCACGACGCAACCAACCGGCAATGCCGGTGCTCGTCTCGGCTGTGGAGTGATCAATGCGAAATGAGCGCTCGGGCGCTTCGATTGCCGATTGCCGATTGCCGATTGCCGATTGCCGATTGCCGGAGCGTGTTTGACAGGCTCTCAGGCGAAGCGAACCGAATAGATGGGCGGCAAGTTGTTGGCGATGGTCGTCCAACCATCTCCGCCGTCCTCGCTCACGTAGAGATTACCCGTGGTGCTGCCGAAAGCGACGGCGCCGTCTTTGTTGGCGAGCGCGTGGCGATAGACGACGTCATAAGCTTGCTCTTGCGGTAAACCATTGCGGAGTTGTTGCCAGGTCTCACCGCCGTCCGTCGTGCGGGCGACGAAGAGCGCGCCGTCGACGGTGATTCGCTGCTGATCCGACTTGCCCGGTACGACCCACGCCGTGCGTCCATTCTTCGCGTCTGCGGTAATGGGAAAGCCGAAATGCACGCCTTGTTCTGGGCGGCTGACTTTGCGCCAGTTTTTTGCACCGTCGTTACTGTAATAGATACCAACGTGATTCTGTTGCCAGATATGGTCGGGATCGCTTTCGCATAATTCGATGTAATGCGTATCGTGGCCCCATTCGGCGTCCGGTTCGGGCGTGTGATCCAGCAGCATGCCCTTGTTACGAGGTTGCCAGGTTTCGCCACCGTCCGCGGTTTCAATGACGCCAGCGGTGGACACGGCGACGAGAAAACGTTTCGGATTTCGCGGATCGACCACGATGGAGTGAATGCCTGGGGCAAACTCGCCGCCTTCGGAGGCTGGCGTGCCAAACCATTTCGTCTCGCCTTTGCCCTCGCCGCTAAAGAGATCTCCGCCGCGTGAATCGTGGTTCCACAGCGGCCGGTTCAATTCGAATGACGCGCCGTCGTCGCGACTGACGAACAAGCCACCCGGAATGGTGCCGACGTACACCGCGCCGCCTGGGCCGAAGCCAATAATCCAAAGCTTTTGCACCGTTGCCGGACGCGTGACGATTTTGATACCGATACCGTATTCGCCGCCAGCGTCCTCGTACATGTCTTGGCCGATGTAACGCGCTCCGTCGGGGTATTTGATTTGCGCGGGGTTATCGGTCCAGGTTGCGCCTTCATCCGTCGAGACGGAGAGCTTGGCCCCCCAATGGCCGAATCCGAGCAGGGCCCAGAGTTTGCCCGAGTACGGATCACGCGCGACGTAATTCACGCCGCCGCCGGCATGGCCCGCGAGGCGCGGCTTCCACGAGTCGTTTTGTTTTTCGACGATGAAGATGCCCTTGCGCGTGCCAACCAGGATACGGGATGCCATTTCAACCTCCGCTCAACGCTTGCAAAATGTGAACTTCGTCATCGGCAGCAACGGCGTCCGTGAGTGCTTTGCGGTCGCGGATCATTTGCTTGTTGACGAAAATGTTGACGTGCGTTCTCAGTCGGCCACGCTCGTCACAGATGTAGAAACCGATGCCGGGCGCGAGCCTCTCCAGAGCTTGCACGACTTCGGTCGCGGTCGATGCTTCGACGCGGATGTCTTGGCCCTCGAGCTGCGGGAAGAATGCGTAGAGGTGGCGAGTCAGGTGAACGGACGGCATGGGAAGCGTTGCATAATCCCGAGTTTGACTCGCGTCAATTGGTTTTACATGCGGGAACTGTGCGGCGTAAATGTGCGTGGGAAATCGAGGCGACGAGGCGGCTGGTGTTACCCAGCCACCTGGCGTACCGCGCCAAAATGTAACACTGATCACCTGGAGTGGTCAAACCCATTTATTTTGCTCTTGGAGCTTTTCTCCAGCACGGATGGAGCTAAAGAGTTTGCCTATGAGCATCGGTCGAAACCCTCACGTCCCCAAAGCGCAAGCGGCTGAACAGAAGGCGCTCGATGCGCGCGACGATATGTCACGCGCGCGTGCTTTTCGGGAAGCTGGACACCTTTGGGACCGCGCGGCTGAGCGCGAGTCGCCTGGCAAACGTCGCGACGAATACGAACGCAACGCGGCTCGAACGCGGGCACTCGCGGACGGGGAAGCGCCGGTGGACACCGACGACGAGGTTGTGGCCATCGACCCCAAACAATTGAATTGATTTTCAGCTCGGGCTGAGTCAGCGCGGGCGGTCCCGTCGCGGAAATCCCGCTGCTGCTTGAGACTGTCCTAATCGGAGTCTTGGGTACTCATGGCCGTAGGCGCACAGCTTAATGTGATTCGACGACTTTGTGCCCCGACAATATCCCGGCTTGGCCAGCTTTCCGTCGAGGCAGGCGAGTCATTCCGTTTACCTCCATCACGTTTTCCATGGTATCGTCGGCGTTTCCCGTGCCATGACCAGTCAGCTTCACACGCCCCTCGAGCTACGACAACCGCCTAATCATCGCGGTTTTGTGTCGATGGAGAGCGGCGGTCGCACGCTTACGCAGCCCGACGTTGCGAGTGCTCCGCAACTCCACGAGCAGACGCCTGTCGAGCCTGCGTCTTGTCGAATCGCACCTGCAGCCGTCGAAGGCTACGTCGAGCACTACGAGCTTATCCGCACGCTGGGCGCTGGCGGTATGGGAACCGTTCTGCTCGCGAGGGATACCAAGCTCGGGCGCCTTGTGGCCATCAAGCTTCTCCATGACGGCGGTGAGGCCGCCTCGCGTCTGCTGGCAGAAGCTCGAGCGACGGCGCGCGCGAGCCATGAGAACATCGTCGTCATTTACGAGGTCGGCACGTTCGACGGACGCCCCTACATGGTGCTCGAATACCTCGAAGGGCGTACGCTGCGTCAGGTGATTTCTGCCGCGCGGCAGACCGGGGGACGAGCATTATCACGGGGATTATCTCGGGGACTGGCGCTGGAAATCATCATGCCCGTCATTCGCGCGCTCGCATCCGCCCACCAGAGTGGAATCGTGCACCGCGACCTGAAGCCCGAGAACATCATGTTGCTCGATTCAGGTCAGGTGAAGGTGCTCGATTTCGGCATTGCGAAATCGGTCGATTCCGGGACACCCAATGAGCGCGAAGGGACACGTCCTTATATGGCGCCGGAGCAATGGCGTGGCGATGAGCTTGACGAGCGTTGTGATCTCTGGGCTGCCGGCATCATTCTTTATGAATTGCTCACCAGCGCACACCCGCTCGCACCATTTACCGCAAATAGTTTTGCAAGCATTGTCGATCTTGACGTGCCGATGCCGCGTTTGCGCGACGCTCGGCCGGATCTTGCAGGTTTGTCGGAGGTCATCGAGCGCTGTCTGTGCAAACGAAGGGAAGAGCGGTTCGGCTCCGCAGATGAGCTTTTAGCGGCCCTCGAGCCTTTCGTGGCTCGATCGAAATACGTGCCGACGGGAGACATCGATCGTCCATTCGCGGGGCTTGCCGCATTTCAGGAAACGGACGAAGATCGATTCTTCGGTCGTGAGCGGGACGTAATGGCGGTCCTTGCGTTACTCGATCGTCAGCCGCTCGTGACTGTGGTCGGTGCCTCCGGCGCTGGAAAATCATCGTTTGCCCGTGCAGGCTTGATACCGGCATTAAAACGCAGTGGTGAAGATTGGCAAGTCGCCGTGGTTCGTCCTGGTCGAGCTGCATTGACTGCGCTGCATGAGGCGCTCGATCTTGGCGACAGCGAATTGGATTTACGCGCTCACCCAATTCAATTCGGAGCGCTATTGCGCGCTCGTTGTCGGGCCCGAGGCGAGGCGCAACGGTTTCTCGTATTCGTCGATCAATTGGAGGAGCTATACACGCTGGTCAGCGACGCGGGCGAACGCGCGGCTTTCCTGGCTTGCCTGCTCAATGCAGCGGATGACGCGTCTTCGCCCGTGCGCGTAGTATGTTGTATTCGTTCGGATTTTCTCGATCGCGTCGCCCTGGATCGCCAGTTTATGGCGCACGTCGCGGCGGGGCTGTTTTTCCTACCACCCATGGACGCAACTGGGCAGCGCGAGGCCTTGATGCGCCCGGTGGAGGCTGCTGGGTATGGCTTTGAAAGCGAGACGCTGGTGGCCGGCATTTTGGATGATCTCGCGCGGGCCAACAATCCGCTTCCTTTGCTGCAATTCGCCGCCACAAAGTTATGGGAGGCTCGGGACACGGAGCGAAAGCTGCTCACGCAGGACGCCTACGAGAAAATGGGTGGCGTGGCCGGAGCGCTCGCGACGCATGCCGATACCGTGGTTTTGGGCCTTTCCACTTCTGATCAACGGCTCTGTCGCGCCATTCTCTTGAGCCTGGTCACGCCCGTGCGTACGCGCGCGGTGGTGTACTTGCGCGAACTGCTGCCGCTCGACGAAGATACCGCCGCAGTTCAAACCATCGTCCAGCAGCTTGCGGCGGCGCGGCTGCTCCTGGTCGACGCTGATGCGGACCACGGCGATGCGAAAATCGAAATCGTTCACGAATCGCTCATCGATCGTTGGCCGACGCTTGGCCGATGGCTCGACGAGAGCGCGGGAGACGCCCATTTCTTGGCTCGACTGCGCGTCGCCGCATTGCAATGGGAGGCCGGCGGAAAGCCTACGGGAATGTTATGGCGCGATCGGGCGGCGGACGAGGCCCGCATTTTTTACGAACGAAATGGACACGGAGCGGCAGAAACACGAAGGGCATTCGTCGGAGCGCTCGACGAGCAATACTTGAAGGCGGTGATCGCGCTTTCGGAGCGTAGCCGTCGGACGAGAAATCGAGCGATTGCAGGGGCTTTCGCGCTCGTTTGTGCCATCGCATTGGTGGTTTTCTTCCTTTCGCTCGATGCGCGCAGACACGCGAAGCGAGCGGACGAAGAGGCCGCGCGCGTGCGTGAGCAAAACGTCGAGCTGGCGTTTCAGGCATTACGCGGTCGAAATGCGACTCGGATCCTTGCTGCACGCAAAAATCAAGACGATCCGACCA
>CAZETM010000706.1:0-5331 GCA_964514885.1 uncultured Polyangium sp. | reverse complement strand
CCGAGATTGCGGCGCGGCGATCGCTGGGCCGAGGACGAGGGCGAATCGGTGTTGCGGCTCATGTCGCGTGCGCCCACGGCTAACAGCCGTTTTACAATTTCGGCGAGGGTCGCGTCGGGGCCGCCCGCTTCGATTTCGAGCAGCAACGACTCGACGGCCAGCGACCCCACCGCTTCGGGACGAATGCCGCGCAGCCGAAACGCTTCAATCATCGCCGCGCGGAGGCCTATGTCGTCCGCGCGATTCAATTCGAAATCGGCCGTAATCATGGCTCGCAAGAGATCTGAAAAGGTCGGGTCGACTGGGGGCAAATAATCGGTAGCGCGAATCACCATCGACAGGACGGACTGGGCCGTGCGCGCACACTCCGTGGCCAGGCGCGTCACGAGATCCGGATGCAATTCCCCGTCCGGGAGTTGGCCACTTCCCCCGGTCCCGATGCGCACGAGATCGGCGGTCCGGCGCTGATAGGTCCGCAGAAAGCCGTCAAAAATAGCCGCCACCAGAATGCGTCCCAAGGCATGCGGCTCGGTTGTGTGGGCGAAGGCAGAAGGGTCGGGGGGGCCGGTCATGGTCCGCAATGCGCCGCCGAGTCCCGCGGCCGCGCCAAATTGCGCCCCCACTTCCAGGAGCGGGTTGGGCTGGCCAAGATCCCCGCGAGTCGCACGGACGACTTCACGCACAACCCCAGGCAAGGTGAAACGCTGAAAAATCGCCACAACGTCCGCAAAGGCTTCGTGCAGGGCGGGGACCTGCGGGCTCGTGGGCTCGCGGTAATAGCGATGGAGGCGATCCAGCGCGGCATGCGTGACCTCATGCGCGACGATGTCATGAGACAAGCACGTGAAGACAAACTGTCCCGGCAGATTGGGACCAGGATCGTCCTCGTCGGCCGGGAAGTATCCGAAGAGCACGGCGTTCAACCCATCGTCGTAATAGGCATTGCGCCCCTGAAATGCATGTGGAAATAACCGAAGCCGCTGGCCGCCCCAAAAACGCAACCGGCGACCTAACGCACGATCAAAGTTCTCGAGGACCCGCGACGCGACGGCGTACACCATCTGTTGATGAAACTGTGGATCAGCCTCCGATGGTTCGACGCCTTGTTGCATGGCCACTTGCGGATCGTCGAGATCGATGACCCGGTAGAACTGTTCAGTGGCTGCGTCAAAATCCACGACTTCGAGGCGATCATCGAAAAAATGGTGTTCGCTTCCCGTCAGCTCGCGGTAAGGCACTTCCGCCGTGACCCGTAACTCGCCCGCCCGTGCCAACATCGGATCGAACGCGTAGATGCGGAGCGCACGCCGTTCGGGGCGTGTATCCAACGGTGAGCGACGGGACATACCACATTCTCCTTCAGCGGCGAAGTGTTGTCGTACGAAATTCTAGATCGAGACCTCCCAGATTATACGCCTGCCCTCTGTGCATTTCGACGGTGCGTTGCGCGATGGGACACGTCTGTTCGTCCGGCACTCCCCTGGAGAATGCGCATTAAAACTGGAGTCGATTCAGAATACAGAATTGCCACCCGCTCCACCGCGGGTTTTTCGCTGCGGCCGTTTGCACCGCGCGACGCCCCATCTCGCTTCCCCTCGCACACACAAAGTGAGACACTCCGGCTGCGGACTCCGAGTGACGTAGCCGAGAACCCTCATGATCGCCGACTTCCTTTTGGTGACTCATTATGAATGACGTCCAGAAGGGTGAGCTGGAACACCTGCTGGCCCCGTTTGAGCGCGCCTTCCAGGCTGGGACCGTGCAGCACGCCGACGAGGCCGACGTGCTTGACGCCGTCGATAAAAGCATCAGCCAGTATTTTGATGGCAAGATGGAGCCGCGGTTCGTCGTGGCCTGACAAACCACCAGAGTCACCGTGAGTTCGGTGCGTTCTTCGAAAGAGTATGGCGCACGAAAGGAATCGCATGAACGTTCAATCAAGTATTGGGGTGACTGCAGCGCGATGGACTGTCAGCGGGTTCCAATTCGATCGAATCATGCGGATATTTCTCGCAACGCTACTGCTCTGTGGTTCGAGCATGGCAGAAGAGATCCGCGTGCGGAAGCACGTGGACGATGTCTTGCCGGACGAGTGGAAAACCCTTGCTGCGGCGATTATGCAACTGCGCGCGGCGGACAAAATCGGGCCGCTCGGGCCAGCTATCAATGATCCGCATCCTCAGAGTCACGACAGTTATGAGTGGTTCGTTCAGATTCATGGTCGATTGGATGAAGGCGGAGCGTGCAAGCATCTCAGTGAGTTGATCTGGCCCTGGCACAGGGCTTTCCTACTTCACTTTGAGAATCGTCTGCGCGCGACCACCGTTCCAGGCGCCGCGACCATCACCCTCCCATACTGGGACTGGACCGACGCTCCATCCGGCATTCATGGCTATCCCGCCGCGTATGAAGATTCAGGTTCGGCGCTCTTTCATGCGCGCACTCTGTATGGCAAGGACGTGCCGTTGATTGTCGCGTCCAATCGCATTCCGCTGGGACAAACGCCGAAAGAATTCGTCGAAGACAAATTAGCCTTCAATGCTTGGGCCGACTTCGGCGGAACGGAAGATGGGCCAGACGCCATCGCCGGCGCGCTCGAAGCCGAGCTCCATAATCAAATTCATGGCTACATCGGCAAGGACAACGCCAACACGGTCCACGCGGTGCGCGATCCGATCTTTTGGGCCCATCACGCGAATCTTGATCGACTCTGGGCAGAATGGCAAACGCGCCACGCGACAAGCGCGCAATGTGTGGCTTGTGATGCCGTCGTTTACGATCGGGACAGCGGCCTTGGTCCGTTGACCTTTCGCGCACTCCTGGATAATGGCGCACTGCCGGGCGGAGTACGCGTCACGTACGCGCCGAAAGGCCAACGGAGTGGGCCTGGAATCGAGACCGCCGACCTCGGTGGGGGCGTTCAGCGCGCTAACATGGCGCCAGTGCTCCATTCCCTAACAATGCCGGCGCTCAATGGTGGCCGTGTACGCCTACGCCTCCATCGAGTCTCAATTCCGTCCACCACGTCCTATCACATCTCTGCCTACCTATTTCCGAGCACGGTCCGCTACCAGGACGATGCCGACTTCGATCGACGCTACAAGATTGCCGCAATCGGCGTGTTCGCCTCAGGACACGGGCAACATCATGGCCCACGAGATTTTTCAGTCGATGTCACGCAGGCGTTTCTCCGCGTGGCGCCGGCCGACATCGGGCGTAAATGGACACTGATCCTGCGGTTCGGCGTCACGGGCGCCGATCAGGCGGTCGGTGGCCCAGCAGAGCACGATCAAACTATCGGCGGCGTCGCACTCGAGCGGTACGACTTTGCGACTACGCAATTGCTTGTGTTCGACAAGAGGAGCGAGCCATGAATCGTCCAGTCAGTTTTGCCATTCATGTGGCGCCACTTTTCTCCGAATCTCAGCAGGAGTGCATGCGGACAAAGTTTGATCTCAAGAGTCACGCCGATGTCAGCAAATGGGCCAACAAAATCTATCAACGCCTTCTGGACAAGTCGATGCCAGCCGATGAGACCGGGCCATGGCCCGACGAGTGGATTGCGCTCTTTAAGCGGTGGATGGACGAAGGCCATGCCCCGTAGCGACGTCGTCGTACTGCCAAGTCCGGCTCCTTCGCTCCGACCGACGTGTAGACGTGCGCGTCGTTCAGAAGCTGTTCGCGTTAATTCGCCGACGTTGCAGGATTGCAAGGCGACGACTTTTCAAACGCACTGGAAAAGGCACGTCTCTACTCAATAGAAATATCTTGACCTCAACCGAAAGGAAGCGAAATGCGCAAATTGGGAATCGGGTTGCTTGGATTGTTCTCCACACTCTTTGGCCTCAGTTGCACCGGACCGATCAGCCACCCTCCAGAAATCAAAGTCGCGGTAGGTGAAGTCGTCAACGCGGTCACTGATGCTATCCGAGACACAAAGAAACAAATTGGCGGCGTGACCACGGTCCTTTCGCTCGACACGGTGACTCTCACGTTGGCGACCAGCACCGAAATTGAAACCAGCGGCGAATTCAAGGTGTTCGTCGTCGGTGGCGGCAGCTATACCGAAACTCGAACACAAGAGATTACTCTCGAGCTCGCCCAGCCATCGGAAATTGGAGTCGAGAAAGTGGCGCCGAAGAAAGAAATCTATGCGGCGCTCGTAAACGCACTGCTGGGAGCGGCCAAAGCCAGCGAAGAAGCTAACAAAGCTGGAGGAAACACGCTGCAAACCAGTGCACTGACGGCCGAAATAGGCTTTACCATTAAGAAAAGCACCAAAGTTGGAGTCGATTTCGAAATCGGCATCGTCGGGATCTCGGCGGGCGTCGAGCGCACGACCGAGGTCGCGAATAAGATCGCCATCAGCTTCAAGAAAAAGAAATAAAGACCGCCTCACCCCTTCGCCGCGGACGCACACTAGAACGAAGGCCGCCGACTGTTAGGTTCAATTTTCAAAAAGTCTGGCAGCATTTCCTGAGCGTGATCGCCTTGAAGCGCTGACACTTGAAATGGATCGCAGTCGAGCTCCGAAAAATATTACAGGTGTGCAATGGATTCGTTCTCGTCTTCATAGGTACTACTTCATTGGCGTCGCGTGGGCCTGTCTGGTCGCCGTGACCCTCGTCGCGATTGCTGCAGGCAAACTCTTCGCGTCGCACACGCAGGACGCGCATCTGCGCGTTTACCTGAAGGATCGCACCATGTCTGTGGCCACCCTGCTCGCGCGAGTCGGCCAATGAACCATCTTGGGCCCCTCGCCGCCCTCTCCCCGCTAGATTTCCTCTCGGTCGCCCCGCCCTTTCTCTCGAATTGACACGCGGCACCCGACTCTCTACGCTGGACCGAGGTGCCACGATGATTGAACTCATCAAACGACAACCACTCCAGGCGCTGCGCCGCAGATTTGTGGCCGTCGTCCTCCTGGCCGGATGTCTTGCCATGGCGCTGTTCTTCGGCATTCCACTGGCGAAAACGGCGTGGACCAGTCGTCCTTCAGCCGCGCGCTGTGAGCGCAGGGCTGCGATCGGCCGAATTCGGTTGATGTGGCGACGAGAGCGCGTCCATGAGGTTCTCGGGCGGCCGCTCGGGACTTCGCCGCGATTCCCAAATCCGCAAGCCGGGTACGCCTGTTACGACGGCTTCGGTCTTGGCCGGAACGACCGGAGCCTTTCGTGGGACTCTTGGGGCAATCAGCTTCCGGAAATCTGGTTCCTCGGGGTGGGCTACGACAGCCGGGAGCGTGTCGTGGCGCTGCGGTATTCAGACGCTTGCATCGTGGCCGTCATCTGAGTTGCCGCGTGTTTTGTGTCATGCACGAGACCTTCGTCC
>CAZETM010000705.1:0-5333 GCA_964514885.1 uncultured Polyangium sp. | reverse complement strand
ATATGGCCGAAAACAATAGCAGATAGACGGAAACTTGCGACGTGAGACAGACTCCTGTTAGCCTCGCGCGGGCCTTGAGACAGCGGCCTAGTCTCTAGCGCCTCGCCCGCACGCTTCCGAGGTCAACCACCGGCGCGGATGGCTGCGTCGTGCCACCGAGCAGCCGCGTCATGGCCTCGTTCGCCACGCGTGCAGCTTCGATGTCTCCCGCTTCGAGCGCCGCGTGCAAGTCGGCCGAAAGGTGCGCCATCATCCGCGCTCGCCCCTCGCTTCGATTCGTCCGGGAATCGTCCGAGGCACGTCCTTCCGCGCACTTAGGCGTCGACGTCTGCATGTTTGGCTCGACCTTGACATGCGGAAGACCCGCGGCTAGCATGCGTTTCGGCGCTTGTAAAGGGGGTTCGATTCCCGGCGCCTCCACTGCAGAACATGCTGACCCGTCTGAAAATCAAGGGCTTCAAGAATATCGACATCGATGTGCAGCTTGGGCCCTTTACCTGTATCGCTGGGGGCAATGGTATTGGTAAGTCGAACGTTTTCGACGCCATTGCGTTTCTTTCTGCACTTGCTGACAAGTCGCTCATTGATGCGGCATTGTCCGTTCGGGGGGGGGCCGGTCGAACGGGAGATGTTCGCAGCCTATTTCGGCGAACCGGTGACAAGATAGCCGACACGATCGACTTCCTCGCGGAAATGATCATTCCCGAGCGCGGTGTCGACGACCTCGGCCAGCCTGCTGAAGCGTCGATGACATATCTGCAGTATCGCCTTGGGCTGCGCTATCGAGCAGATTCGGCGGGGCTACCACTCGGCCGAATCGAACTCGTATACGAAGATCTCACCCATTTGAACAAGAGTTCGGCCAAGAAGTCGTTGGGTTTTCCCACGAGACGAGCGTGGATGGAATCTGTCATTCATGGGCGCCGCACCAGCTCCTACATATCGACCGAAAATTCCATTGTTTCGTTGCATGCCGACGCAGGTGGAGGAACGGGAGGTCGTCCGAGAAAGGTCCCCGCCAACAGCCTGCCGCGGACCATGCTATCTAGCGTGAACAATGCGGCGGAGCACCGAACGTTGGTATTGGCACGCCAGGAAATGAAGTCGTGGATGGAATTGCAGCTCGAACCATCGGCGTTGCGTTCACCGGATCCATTTACAGCCCCTCATACAATAGGCGCAAACGGCGAGCACTTGCCGGCAACGCTGTACCATTTGGCGCATGGGGCCGCATTGATCGAGCCCGGCGCAGACCAAAATCTTTACGCACGTGTTGCGAATCGATTGTCAGAACTCATCGAGAATGTGGACTCGATTTCCGTGGACGTCGATGAACGGCGACAATTGCTCAATGTGGTCATGACCGATCTGCTTGGTACCACGCACGTTGCAGGCTCCTTATCTGACGGAACGTTGCGATTTCTTGCTCTGACGGTCATGGAGGCGGATCCGAGCCCACGCGCGTTGATTTGCCTGGAAGAGCCCGAGAATGGCATGCATCCCAGCCGCATTCGACCCATGTTGCGGCTCTTGCAAGAAATTGCTGTTGATCCAACGGAGCCCATCGGTCCGGATAATCTCTTGCGTCAAGTCATCGTTAATACTCATTCTCCGTCGGTGGTGGCGGAAGTTCCTGAAGATTCATTGCTGATTGCTCACGCTGTCAAGGATTCGACGACTTCGCGGCGAGCAATG
Organism: uncultured Polyangium sp.; assembly: GCA_964514885.1. GTDB lineage: Bacteria > Myxococcota_A > Polyangia > Polyangiales > Polyangiaceae > Polyangium. Next base: position 3,638 of record CAZETM010000705.1, on the reverse strand, counting down.
ATGCTTTCTTTGGCCGCTCTACCGAATACATGGCGAAAGAATGAGCCCTTCGTCTCTCGCGGCGATTTGCTCGATTACCTGAACCCCTTGCAGGATTCGGAAGACGACGCTGGCGAACTACACGATATCGCCGTGGACCAACACACGCAGCGCCGAGTCAAAGACCGTAAAGACCTGCAAATGCTTCTCCCGATTTTCAACAATGCAAACTGATCGAGCGTAGCATGCGCTATACTCTCCTTGCGGATGGCTCGTCCGATGCGGTCCTTCGCTTCATTCTGAATTGGCTCATCGAGCGCCACACTACGGTTTATTTCGAGCCACAATGGGCGGATTTGCGCAAGCTGCCCAAGGTCCCGAGAACGTTGACCGAGCGTATTCGCGTGGCCGTGGAGCTTTTCCCATGCGACGTGCTCTTCGTCCATCGCGATGCCGAACGCGAAAGTCGTGAAAAGCGGATTGCTGAAATTCAGCAGGCGGCCAGCGATGCTACATCGAAGTCCGTCGTATGTGTCGTTCCAGTCAGAATGCAGGAAGCTTGGTTGCTTTTTGATGAAATGGCTATTCGACGTGCAGCAGGTTGTCCTAACGGTCGGATACCTCTCGAGTTGCCGGACATGTCCCGGATCGAGAATGAGCCGGATCCAAAAACCATTTTACATACGGCGCTACGTGATGCCAGCGGATACCATGGTCGGCGCGCCAAACAATTTCAACCTAACAAGCATGCTCATCGCTTGGGTGAGCTGATTGTTGATTTTAGCCCGCTTCGTCGTCTCACCGCCTTTCAGAAGCTCGAAGAAGATCTCATCACCGTATTGCGCAAGCTCGGCTGTCCTATTGTTGCGTGATCTCGGTACACGTCATCATTGGCGCTCCCGTTCATCGCTTACGGCAGGATCTGGAGACGATGAAGATGGTGAGTGTACGGGTTCTGTAAGAGGGCTCCGGCAATCGCATGCGCTCGCATCTTGTGGCGCGTTCGCATCAAGGGCATACTGGACGACAAGGTCACTCGACGTATCTTGAGAGTACATTCATGACCGACTTCAGACGCGGGAAAATAGAAACGAGCTCGTGAACGCCTTCGGAAGCTTCATTCCTCGACCGCGGTGATAACGCAGTATTCGGGTTGCCATTAAAGGTCGAGCCAGCCCGTGGGGGATCGTCACGATTGCGGTCCCTCGCGACAACCTCCCTTCCCCTCGATACGCTTTCCCCGTGCCGGCCGATTTACGCTCTTGCCGCCGTTTTCGCGCTTTGGTCTGCATTCGTGATACACGGCTGACGACATTTGGCGCGCGCCGTCCGCGACAAATTGGGGGGTTAGGGAGCGAGTTCGACCGGGCTAGGTTAAGTCGCGGACGCATTCATGCGCTGGGGCGATGCGTGTGTTCGTCGAGGCTCCTACTCGATGGGCACAGCCTGCGCCTGCGTGTGAAAAACATGGCCATTGGCCACAAAGAGGCACGAATCATGGTGAACCGATATCAAGCAAAAAGCGTGTGCATTGGAATTATTGCCGGATGCGCGGGGATCATTGCGACCGCTAATACGAGTTTCGCAGGGGTGGAAATCGGAAAAGATACCGATATCAGCTACGTCGGGCCCAAGAGTCAACAGGGCGCGCGTGGTCCCCAAGGACCGGAAGGAGGCAAGGGCGAAAAGGGACCCAAGGGTGAACTTGGGCCGCAAGGACCGCCGGGACCTCAGGGCGAAATCGGGCCTCAGGGCCCAATGGGGCCTCGAGGACCGCAAGGTTTGACGGGGCAGAAGGGCGAGATTGGCGCAATGGGGCCGCAGGGTCTGCGAGGACTCAAGGGCGAGAGGGGCGAACGTGGGCTGAAGGGGGAAATGGGGTCGCAAGGCTTGCAAGGACTCAAGGGCGAGAAAGGCGAAATGGGGTCGCAAGGCTTGCAAGGACTCAAGGGCGAGAAAGGCGAACGTGGGCTGAAGGGGGAAATGGGGTCGCAAGGCTTGCAAGGACTGCAGGGTTTGACGGGGCAAAAGGGCGCAAATGGTCTCCAAGGCCCTATGGGATTGCCGGGAATCCTCAATGTCCGGATCGTTTCCGCCACTCAGGAAGCAGCGCCGGGCAGCGCAACGCTTACCGCGCAAGCGTTTTGCGATGCCTCCGAAGTCGTACTCAGTGGCGGCTTCTCGATTTCCGGAAGCGCGCAGGGCTACGCCACGGTAGTTCAAAACGCGCCGCTCGGTTCTCTCGAAACGCAGCAGGGCTGGACCTCGACGATCAACGTCGAGGGCGGTGTGAAGCAGCAACCCACAGCGCTCACCATTTTCGCGGTGTGCGCTGAGCTATCCGAGCGCTGAGCCTTTCCTCCGCACCCTCCCCCGACTCGCCCTCGACCATCGGCTTCGTGCTCGAACCAAATCACGCCTCGCGAAGGTGTGCTCGAACCAAATCACGCCTCGCGAAGGTCTGCAAAAGCCGAATCACGCCTCGCGAAGGTGTGCAAAAGCCAAAACACGCCTCCCGACGGTGTGCTCAAACCAAATCATGCCTCCGTTCGGCGTGGTTCAGAGAAATTTCTCCTCACGCAAAAAAAGTTTGAAAACTCTGACCCCTATCTGCATCCAACAGAACAGGCGGGCGCGACTCGCCATTCGATAGAAAGGAGGCAGCCATGGCTGATGTATCGTTTGCATATGTGCCGGCAGAGGGGTTTACCGCATTTGGTGCGGAGCTTCGTGCAGGAACGTGGGGCAACATCGACGTTTCCGAATATGTAGGTGCAGACGGCCGTACTGCCAAAGCGTTATGCGATGCCCCGACGACGGTGGTCATGAAACTGCAAATGAATGCAGTCATCGCGGCAATGCTCGGGTCGTTGAAATCCGCGGGCAGTGCCAAAACGTGCGATGAACATTGGGACGAGACGGAAAGACGGCTCGGCGTGATGATCTCCGCAGCGATGTTGTCGAAGGATCCATTGCAGCGGACTGCGGCGGAGCGATTGCACAAATGGCTGTTGCTCGGAGATGGCGCGGGACAAACGAACCTGAAGTATCAGCAGGAAGTGGACTTCGGGCGTAAACAAATCGAGCTGTCGTCGCAAAGCGTATGTGCGGCGGACATTGCGTTGCTCGGGCTAGGCGAATTCATGGCGGACATCGCGACTGCGACAACTGCGCTCGCGGAAGCGATTGGTCACGGAATGACGGGACATGCACCGTCACGGCGCAAAAGCGCGGCGACGGTGGCATGCAGAAATGCGTTTTCCACCGTGGCCAAGCAGCTCGATTGGGTCATTGAAAATGGTTTGCCCGGCCCCGACAAGGAGCAAGCCATAACGCTACGCGCGCCGCTCATTGAATTGGCGGCGCGGTATCCGGCAAAGCCGGTGACGACGAAAGTGCATGCGGAACAAGCCCCGCCGCTTGCGTGACGAATCAATCCCGGAGCGGTCGGGGGGCCGCTTCGGGGCCGCTCCCCCGTTGCTGGTCCCGAGCGACAAACCCACTTCTTCGCGCTAGCCGCACATTTCCCTTTGCACTTGCGCTCGGATGTGGTAACACCGCCCCTATGTCGCTCGAGCACGTCTCCGAATATCCGCCTCCGAGGCACACAGATCCGGCCGGTGCGTCTGGTTCACGTGATACGCGTAGCTCGCTGGACA
>CAZETM010000704.1:0-5339 GCA_964514885.1 uncultured Polyangium sp. | reverse complement strand
ACACTGACGCCGACCTTGGGCGTGCTACCGAGCGGACGACCGTCGAGCACGACCTTGGAGACAGGAATCGAGTTGATGTTGAGCGTGCCGTTGCCCGTCGCGGCAGGCGCCTTCTCGGTCGCCGTCGCAGTGCTGGCAGGCGTGGGGGACGTGCCCGTCGACGTGGTGCCCGGAGTAGGCGTACTCGTCGATGAGCCCGAAGCCGAGCCAGTGTCCGATGCCGAACCGGCCGCCGAACCGGACGCAGAGCCCGATGCTGAACCGGATGCAGAACCATCCGCCGAGCCCGCTGCCGCCTTCGGAGCCGCAAGATCGATGCGGATCTCTTTCTCCGCGATGCCATTGTCGAACCCGAGGTCGACCGTGAAGTCGTCCATCCCCTTCTTCGAGGCCACGAGCTTCCAGCCTTCGGTCGGATCGAGATCGATCTTGACAGGCTGGCTCTTCCACTCTTTCTCGGGGATCTTCTTCTCGGTCTTCTTCGCGTTGATGAGCTTGACCTCGGCTCCTTCGGTCACGAGCGCGAGGATGATCTGGCCCTTGAGCACCTTGAGCTTGATCGGGCCGATCTCTTTCATCTTGCCGGCTTCGACATCGACCGACTGCTCGAGCTTCTCGTAGCGATCGCCGCCGTCGAACTTCAACTTGTGCGAGCCAGGCTTGACGTCGGTCAAGTCGATCGGAAGCGTGCCCTTCTCGGTTCCATCAAGAAAAACCTTCGCGTTGGGCGTCGCGGCCAGGATCTTGATGCCCGTCGCGGTGTTCGCTGCGACCGGAGGAGGCGTCGAAGGAGGAGCGCCAACGCCCGTGTTGATGGAGATCGCGACGGGAACTTCTTTGCCAGCTTCGACCGTTGCCGTGACGGGATCGACGGGTCCAGCGCCTGGAACGATGACTTTGATCGTGCGACTACCCGGATCGAGATCTGCAACGATGCACGGCGTGATGTCGCATTTCTTCTGACCGTCGACGAAGATCTCGGCCTTGTCGACCACGCCTCCACCCTTCGCGGTGATGTCGATCTTCAGCGTGCCCTTCTTCGGCAACATCATGAAGACGCCGATACCGGCCACAGCGAGCAGCGCGAGGACCGACAAGAAAATGCCGACCTTGCTGCCACCTGACGACTGCTGCTGCTGTTGCTGCATCGCACCGACGAGATCGGGGATGTGACGAACTGCAGTGGCTTCCGATCGCGCCGTTTGCGGCGGCCCCGACATCGGTCCCATCGAGTTGGGACCCATCGAGTTGGGAGGCATCGACGGCAGCGGCATTCCCGCAGATGCAAGCGTATGCGTTTGACCGGAATGCATCGGAACTTGCGACGGCATCATCGGCACGGCCGAAGGCATCGGAACGGCCGACGGGAGAGGCACGGTTGACGGAAGCGGCATCGAGCCTGGAGGAGGCGGAAGCGGCGCGGGGCGAGTGGAGGCTCCCGAGCCTGACAGAAGCGCCGCGGCAGCGCCTACGGCCGGCATTCCTGCAGCAGGCATCCCTGCGGCCGGCCTGGGACCTGCTGGCGCTCCAGGAGTCGGGCCACTTCCGTCCGGCATCTTGCCGTCGAAAACATGCGTGGACTCTTCGTCGTCGTCCCAGTCCATGTCGACGGCTTTGCCGCCGGGCTGCGCAGCCGCAGCCGCGTCGGGCGCTGCAACGGGAGGCGGAAGAGGTGCCGACATCGCTCCACCTGGAGGAGGCGGAAGCGGTATGGATCCCGCACCCACCGGCGGAGGCGGCGGAAGCGGAAGTGACGTAGGTCCTGCGCCGATTGGCGGAGGAAGCGGCACCGACGCTCCAGGCGGAGGCGGAAGCGGAACCGCCGTTCGCTGCGACGCCATGCCTGGCGGCGGAAGCGAGCCTGGGGGCGGAGGAAGCGGCGCGGCGCCCCCTGGCGGCGGAGGAAGCGGCGCGATGCCCCCCATCAGCGTGCCTTTACGCATTCCACCACCGGGCGGAGGCACCATTCCCGGCATCGTTGCGCGAGGACCTTTCTTCGCGAGCCCCTCGAAGACGTCCAAATCGCTGCCCTTATCATCGGCCATGGTCAGCCACTCCTCAGGAGATTGCGGCATTTACCGCAAACGACGGGGAATACCCTTCGCACATGTCGCGTCACACGAGTAGAGGTTCGGTGCTGCATGACGCGTAACAACCGTCCCGCGCACGCAGAACGGAAAAACAAGACACCACTAGACTAACCGGGCTTGGAGATTTTCGCGAGTTTGTTACACGCATGTCACGAGATCATTCGTGGGTTTGCCCGAAATCAAGTCCCGCGCCCACAGCCAAGCTTCTGTTAGCAAACACTTTCCCATCCGCCACCCGAGATCAATTTCCAGCGGCATCCCCGCCCTCGGGCCCCGCCGTCTGCGCCTTCTTGAAGTACCGAATTCGCTTGGCCTGAAGCGGATACCACGTGCTCAGCGGCACGATCGGCGTCGATTCGTGAAATCGTTTCGCTCCCGGTGCTTCGATGCGAGCCAGACGAACGGCCGTCGGCGTCGATGGTGGATGCACTGCTGTGCCCGCCAGATCCGTGTCACCACCCAGCGCGAGCGCGAGAGGTTTGGCGAGAAGAACCCGTGAAGACGCGCCTGCATTCTTCAGCAACTCGTCGAGCTTCTTGGCCGCGTCAGGCGGAGGAACACCTGCCGTCGTAAGCTCGGCGTAGAGCAACATTCCATCGACGTCCGTCACGCCGACAGCAGCCACGGCAGCTTGGGTCGTGCCCGTGGCGATACGTAACGCTCCTTCGACGGGCGGCTCGGTCCCGATCGCAAACGCTCCAGTCGAAGCCCAGAGTGATGCGGCCGTCGTACCCGGCTCAGCAGGACCTGCATCCATCACCGCGACGGTTTTTCCTGACGCACGGTTTGTCACGGGCGATGCCGACACGACACGTGGATCGATCTTCACGAGACGCACTTTGGCATCGGGCATCGCGGCATCGAGACGCATTTCGGTCGTGGCTAGCGCGTAGGGAAAACCATGCTGCGGCAAACCCTTCACGCGAAAGACGCCTTCACCTTCCGCTGCTGGTTGCACGATCGGCGCGATGTTCGATCCAGGCAACATGTGGCGCAGCGTCATGTAGAAAAAGTCGCGCGCTTCGCGTCGGATGTAGCGCGGGAAGTTCATCAGACCCATGCCGCGAATGAACCTTCGACCACGGAACTTGAAGCCGTCGATGCCCGACACCGTTCCTTCCGCTTCCCAATCGTTCTGGAGCGGCCTTCCGAGCGGAGGAAAGTCAGCAGTTCGCGCGACGGTGTAGAACTCGAGACCGCTGTGACCAGCGTTCATGTCGAGCGCCAATCCATACGTGCAACGCGTTTGGATCATCGACTGCGCAAGGCCTTCGGGACCAAGGTCAGCGCCGTAGAAATACGCGACGAACTTCTCCTTGGTCAAACACATGCCCGTACGAACGGTGTGCGTTTTGTCCGCCCAACCAGGCGGAGTCCCGCCCCACCAGGTGCGACCGTAAGGGTTGTACTTCTCGTCTTGCACGAGCACGGTCATGTTCTGGCGGTAGGACAAAATATCCGTCGGGATCGACTGATCTTCCGGCCACGTACCAAATGTCGTGTTGCTGTCTCGAAGCACAGCGATGGTCGCGGCATACGGTTTCGGCGGCAGATACATGACGCCATCGGCCATCATGCCGAACTCGCCGTGCAGCGCTTGAAAGCCTGCGTTCGACGCCGCAACGACTCGTTCGAGCACCGCAGGGTCACGCGGAATCAGACCCGGTCCTGCTTCACCCGTCGCACCTTTCGGCTCGACCGTGCCCGCCATCATGTGCAGCTCGACCTGACGCGGATCCCACAACGCAATGAACACGCGTGTCGTCTTGCGTGACTTGTCCGGACGAATGTACGTCGTGACAAACGCTGGCGGAACGCCTTCAGCCCGACGTACGAACGGGTCCTTGTCTTGCGGGTTCCACTGTCCTTCACCAGGAAGCGCAGGTGTGATCCACGGATCGAGCGGCGACGGAGGCCAGCCGATTTCCGGATCGATGGGGATGGCACGCGTGGGAGCTTCGAGCGTTTCTTGACCAAGGTCAGCCGCGATGTCTAACGCGGCAGCGTTCTCGTCACGCATGTCTTCACGACCTCGAAGCACGATCTCGAGACCCGTGAACGCTACGGCTTTGATCGTTTGCATCGCTTCGTCACCCACGACGGCACGCACGCGATCGACAGCCCACGTGATGACGTTTCCAGGCCTCGCGACTTCGTGATCGACTGCGTTGAGCCACGCAGGAAGATTCGCTTCACCGGTGAGCGGTACGCGTGCCTGGCGTCCTTCATCCGTCACGATCAGGACGTCTTTTTCAAGCGCGCATCGCACGCGTGAAACTGCCGGCTCGGCATCGCTCGGAGCTGTCTCGGCTGCGCTTTCATCGTCAGGGTTTTCCTCGGCACCATGACCGTTTTCAGCGCCGGAAGGCTCGTCTTTCGACACCGCAAACGCACGCTTGCCGATGCCGCGAACTTGACCCGTCTCTTGCGCGTTCGTGATCGCCAACTGCGCTCGTTCGACGCGACCGAAGTCGCCGATGTCTCCGGTTTGTCCGGACAACTCGACCACGTGCACGGTCGCGTGACTGCCTGCTACGAGGGGCTGCGCGACGTAGGCAAGACGTTCACCTTCCACGGACGGTATCGACTCGTCCGCGCCGGTGGTCTCGGTGATGTTGAACATGCCGCCGACATCGAGCAGCACGCCTTCGGGCGACAGTTTTGCGTAGACCAAAAACAGATCGTTCGGATCGCCAGCGACGGGAGGAGTGCGCACGATCGCGCGGCTGGTTGCTCCAAGGGCACCGAAGACACCACGTGGTGGATCGACGAACGTCACGTCTTCAGCGCGCGTTGCGATGCCACGACGCGACAGCTCGGTCGCGAGGGCGTTTGCACGATCGCGCACGGGCGCTTCGCCCGATGCATGTACGGCGACAGCGAGCAGCCCTGCACCAAGGACCGTGAGACCGACGTGACGGCGCCGGGATTCGAGCAACGAGGGGAGACGAGGAGTGACCATGGCGGAGGAAAACGCTCGAACCGCGACGAGCCTGCCCGGATCGGGCGTGATCGGGCGTGGATGTTCAGTGGCGGGGGATATCACCGGCTGCGGAAGGGGGCCACATTTCGTGCAGGAGCCTGTTGAGCACGCTCTTAGACTTTCCGGGCTTTGTGAGGTACCTCTTGCGTTGATGCTCGCGCAAACTCGACTTCTTGCAGCGGAACTATTGCGAAGTGTGCACACGAGAGGCGTAACACGCGTTCAGCGTGCGCTGGCCCCGCAAGAGGTAATCGCTGAAGTGCGGG
>CAZETM010000703.1:0-5353 GCA_964514885.1 uncultured Polyangium sp. | reverse complement strand
CCGAGTGCTCGATCGACGGTGCAGGACCAACTCTCGCCGGTGGGCCAACAAATTGACGTAAGATTTGTCCCTGAGCCGCTTGTGTTTGGCGATGAAACGTCAAAAAGTTTGCCCGTGGAGCAAGACGAGGAACTGGCCGGCGCATGTTCGGATGCGCTCTACATCGAGAAGCCGAGTGCGTCGGGGTATGTGCCGGTTTCGGATAAATTGTGGCAGGTATGCGACGAACAAAACCTGGCCTGCGTACCAGCCTGCATCAATGCTCTACCGGCGAAAAAAAGGAAAGACAAAAAAGCACAAAAGGACTGCGTTGACGCATGCCAAGCGGCGTACATGCTCTGCCTTCAGAGGCTTGGACTGGTTAAGAAAGTGTTCGAGGCGTTCGATAGTGCATGGTCATGGATCAAAGAGCATAAGGCAGTAATTGTAGGCTCGATCGTCGTCATCGGTGGAGTCGCGTATATCGTGTCTACCGGCGGCTCGGGCGCATTGATCCTGATTCCCCTCGGCGCCTGAATCGGAGACCAAAACCATGACAAAATATCCTGAAGTACCCCCGATACCTGACGGCTGGAAAATGCCGCCATACTTCAGTACCACCCTGCTCTTTAACCTTAATCAAAAAGAGCTGGCGCGCAAAGTTCACCAGTCAACAGAGATCCTTGCACTCAACCTCGGCGTTGAAGCGTTATCTTTCTGGACGGCGTTTCAACCGCCTCCGGGGAGCGATTATGTGGCGGAACTAGAGTCGACTCCAGGCAAAATGCAGGTCTTCTATTGGTTGAACCGCACAAGACAATTGCTCGATTATCTCGACGCATACTTGACCGAAGTACGGCGCGAGGGTACGCCCGAGCAAATAAAGTTTTTGGGTGAACTCCTCGATAGTCCAAAACACGAAGACGATATACCGAAACTTCTTGTAAATGACGATGCGGACGATGATGATTCTGCCGACGTGGCCAAAGTCGAAACCTTCCCCGAACCTGCCGAAGCCATCACCATTCTCGAACGAATTGCGCAAAGCCACGCTTCGACCTCGGTCGACTACGTTGCCCTACAAATCACCATTCGTGCATTGCGGTATCTGATCGAGAGCGGCGAAGCGCCCGAATTCATGCGCTACGTGGATCAAATGTCGAAATGGAAACCCTCGTCCGACGAATAGCGGACCTTGCTCATTTCGCGACGATTGCCGCGGCCACTGGGTTTGACGAGTCGATCCGTGGCGCTTACGGGTTCGAGGTCGCAGGGGGTTTCCAGGCGCGCACGTCGATTTTGCCGGTCACAGCCGCGGAGATGAGGGCGGTGCGGCGTTCTTGGAGGAGGTCTACCTGTTCCGCCGCAAGCACAAGGCCTTCTGACACTTTCGTGAGGATTTTCTCCATGTACACGATCAACGTCCGCTGCTCATCCGCGGGCGGAACAGCAAGAATCAGCTTCGAGAGTCCTTCTCGCGTAAGCTTCAATCTCGACACACCCTGCGCGATCACGTCGGCGCCAATGTCTCGGTGCAAAAAGGCATAATAGAACCACCTGGCCGAACAACGTGGCCCCGAATCTACCACATGTGCGTGGTTGTTCACGTTGAAGCGACCGCTCGCCCAGTGAGTCATTGGCCAATGGGCGAATTTGAGAAAGTGGTCTCCATCCTCGCCGATGATCGCCCGATCGCCTTCATACCGATATTCATTGAGGTGGTCAATGATCCCCGTTGGCCCCCAGTAGGGAAACTCGCCCTCCATATCACCACGCTCGGTGCGGTTGATAGGAAACCTAGGCCCATTGTCGATCCGCAACGCATATCTCACCCGCACAACCTCCCAATGCGCCGGCACCTTCCCCAACCATTCCACGCCCGAATCGCGCATCGGGGCATCCGGGTTCAGGCCCTTGGTGACCGCGTGACCGATGACGGCCTGACGCTTCTCTTTGAGTAAGGCGATGAGTTGTTGCTGCTTCTCAATCAGCGCATCAATCTTCGCGGTTTCGTAGTCGAGGAACTTGGCGATTTGGGTTTGTTCTTCGAGGGGGGGAAGCGTAACGACGATATCCAACACATCGCTGTTCGAAAGATTCAACTGAGCGCTACCAGTTGGCTTCGAATAAAGTTCATTTAGATACTCTTGAGAACTCAGCACGTTGAGCAGAAATTCCCTAGAATATGTACGAAAATGCGGCTGTAATAGGCCTACTCGCTGATTCAATAAGAAAGGCCCATCCGTTCCAACAAACACGGCAGCAAACGTACCAGTCAGCGACAGCAGGACATCATCGCGCTGCACCACGAATTCCTTTAGCTGTGCCACTCGATGAGGTGCCACAAAAGCTGGTGAACGCGATAGATCGAGGCGACCTTGGTAGAGGTTGGCGATCTTTAAGACCTGAATACCGGTTACAGTGAACTCATCAGAAGAGAACGCGTATCCCCCTCGCATGCCCGCAACGCGCTTCAGCTTAGTCGCTGTCCAATGGTCAGGGATTCTCCCAAGCCACCGGCTACCGGAGTCGCGATAGGCGACAAAAGATCGTCCCCTCACGACCGCACCTCCCCCAACATCGCCAAAATCTCCTTACTCAGCACCTCCAAATCCGCATCGATCTCGGCTAGATCCCTCGGCGGCTCATATTCATAAAAGTGCCGATTAAACGGGATCTCATACCCCACTATGCCGACGCCTTTATCCTTCTCGTCACACTTGCTCGCATCAATCCACGCATCCGCCACATGCGGCGCCACCTCCTTCCGGAAATACGCCTCGTTCTCCGCATCCACCTTCGCGCCACGCGCCGTATCCGCCGTCAGCGGCACATCCTCGTTGTCCCGCAACTGGCTATCCGGCTGAAACTCGACCACCTGGCCCTTGTAGGAAAAAGTCCCGTACATCGGATTCGGCTTGCCCTTGAGCACCTTCTTGATCACCGGCTCCGCGTCGGGATTCGTCCAGGTCACGGCTTCCAAAAGCTGCTTTTTCTCCTTCGCCTCCCATTTCACCGGCGCCTTTTGCAAAGCCGTTTCGAGCGACGCCTCGAATACCTGATAATCGTCGCATTGTTTCTTCCCCAGGACCTTTTGCAGCGCGATCGCCTTGTCCAACAGATCTTTTTGCGCCCGCCACGTCTTCGGATCCAACAGATCCTTGATCTGCTTCTCCTTCAAATCGGCGAAATCGGCCTTCACCAGCGCCCGCACCTCGGCCGTCACGTCCCCAAGATCCCCGTAATTCTTCGCCGTCCACCCCTGCCCATACAGCTCGTACACCCTGGCCATCGCCGCATTGAGCGCACCTGGATCAAATCGCAACCCCGCAATCCGCTCGTCCGCCATACACGCCGACAAACGCAACGGCCGCTCAATCGTCAGCCGACGATAACCAAATTCATGGCTGCGGAAGATCTTCGCGCCAAACGTCTTCTTTTCGTCCTTCTTCGTCGAAGGCCGACCCCGTGTCCCTTTTGCATCGGGCTCTTTGTCCAGCTCGTACGTGTCCACGACCTTGAACGCGCCAAAGGTCTGCGTAATCAACTTGATATCCGCGTCCCCAATCTCTTGACGCTTGGAGCCCAATGACTTGCGCATCTTCTGGTACAAATTCACCGCATTGATGAGCTGCACCTTGCCCCGATGCGCCTTGTCTTTCTTGTTCGACAAGATCCACACGTACGTGGCAATGCCGGTGTTGTAGAACATGTCCGTCGGCAACGCGATAATGGCCTCGAGCAGGTCACTCTCGAGCACATACCGCCGAATCTCGCTCTCCCCGCTGCCCGCGCCGCCGGTGAACAAAGGCGAGCCATTCAAAATGATGCCAATGCGCCCGCCATTCTTGGTCGAATCCCCGGCGTCGTAATCGCGCATCTTGCTCAGCAGATGCATCAAAAACAAAAGCGACCCGTCACTCACCCGCGGCAAACCTGGACCAAACCGCCCGGCAAAACCTTTTGTTTTATGCTCCGTCGAGACCTCCGCCTCGACCTTCTTCCAATCGACACCAAAAGGCGGATTGGAGAGCATGTAATCGAATTTGTCACCGTAAAGCTGGTCATCGCTCAACGTATTGCCCAGCTTGATCCGGCTGACGTCCTGCCCCTTGATGAGCATATCGCCTTTGCAAATGGCGTAACTCTCCGGGTTCAGCTCCTGGCCGAACGCGCGCATGGTCGCGTGCGGGTTCAGCTCGTACACGTACTCCATGCCGCTGGAAAGAAAGCCGCCCGTACCCGCCGTGGGATCGTAGATCGTGCGGATAATGCCTTCGCCCGTGAGCGCTTTGTCGTCCTCGGTAAACACGAGCGAGGTCGTCAAATTCACGATATCGCGCGGCGTAAAATGCTCGCCGGCCGTCTCGTTCGAGCTTTCTGCGAAACGCCGAATCAGCTCCTCGAACACGAGCCCCATGTCATGGTTGCTGATGGTTTCCGGGTGCAAATCGGTCGTGGCGACTTTTTGGACCACTTTGTAAAGCAGATTGGCGTCGTTCAGGAGGGAGACGAATTCGGCAAACTTGAAATGCTCGAAGATCTCCCGAGCGTCCCGGGAAAAGCTGTCGACGTATTGCAAAAGATTAGGCTTCAGGTCCGAGCTGCCCAGCTTGGCCATATCCATCGGGGAGGTGTTGTAAAAGGATTGTTTCGCGGCCTTTAACAAGAATTTTTCGCGCGCTCCCTCTTCGAGCTTCATGGTCTTGAGCTTCTCGAGCTCTTTCAGCACCGCGCTTTTCCGCTCTTCGAGGACACACTCGAGGCGGCGAAGAATCGTAAAGGGGAGGATGACGCGGCCGTACTGGCTTTGCTTGAAATCGCCGCGCAACAGATCGGCGAGGCTCCAGATATAGGCGGCAGTTTGGGAGAAGTTGGTGGTCATGATGCGACAATCGGGGGGTAGGCCAATGGAGGCGTGGCCTTGCGATCGCGCATGTTTTCAGGGGGTTCGTCCTATGTCAACAATAAAGCTGTTGATGCTGGGGACGCGGGTGAGCGGGTCGGGCGTGCCGGCACCCCGGGACAAACTGAGCGTTACGTCGGCGTGCCTGCCACCGGCTCACCGGCGTCCGATTCTCCATCGGCATCGTCGTCCGCTATGGGGAAGACCAGATCTTGCCTAGCGCGATCGCCTGGGAATGCCGACCGGACCAGGCCAATCAGCTTATCCACCGCGAGGAAATGCTCATTGCGCAGTGCTACCTCGGTGCGGAACGCATTGAGATAATTGTTGCGCGCGGTTTCATGGTCCGCATTGGTCTTGGTGAGCGTCTGGAGCGAGGTGTCGAGCTTGGTTTCCATTCTGCGCGAAAAGCCTCAATGCCGCTCAGCTTGCAGCGTTCGAGCCGGTCGATGAGCATTTCGGTGGGCT
>CAZETM010000702.1:0-5356 GCA_964514885.1 uncultured Polyangium sp. | reverse complement strand
CAGAATGCACGAATTCGGAAAGTATTAGATCAACGACGCGTTGCGACGTAATTCTGGGAATTTACGCAATGCGTTCGCCTTGCCTCACCCCCGGCCCCTCTCCACTACGTGGAGAGGGGAGAGAGATTAGCCCGCCGTCCCTCTCCACTACGCGGAGAGGGGGAGATGAGTCAGCCCGCGGCCTCGAGCGCCGCGCGGAGCAGTGCGGCAACCTGGATAGGCTCCGTCGGGTCGAATAATCCCTCGACCAGCCGCTCGGCATCGAGAATCGGTACCTCGACCGCATCACAATGCGCCTCGAGCGCCGCACGCTGCACATCACCCACTCGCACCACCGCCGCCGAGCCTGGAAGCGCCAACGCCCACGTCGGCGCATACGCCTCGTCCGTGGGCAAACCAATGATCGCCACGTCCACGCCCTCACCCAACTTGAGCGTGCCAATGAGACGCGGAAGCGGCGCTCGCGCCGGAAGCTCCGACGACGCAACGACATCGGTTATGCGCCGAAGCGAATACGCAAGCATCGGAAGACGCTGCGGGCTCATCGCAAAAATGATCCGCGGCGGCGGAGAAAAACCGGGGCGCACAAGACGACTCGCCAACGACCTGAGCAACGGCATGTGCTCCGGTGACGACAACGGCGTCATCACCGTCGAGAGCGCGATCGTCTGCACCAAACCGCTCTTCTTGAGCTCCGTCAGCGTGTCGAGAATCTCCAAGTCCGGGCCGTCAATGTCGTCAAGCACTTCCTCGAGACTGCGAGGCATGTGGAGGAAATCGAGCAGACGATTACGAATCGGCGCCGTCGTGGAAATCCGCCGCGACTCGGGCGCATCGAACATGCCCAGCCGACTGGCCTGATCCGACAAGACAAACACTTCGCCATGCGGAGCCAAACGCCTACGACGATCGTTCTGCTCGTCAACCTGCCGCATCGCCTCCATCAAAAGCATGTTGGTCGATGCATGAATGCGCCTCGTCGTCGGAGCATCCCCAGGACCAAACGCAAACCGACCGCGACGCTCACCAAGCAATCGATACAACGCCCGCTCGCCAACGAGCCGGCGATACACCGCATCCACCACCTGGCCGTCCGCCAAACGAACCTCACCATGACCGTCATCCGTCGTGATGGTCAGCGCTCCCGTGCGACGATTCATCGCCAAAAGCTGGAGCATGTCGACCAGCGGAACCTGCTCGAGATCGCCTCGAATGTCCTGCTGCGGAGGAGGCAACCTGGAAAACCTGGGCGAAACTCCCGTGATGCGCGAAATGATTTGATCAGTGTCCGCACGACGAATCTCGTCAGGCAATGCGTCGTCTTCATGCGGTCCGTCGAGCAGATACAAGACAGGGATTTCCGCAAGCTGGCCGTTGCCACGGAAGACGTACCCGACATCCCCACCTCGGTGAATCTCCCGACCCGCCAAAACGATGTCCGGAAGAAAATGGTACGCCAACTCGACAGCACTATCGGCATCGCTGGCAATACTGACGACGAGACCCACGGACCGGAGAACAGAAGCCAACGCGCCAAGGGCATCGACGTCCGAATCCACGAGAAGCACGCGTCGCGACATGACCGGCCCTCTACCCGAACACGCGTACGCCCGCCGCACGGCCCATCCGTTCGGCAACGACATCAGCTAACAACGGGTCCGCCGCATGAGCGCCTCGAAGCAAGCCGTGATCATTCTTGGCCACGAGCGCATAAGCGCCATGTTCCGCAATCACCGCCAACGCCTCGATCCGCGCACACCCTCGTGCACCTCGAAGATCGAGCGCATGAAACGTCACTCCAGGATCGTCTACGCCAATCACCGCTCGCGCCGCCGCCCCGAGACATAAGTCCGCATGATGTGCGACGACTATCGTGGCCGGACCTCCTCGAAGCGCATCCGAGATGATCGCATGCACGAGCGCCTGAGCCTCAGGCTCGACAAGCTCCAAAGGACGCACGGCCGAAGTCTGCTTCGCTGGCGCGGCATTGGCCGTTTCCCAAATGAGCATCTCGAGCAGCTCAGGCATGGTGCTGGTGTCCGGATCGAGCTTATGCACGACAGATGCTTTGCTCGCTTCGGCTCGTTGCCGGGCCACTCGAAGGAGCCTGCCCAGGTCCTGTCCATCGTGAGGAAAAGCCGCGCCACCCACGAGAAGCGCGGCATTCTGTGTAGCTGGCCGATCGGCGAGACCAATCCGTAAAATTCGCCGCCGACATGCATGCGCGCCAAGGCCACTGGTCTCGGGCAAAAGCATGTGGAACTCGTTGTCATCAACGCGCGCGAGCAAATCCGTGTCGTCAGCCGTCGCCAAAAGCCGTTCAGCGAATTGGGTCTGACTAGGCATGTGCGCTGCACCGGCCGCTTCGACCGCTGCCGTGACAATGGCAAAACGCCGGCCATACCTGCGAGCCCGGGCAATCTCACGGCCAGCTACATCGACATAATACGCAAATGAATAAGCGCTCGAGGTGGGGTCCTTGAGAGCCGCTCCACCCTGAGCCGCGCGCTCACGCTCGGCAAGAAGCGCGAGCGGTGCCGCCGCGGCAGACGCTAACTGAGGCAAGAGGTTGTCAGGTTGCGGAAGGGCATCGAAAAGAATGGCACTGCCCGCAGCCAAGTTACGCGAGGCAATCGGAACGGCGACTACGCGACTCTTTCCAACGAAGGCTTCGAAAAGCTGCGTCTCGGTGCCTCGCGCCGGAGGTTCGACGAGGCTCGAGCTGGCCGCACCAAGAACAAGCTCACCAGGCGCATCACCTGCGAGGTAAACCGCAACGCTCCGGGCCCCAGTCACTTCAGCGAGTAGCTCGACGAGCAATCGAGACGCGGCATGTTTGTCCGTGGCACCGGAAAGAGCGAAGACGCGCGCGAGCCAACTGGCCATGCGCGATTCGCGAGCAGCCGCAACCTTGAGCTGGTCACGCTCGAACCGTTCGATGATGCGCTGCTTGACGGAGCCAGCCGCATTGAGAATGTCGTCGCCGGAAAGCGGCAACATGAGCATGCCGGTGCAACCGAGGCTAATGGCGTTGGCAGCGATGTCGAGGTTCGACTTGGAAGCAAGGGCAAAGACCGCAAGGTCAGGGTGCAACGACTTGAAGTGATGAATGAGGCTGAGGCCAGCACCTTCACCGACATCGAGGTCGATGAACGCGACTTCAGGTGTCTCAATGCTCGTGCGCGCAACGGCTTCGGCAAAGTCATGGGCGGCAATGACGCGCTCGCTACGCAAAACCCTGGTGAAGAGATCACGAACCGAGGGGTCGCCAGCAACGCAAAGCACTCGCAGCACACTGCCAGGCCGCTCGGCAATAGGACGCCTCGAGGCAGGAGGCCGCAACGTAGGCGCTCGGATCATACGAACACCTCGCCACGAAAGACTCGCCGAGCGGGGCCTTTCATGCGCACGTTGCGTGACGAATCGACGGTGATCTCGAGCGTTCCACCAGGAAGGTTGACGTCGACGGGGACATCGAAAGCAGCGTTTCCAGCCTCGCAAGCCGCTGCCGCAACAGCACAAGCGCCGGTGCCACAAGCAAGCGTTCGGCCGACACCGCGCTCCCACACGACGACATCGATGCCGAGACGACCACCACGGTTGGTGAGCTGGCAGAACTCGACATTGGTGCCTCCAGCGATGGAGGTGGCAACGAGCGGTCCGACGAGATCGATGTCCGCTTGGGTGTAGGCCGGGTCGAACGTAATCGCGTGTGGGTTGCCAACATCAATGGTCGTAAACGTGTGGCTCTTGCCAAACGCGTCAACTTCGAGCGCAGTACCAAGACGAGCCTGGCCCATGTCGACGGTGACGGCGAAGTGGTCGTGGGCAGATTCAATGAGGCACAACTTGTCGCCAGCATCGGTGGCCACGACGAGCGTGAGGTTGTCGGCTTCCATGTGGCTGGCAAGAAAACCCGCGACGCAACGCAAACCATTGCCGCACATCTCGGGGCGAGAACCATCGGCATTGGAGACGATCATGCGAGGAGTCGCGCCGGTGCGAAAGATGAAGAGGATGCCATCGGCCCCGATGCCTCGATGACGATCACAAAGCTGACGGGCTCGTTCAGGAGAGAACGGCTCGGACCCTTCGGGTAGCTCGACGAGGATGAAGTCGTTGCCGAGCCCTTCCCATTTTTCAAACTGAAGGGAGTCTGCGGGACTCATCGTTTGGCCTTGCTGAGCATCTCGCGAGCGACATCTGGAGTGATGCCATTGATTTCGAGCAATTTGCTGCGACTGGCCACGCCAACGATGATGTTCACATCGCGACGATTGACCTCGAGAGCGCGGGCAAGGAGCTTACGAAGCTCTTCATTGGCAGCACCTTCGGCAGGGGGGGAAGTGAGCGCAACATCGAGGGCGCCTTCTCGGACACCGACGATGGCCGAGCGGGACGACCTGGGACGCACGTGGACGGAGAAACGCACGGCGCCTGCGCGATCGGTCATTTCGAGCCGATCCCATTCTCCAGGGAGGTTGTTGGGTTCTTGCGACATCGCGATGTACCGCTCCATCGTAGCGCAAAGTGAACCGTCCCGGCGGTTCGTAAAATGGATTGTTTGATGAGGGCTCATGAAAGATAGCGTTTCAATCAGCAAAGCGGAACGGGTATTGTAACGAGTTCAGCGGAGCAGTGCTAGCGTGAAGGCATGACACGACTTCGGTGGATGACGGGAGGCGAGTCACATGGTCCAGCCGTGATGGCCATGGTGGAGGGTATTCCAGCGGGGATGCCACTTCTCGCAGCAGACATCGACGAAGACCTGGCTCGACGCCAACGAGGATACGGGCGTGGCGGCCGGATGAAGATCGAGTCGGATCGGGTGGAGCTGATCAGCGGAGTACGCGGAGGCGAAACGCTGGGTGGACCGATCGCAATGCGCATTGAGAATCGGGACCACGCAAGCTGGTTGGGGCGAATGGGAGCGGCGCCGTTCGAGCAGACGCCGGAACCGCTGACGCGGGCCAGGCCAGGTCACGCGGACCTGGCAGGTGGAATCAAGTACGACCGCAAGGACTTACGGGACATCCTCGAACGAGCGAGCGCGAGAGAGACGGCCGGACGCGTGGCAGTCGGGGGAGTGTGCCGGAAGCTGCTGAAGATGTTCAACATCGAGGTGTTTGCACACGTGGTGTCCATCGGGCCAGTGACAGCAAAGCCGACCGAACTGCCGTGGACCGAACTGCGCGAGAAAGCTCGAGCGTCCGATGTGGGATGTGCGGATGAGATGGCCGCGACAGAGATGCGCCGAGCGATTTTGGAGACGGCACACGCGGGAGATACACTGGGTGGAGTGTTCGAAGTGGTGGTGATGGGAGTCCCACCAGGACTTGGGAGCCACGTGCAGTGG
>CAZETM010000701.1:0-5372 GCA_964514885.1 uncultured Polyangium sp. | reverse complement strand
ACCCCTAACAGCGGAAGAAACGACAGCCACTCCGCTCGGACGACGCCGATGAGCATGAAACCAAAACACAGGTTCGCGACTGGTCCAGCCATGATCGCTGCGGTCGAGAAGTCACCTTCGGTCTCGACGTAGCCAAAGCCAGCAGAGATTCGAATAACAACTTTCGCTCCCCGCCATGCAACGAAAACGGCATGGCTGACCTCATGCAGGATAATGATCGCCGTCATACCGATCAGCGCGGCTAGGGCGATCGCGAATCGGTACACCCAGGGGTCTGCTGCGTACCACCACCAGAAGACCCTTGGCACCAGGGTGACATCGACGACTAACGCCACAACGATAAGCGAGGCTGCGTTGGCGGCGATCCCCTCTCGGGAGAAGAGTCCGAAGTGTTTCACCGAAATGCGTCGTCGCAGTATCCAACCAGCGTGCAACACTCCTCGCAGACGTTCCGTCACCGGGAAGTTTGGTTGATGCTCACCATGAAATCGATTGTTCGGCACCTTGCGATAGCACGCGACATGGAACACAAGTGACAGGTCCAAGCCTCCGAACGTGAGACGATCCCCGTTATGCAGGGGACTTGCAGGCAAGAGCATTGGCGCTTTCGCACTCCCACCCAGGCCCAGGTGGCCGTGGGCTACGTAACAGCAGGTTCATCCTGGCCCTCCACGGGTTCAAAATGCTGAGAAGGAGTCAGGTTGTCGCCGGCATGGAGTCGCAGACATAAGTGGGCAGCAATTCGACGATCCGCTGATTTAGAGCATCGTCGGCTTCAACGGTGCGATTGGCCAAGCCCTGCCCCTATCCTCGTTGATTTATGTGAAAGTTTTGCAATGTCGTGGGTAAAGTACTGTCCTCTGCACGCTCGAAACAGGTGTTTTGTGATGAGTCCCCTACTTGCAAAGATCAAAGCGACAACGCTTTCGCTGAATTCTGCAACCATGGGCACTTCAAAAGTCGGCTGGCTCCCTTGGACACATAGCCGTCGTTCAGTCACAAACCCCAGACGAAAGGACTACAAGATGGCGATCCGATTCAACGATGCGCCACACGCGGCCGGCGAACAGACCTCGATCGGCTCCTTCGCACTCATGGACGCACTCGCATGGTGGATCGGAAGCGAATTGATGCGCCGCCACCCCGGCGAGTTATTCCTTCGCCGCACAGGAAGCGAATTCCAGTACAACGTGCTCGCCGTGACTCGGCGAATGGCGGGGGTTCCAGGGCGGTCGCGCGAAGTTGGAGCAATGAATCGGCAACCCGGTTCCCACTTAACGACGGGCACTTGGTTCGACAACAGTTCATCGACCAAGCGGTTCAACTGGCTCGAGATCCTCGCCAGCCCTGACCGGTTCAAATACGTCGTCGAGCAGTTGGAGAAGGAGGCCGGGCTCCGCTCGCCGACTTCCGCACCAGCGACAGTCGCCTCGAGCGTCGGTCCGCGCCTAATCGCCGGCTTTCTCGTCCGCACCATTTTCACCAGGAAGAAGTGGGTCGCACTCGCTGGGCTCGAGGATTCTGGAATGGGCGAAGCGTGGACGCACGACACCCTGTTCCAGAACTTTCCCGGGACAGAGCAACTGATTCCGAGCCCATCGCCCAACGCCTACGTCGAAGGCGACTACCGCTTCTGGTTCCTCTGCCCGACTGAACCCGGCAAGCACGAGCAGGAGTCATCAGCGAAGGACCCGACCGTGGCGATCGACATCGATCACGGCCTCCTCTGGACTCAGAAAACCCCGAGCCCCGTCAACCTGATCGACGCGTACAACAAGGCAGGCCGAAGCATGGATGCCCTAATAAGTGCCGTTTGCCCACCCGCCTACTGAACGGTGTGAAAACCCTCAAGGAAAGATCCCGCAGAGGCGCACCAGCACTGTGCGAGACGAAATGCGGTAAGACCCCCGCCCCGTCTCGCAAACGGGAGGTAGGCAGCCCGGCGGGTAACTACGGCAATGGCATTGACCAGCGGTGCCGAGGCGAAGCTCGAGTTGCTGTCGATTGACTTCCAGAGGAGTGTCACCCGCTCCCTCGCTGACGCCGAGCGTCAACTACTCCGGTGCCACTTCGTGCTTTTCGCTTATCTTCTCGATGCCGTCGAGCCAATCTGCGATCTGGGCTGTGGCTTCGGCCCCCTTCAGGGTGACCCAGTTCGCCCCTAACTCCGCGGTTGCGTCCTCCTCGGAGATACCGAACAGCACGGGGAAGTTCCAGGTGAGGTAGCCCATGTGTACTCCGTCCTGCTTCGGCTGTGCCCAGAGCACCTGCCGGCGGTTACCGCGGTTGAAGTTGATGCCGTGCTTGCGCTGCCAACTCCGGTAGCCATGGCGCAGGATCTCGCCGCGCACGGCCTCGAAATCCTCTAGGACATTGAAGCGTCGCGCGGTCTCGAGCAAGCCGTCGAGCGTGTGGCCTTGACCAGTTGGACTCACGGCCCCGGCGATCTCCTCCTCAATCTCTCGGACCAAGGTATAGCCGCCCCCTGCGTTCGTGAACAGGCTGAAGGTGATCACGTCGACCGGGATGCTCAGGCCGTGCCGCTTGAGCGTCGACGCGGCTTGGTCCGCGGCGCCGCCGTCACCGATGCCAGCGACGAGGAGGCGGTACTCGCGTTCGTAGTCATCCTGATCGAGTTCCAAGATCTCCGTGAGTTGCTGCTCAGCGAGCGGGTCGCGCGCCGCGGCTCCCTGCGCCCGGATGCGGTCGATGAGATCCGCGTTGGTCATCTCGTCCATGACCATGAAGTAATGCAGCGCTTGACGGACTGCGTTCCCGTCGGGCGCTCCCGCCTTCAACTCGGCGATCACCCATGTGCCGTCGGGTGTGAGACCGAGGAGGTCAAGGCGGCTCCGATCGGGCAGCACTAGCTGGCGTGAGATCCAACGAACGTTTGAGCCGAGCATCGAGGGCTCGGCCTCGATCCAACTCTCGAGCTTCGCCTCGAGGATTCCGGTTGCCGCCATGAGCTTCTGCGGCGTGCCCTCACTCAAGACGTTCCATGCTCCAAGTCGACCCATGGGTTGATCCTTCCGCGCGCGAGCGCGAGAGGGCAACTCGAGTTGAAGTCCGATGCTTGCGGATCCGAGACGGCCCGCACCTAGCCGTCTCGGCATCAAGACCATCGAGTGATCACCAGGACCTTCCAGCACCGGCGACTACCTAGCAGTGGACGGTCAGCTCGGGTCGATCACGATCTCCGGACGGCCGGTATCGGGACCTCCCCGGCTGCATGCGGTGCCTCCCCCCAGCTGCCGGTATCAAACCGATTAGATGAGCAAACCCGTCGGTTGGCTTCGTGTGTGCGGGTCACTCGCGAGACGCGCCTGCGCTTCGCCGTCCAGTTCCACCTTCTCCGGTAGGTGAGTGGTGATCGCTCGATCGGCGCGGGTCCTGTAGCAGCGCGCCAGCGATTAATGTCTGTCCGCTACCGTACTATCGGCGCATCGAGTGATGTATCGACGGGCTGAGCGCACAGGCTTCGTCGCAGACAGAGGGCAGGGGAGTTAATGGTCACCAAACGCACTGATGAGTACGACGAGTTAGCGGACGAGCATCCTCCTTGGCCGCACATCGTTCCTGAGTTCGCGGCGCTCTACACGGACCACGACTACACCGAGCTGGTCGGCCTGATCATCGCCGAAGGCGACGCAGTGAGAGTAGTGACGAACGACGAGAAGATGTACGACCACTGTCGGTCCGTCTTCAGTAGCGAGTATCCGGCGATTGCGTATTACTTCGATGTCGGCCGCCCCGTCAGCGTGTTCTTCAAGGCTGGGTACGCGCCTGTGAAGATCTACGACCTCGCTGATGAGGACGCCGCTCAAAATTCTCGCCCGCTCCTCGAGTCGCTCCTCAAGCACTTGGCCGGAGCGAACTACGACGACGTGCTTATCACGCTCAACGACCTGATCGACTACGACCGCGACGACTGGTGCTGGCGGAACGGGACGACATGGACGATCACGTCATCACTCATGTCGCGCCACGCCCGACGCGGCCTTGTGGACCCGAACCGGTACGTCACTATCTTCCTCGACGGCAACGCCCATCTGGTAGGAGGCGATAGAAGCGGTTCCGGGTACGTATCGCTAGCGGGTCCCAGTTGCATGATCAACGGCGAAGGCCCGTTCGCGGTGAACCTCATAATGGGAATGTTCTTCGATGTCGGCCTCATGGAGGCGTTGAACGTTGCGAGACCGTTTAGAGACGCGGAACCCGAAGCGACGGTTGCGTCGGCACTAGCGGATCTCCGCAGATCCGAGAGCACCTTGCTGCTTGAAGGCATTCGCGATGGCGAGCTCCGGAACGACACTGCCGTCCGCGACGCCCTCGCGCAACTCGTCGAGGCGCGCGCAGCGGTTGAAGCAGCGCTCAGCCCATACGGGTACAGCGAATAGCGCTATGGCGAAGTACGACCCGTTACGCGATCATCTCAAGAACTCTGCAACAGGAACCGTGACCCTCAGCTTTGCACGGATCGATGAGCTCGTCGGTGTCCTCCCACGGTCCGCTCGCACGCACCGCGCCTGGTGGTCTAATCACGAAGGAAGGCACGTGCAGGCCCAGGCCTGGCTGGCGGCTGGGCGAACGGTGACATCCGTCGACCTCGCGCGCGAGCAAGTCGCCTTCCAGCGTATGGCGTGAGGCCGGTGCGGCAACATGCTCGTACCGCTGCCATCTAGAGGCGCAGACACGACATCGAAACGCCGGCTCAGATCGACACATCTCGCTTGGATAGATAGGCATCGAGGCCCTCGCGTGCGTACCGGCGCCGGTCGCCGTTCCTAGCGACGACGGGAATCGTCCCGGCCACCGTGAGTTTGTGCAGTGTCGCGGGAATGGTCAACCAGGACGCGCTTCGCGCCCAACATGGGGACGGTGCGCCCATCTGCTTCGCGGTACGTCCCTGCGACTCGCCCACCTCATCGTATGGAAGTTGCGGCGATCTTCGTCGCGCCGCCGGCTTGCACTCGTCTACTTATTACGCATGGCTATGAACTGCTCCCGGTACTTGATGCCATTCGCAAAGCGCGCCCCATCGCAGCGATTCTTTACGCAGAGGATGCAGTGAAT
Source organism: uncultured Polyangium sp. (assembly GCA_964514885.1). Taxonomy (GTDB): domain Bacteria; phylum Myxococcota_A; class Polyangia; order Polyangiales; family Polyangiaceae; genus Polyangium. The sequence continues at coordinate 296 of CAZETM010000701.1, read as the reverse complement.
CACTGGCTTGCCGTTGAGAGCGATCTGGTCAAGCGCAACGCTCGCCAGACGGTTTAGGCTTGGCATGACGATAACCCTGTAGATATAGGTTGGATCATCGACCGGATACGCCGAGTCGAGTACAACTAACAGGCACCGATCTGCCGGTCGCCTGAGCTCAAGAAAAGGGACCGGTGGATCGTCTCCTAGTTAATGGGACTGCCATATGGGTGTGAAGCGTGCTCCGACCGTTGCGTGTTGCGCTATTGCCATATGGGTGTGAAGCGTGCTCCGACCGTTGCGTGTTGTCCTATTGC
>CAZETM010000700.1:0-5376 GCA_964514885.1 uncultured Polyangium sp. | reverse complement strand
CTCTATGGCACGAGCGGTTCCGGTAAAACGGAGCTCGCACTTCTCGTTGTGCAGTCGGCATCGCGCCCGAGCCATTGGCTCTCGTTGCGGGATCTTGACGCAGCCGAAGCACTCGCTGAGATAATCTCCGCCTTGATGGCGATCACGGAGCTTGCACCGACGACAACAAATCGTCCATCGTGGTATGACGCGGTATGCGCGCGACTTGCCAAACGGTGCATTCTCGTACTTGATGATCTTCCACCATTTGAGGCAGACTCGTCGTTGGGACGCGAGCTTATGCACCTTGTGGCAGCGTTTGCGCGCCACGGGATGAAATTGCTCACGACTGCGGGAACGATTCCCCCGTCGCGCGTCACATCGCGCCTGGGGGATGCGCTCATACACGCAATACCGTGCCCGCCGTTTACCGATCATGAGATTGGCGAATTCCTGCAATCATGTGGCGCGCCCAAAGTTTGGCAGGATACCGATCGAACGATACTTCTCAATGGTCTCACCGAAGGACACCCACAACTGCTGGCTATGGCAGCGCGATTCCTTGAGCAACGAGCTTGGCGTTTTTCAAAAGAGGAACTCACAGTGCTCATTGCGGGAGGTTATGCCGAGAGCGCAGAAGAAGAGGCCATTCGACGCATCATTCAAACGGTCCCCGACGAGAAAACCCGTCATCTTCTCTTTCGAACCACCTTGTTTAAGGGCGCGTTTTCATTGGACGATTTAAAAATCATTGCGGACGTGCCCCCTTGCATATCGATGGTCCGCACAAAGCTTGCGGCGCTCGAGGGACCCTGGTTGCAACGCGAGCGTGATGGCCGGTTCGCGATATGCCCATTGGTCAAATCGTTTGGCTCGGAGCTTGAGGAGGTAACGTCGCGTGCAGTTCACGACGCTATGGGTTTGTTGATCGTGCGACGTGCGAACGTCAGTCCGGTCGAGATTCGCCATGCAATTGATCACTTCGTCGCTGCAGAGCAATACGATCGAGCTGGAACCGGATTGGTTTTGGCGCTCAACGCTTTTAACGAACGAGGGCTGCCAGAATACAGTGCCGGACTGATGGACCTTTGGGCGACTACGGTATTGCCAACGAAAATGGACCTTGGCATTCGTAGCTATGCGCGTGTATTGCAGATTGTCATCCGAAAGAGGGAAAAATTGTCGTTCAAATGGCTCTTGGAGGATCTTGACGCTCTCATCGATCAAGCGACCGATTCACACGCCTACGCGTTCTTTCTTCCAATTCCTCGCATAACAACGATCGCCGCAGAAAATTTTAGCCAATACACGAAGTATCTTCGGAAAGCCATTGCCGTTCAGGATACTGCAATTCTGCCGAGTGGGCAGACGATGCAGCGGACCGAAGACCTCCGACTGGAGCATTTCGTGTGGCACCAAAGCATGTATATTGCAAATGCGGAACATTTGCACGAATGGATGGAAACCCTCCGAGGCTTGACTCGCGAGCAGCTGAGGGGAACCATTCAAGACCAACATCGATATGAATTAAATTGCATTACGCTTGCAACGAGGATTCGGGAGCTCGAGGAAGGTTCGCCTGGTTTGATGGGCGGATGGTCGAATGTCGATCGCTTGCTTCTCGAAATGGCAGCATTGGCGGAAGAACTCGAACTCGATCTCTTACAAGCTTCAGCGCAACGCGAGCGCATCTTTGTGTGGGGAGAGCACCTGAAGCAGGTTGATGAAGCGCTTGGCATCGCAGATCGAGCCTTGGCGGCCACTTCGAACCCCACGGCACAATTGCCGCTCCTTGAGCGGGCAGGCCGGTTTTGCCTTCATGTCAATCGAATACCCCAGGGCCGTGCATTTTTGCAACGAGCCGCCCTGCTTCAGACCGACGCAAACCCGTTACTTCGTATCTACGTCTACATCGAATTGAGCCGCATTCTGGATAGGGCGGAATCGGAGCAGGCGCTACAATATCTTGAAGCGGCCAAAGAGCTTGCACAGGCGACGGAATGGTTGCCACGAATCGTGCTGGTTCAGGTTCTTGGAGAACTCGCAATATACCAGTGGTTGACAGCTGGCGTTGCCGCAACAGTCCCTCGCCTCAGCGCCGCACTTGACGTACTGCTTGCATGCAATGAAAATGATGCCGAATATAAGGATACGGTTCACGTATTCGGCCATGTCCTGAGTTACATGGGACAATTAGCGAATGGTAGCAGCCCGGTGAGCACGCAAAACGAGCCCCTCGCACGACCGCAACGGGGCTTATTTCTCACTCGGAATCGCGCGCGAGAGGCGGACTATGACCCACGTCGTGTCGCCGCAATGGCGGGGGCCATGGCTATTTTGTGCGAAAATACCGCGCACGATGAGCTAGCGCTTCAGTGGGCCGAGCAAGGAATCAAATCGATCAAGCTGCTGAATCAATCCGCATTGAATGCTCGTATTGAGGAGTTTGTTGCACTGGCCAAGGTGTCCAGCGGCGAATATCAGAATGCAATAAGTGTGGGACTAGCGTCTGTTGCGACAACGATGGCTGCAGGCTACGCAAGATTTGACAGCCGAGCTGCTGACGTGCCTCAAAATCCGTCGACGGATCTCATTCTTGGAGAACGAACAAGCGCGCGATGGCGAGAAGTCGAAGTGTTTATCATCCAAAGGATAGTGCTGCCAGCCGCGATTGACGTGATGTATCATCGCCTCCTCAATCCAGAACGCGGCCAGATGTTGGCGGAGCTGCTTGAAGACGCGTGTCGTAGCTTCGCTTTGACGACACCACACAACGGTCTGTGGATTCGATTTGTTGAAATCATGCGAGCAACGTCGGGCGTTGATGCCCAAACCGATATTTTGAGCTCGTCGATGCTTGACACTTCGCTCGACGCACCGTTACGGATCATGGCGCAAGTCGGGCTTAGTGTTCGTTGCCGAAGTAGTTTGAAAAATGTTTGGGTCGATCAGATTGGCTATCTCATGTCCATGTCCAGTTATTGCTCACCATTGGCGTTTCGCAGATTGATTACCCCCTATATTGCGCGATATTGGCTATTGATGGCCGACCGGCAGCCATTCCAATTTACTCCTCCTGCCTTGGCCAAGCAGGAAATCCAATTGGCGGCAGATCAACCAATCTCGGTTCGAGCGAAAGCTGTCCTGCGGACCGTGGCATCTTCGCTAGGAATGCGGGGCATACCGACAGAGGCTCACGAATGGCTTCGAGCGTAAGTTCAGCCGTGTGCATGGTACGCTCGCCCATGAGAAATCGTTCAAAAATCTCTATCAATTCATTGATTCGATGCTCAAGTTGGGGGAAGCATGGGGAATCGACGATATGAGCGCACACCCGCTTGAAGCCGACTTCAGGGAGTGGTCTAAGCCGCCCACAGCGACGGAGGAGCAGCGCTGCACAAACGCGGAGAGCGTCGTGCGCAACGCGATCCGCTCGTACCCGGCCTTCGCGACGAGGAACATCGAGGTATTCGCGCAGGGGTCATATCGGAATGGCACGAATGTGCGCGCAAACAGCGACGTAGATGTCTGCGTGCGCTGCACGGACGTGTGCTTTAGTGAGTTGCCACCAGGGTACACTGGCCTGGATTTCGGACTCATCGACGTCGCCTACACGTACGCAGCGTTCAAGGAGGACGTCGGGCGTGCACTGGCCTCCTACCTGGGGCCGGAGGCCGTCTCGCGCGGTAAAAAGGCATTCGATCTCCACGCGAACACATATCGCGTTGATGCCGACGTGGTCCCGGCCTTTGAACATAGGCGCTATATTGTCTCGAACGGTACAAAATGGTACATGTCTGGAACGGAGTTCCATCCAGACAATGGCGGGCGCATCATCAATTGGCCGCACCAGAATTACGAGAATGGCACATCAAAGAACACTGCGACGGGGACGCGTTTCAAGAAGTTGGTCCGTGTACTCAAGTGCCTACGTGACGAGATGGTCGCGGTGGGGAATGCCTACGCAAAACCAATCCCCTCATACTTGATCGAGTGCCTCGTCTGGAACGCCCCCAACAGCGCCTTCATCAACGACCAGTACGTGGAGAACCTGCGATCGATTCTTTTTCACCTGTACACGAATACGCAGAGTGACGCTACTTGCAACGATTGGGGAGAGGTCAACCAACTGAAGTACCTCTTCGGGAGTAACCAGCCGTGGACAAGGACGGACGTGAACAACTTTGTCGTCGCGGCATGGAGCCGCGCAGGGTTCAAGTGAACGGAAAATTGCAATGCTGAGTCGACTATACCTGTCTGCAATCATCCTCGTCGCAGCTGGTCTTTGGGGCGCCATGCTCGTGTTGGAGGGCGTGGCTGTTAGCGGCACCTGGTTCCGCCCATTCTCGACGGTCGTTGGCGCTGTCCTTCTCCTGCTTACAGCCTTCGACTTGTGGTTGTGGCGATGCCGCTTCTTGCACGGATGGTTCGTCCTTCGGCCTGACCTGCGAGGCACGTGGCGGGTTGAACTGCAGAGCAATTGGAAAGACCCCGCGACAGATAGGGTTGCCGGTCCCATCGTTGCGTATTTCGTTGTCCGCCAGAGCTTCTCTACGCTCAGCATCCGCATGCTGACCGCGGAGTCCGCGTCAGAGCTCGTCGCCTCTGAGATCAACAAGGCGAGCGACGGGACATACCGTGTCGCGGCAGTCTATCGAAATGAGCCCAAGCTTTCGGTTCGCGACCGCAGTCCCATCCACTATGGTGCATTTGTGCTCGACGTATTGGGCGATCCCGTAAACGAGCTTGCCGGTTACTACTGGACCGACCGGAACTCGCGTGGCGAGGTGCGAACGCTTGCCCGACACGACTCCATCGCTGGGTCGTTCAAAGAAGCTCAGGAGCTGCTGCCAGCCGGATCAGGTGGGACCACCCCGGAGGCTGGAAGTTATGCGGCACCGGAGGCGAAGTCATGAGCCGACATTCGATCACGCTTTTCATGTGGGGCTACCAGCCGTATTTTCGCTCCACGTTCGAGCACCTCATGGACTCGGTCATGAAGCGGCTTGGCGTCAGCAATGCGGGCGGCAAGTGTCTACTTGTGGGCGCCAAGATTCCGGGAGCTGACGTGCATCACGACGTCTGTGTCGAACCGGAAGACGGTCAATGGCCGCTTGTCCTCTTCTCTGAACTGCCCGCTTCAATCGAGGGTATCGTCAAAACGCATCCATTGCGGAACATGTTTTATGGTGACGAGCCAAGCATGCGCGACAAGCCGGAGAACATTCGTCGCGACTCGGTGCGCAAAGCGGTGCAGGCAGCTCTCCTACCTTTTGATGAGAAGGAGAAAGTTCGCTCTTTCTCTGGTCCGCCCGCGCCCGTTGGTGGATACGACGTGGTCCCAATCCTCCAGTTCCCCAACGCCCTCTTCGAACGCTTCCGACCCCTTGACGAACC
>CAZETM010000699.1:0-5382 GCA_964514885.1 uncultured Polyangium sp. | reverse complement strand
GCTGGAGCTCGTTACGCTGCCACCACCAGCGCCGCTGCTGGAGCTCGTTACGCTGCCACCACCAGCGCCTCCGCCGCTGGACGTGGCGCCACTGGAGCTTGCCGATGACGAGCTGCTAGCCGCGCTCGATGAGGTTTTACCGCTGCTTGAAGAACTGCTGCTCGCCGCTTGATTGTCCCCCCCAGCACCACCATTGGCGCCGGTTCCGTTCGGCTCGGCCGCGGGAGGCTCGTACGCGCATGCGGCAACTGCAACAACAAGGCCCAAAAGCGGGCGAAAGTCTCTCCATTCGTATCGGGAACGCATAAGAACCTCCAAGCAAATTCGATTGACTTGGAGATGGTCGGCGAAACGATCTGGAAAAGCAAGCAGAATGCGTTACGCCGTGCGCGACGCAACCGAGCCGGTGTTTATTTGCTGGTACAGAGTGTCCGAGAACCCAGGCGGGCGGAATGTTTGTGGAGGCAAGTCAAAAGCTACTTGGGAGCATTACGGAACGACCAAGGTGTCGTTGGTGAGCAGAGGCAAGTTCTCGCGCAAGTCGCCACCGTGTACGACGAATGAATACGAAAATGGAATACGCCTCTCGCCGCGCGTATCTTTGCGCACGATGATAATTTCATCTGGTGCGGCAAAACGGGAAAAACCACCGGCCAGAGCAATGGCTTGCAGCACGGTCACTTGGCCCGTGGGCGTAAACTCGCCTGGCCGGAGGACTTCGCCGAGCACGTAAATGCGATAACTGTGCAGCTCGGCGACTTCGACGGAAACGACGAGCGGATCGGTGTAAAATGTAGCGCCCTTGGTTGCAATGTCCGTGCTTATATCTTCGACGGTTTTACCTCCGCAGGCGATGTCGCCGACGAGCGACAAGGTAATGAAACCGTCAGGACGAACCGTTACTCGGCGACTCAGTTGGTCGTTGTGCCATACGCGCACTTCGAGCACATCTCCTGGACCGACGGTGTAGGTTTTCATCACGCGCAATTCGTGCACGTAATCGTACTGCGGACGCGAAGCGCAGCTCATTGCGAAAATCGCAAATACGCCAACTGCAGCGGCAAAGAACCCGCCCCGGACGATACTCATTCGACGCATGAATGCCTCAGTGCGGAAAACGATTCCCTTAGGCAAATGCCGATCCCGAATGCGAACGTCGCGCGGCGCTGCTACGAAAGGATAACGCGCTCGGAGCCGAAGGGGCCTAGCTCGATTGAGGGGAGATGGCTGCACCGATTGTGTGCGTGCTTTGCGCGCTCGTGCTGCTCAAACCGCAAGAATTCGTGCCGGCACTGGCAGGTTTGCCCGTCGTACACGTGTTGTTCGCATTATGTCTGCTGGTTGGCGTCATGGACGGAGTGCTGGAAAAACTGCGCGTGACGATTGCGCCGCATGTGCCGCTCGTCATTGCATTTTTCGCCTGGGGCGCGCTGGTGACGTTCGTGCGTAAACCGAGCGCTTTTCCCAAAGAGGCCACGGATCTGCTGATCGTATTCTGCATTTTCGGTGCTGTTGCATTTCTGTCGGGACCGGCCAAAGGCGTTCGGAACGTATGCACGACGTTTCTCTTGGCCGCCATATTTGCATCGGTCATCGCCATTTTACAGGCTGACGGACCACTCGGCTGCATGATGGCCGCCCCCGACGATTGGGAAGGAAAAGACGTACTCAAATACGACGGCAGGCCGTGTGAAGTAGCCGCCGATTGTCGAAAAGATCCGCCGGTATGGAACGCCAATTACCGGTGTGAACACGTAGGACCGTTCGGTACGTCGACGATTGGCGGACGAGTGCGTTATCGCGGAACGCTGGCCGATCCCAATGACTTGTCGCTCACCGCAGCGCTCGCTTTGCCTTTTGCGCTTGCCTTGTCGGAAAGACCTTCCCAACCGCAAAACGCTATGCAGCAGCGCCGATCCTCTCCGAGCACATTCGGATGGTTTGTCCGAGTCATTTTGGTGCTCGTCGTGATCGCCACGATCGGGACGATGATCGTGTTGTCGCAATCGCGCATGGGCGTTTTGGTCTTTTTGGTTGTTTTGTCCATGACGCTGCTCCGTCGAGCTGGGGTGTGGGGTCTGGTGCTTGGATGCATTCTGCTGCCACCGATGCTGCTTTTCGGTGGACGGAGTGGAGAAGATGCGGAGGCGTCCTCCAACGAGCGGCTGGACTTGATCGCGGAAGCGCTCTCGATGATTCGCGAAAGCAAAGGGCTCGGCGTGGGCGTGGGACAATTCGCGGACGAATCATCGGTTGGATTGACCGCCCACAACAGTTATCTGCTCGCGGCAGCCGAAACTGGAATCGTAGGCATTTCACTATTTGCTTTGATTCTGTATGTCGCGCTAAAAATACCCATAACATTATGGTTTGGAAAGTACGAACTCGGGCCGATTGTGCGACGTTTGTCCCCGGCGATTGCTACGTCGCTGGCTGGGGCCTATGTGGGCATGTTTTTCTTGTCGTGGACCTATAAAGAAGTTCTGTACATGCTGCTCGGAGCATCTGCGGCACTCTATCAAGCGGCTCGGGCGGAAGATCCGAGCGTGCGGGTAACGCTCAGCACGCGTGAAGTCGCGATGGTCGTCGTCGTCGCGCTCGCCTTCGTGCCCTGCGTCTACATCGTTGTTCGAGTATTGGGATGACATTTGCACCTCACCCCTGGGCCCCCTCTCCAACTGCGCGGCATCCGCCGCTCCGTGGAGACGGGAAAATAACTTTTCAATGGAGACACGTTAAATATACATGAGTCCGGAAAGCACACCGAAAGAGCGGCTCGAGCGGCTGGTCGTGCTAATGAAGCGATCTCGCAAATATGCGCGGAGCACTGCGGCGATTGCTCTCGTGCTCTGTCTGCTGTCCCTGCTTTTGGCACTGACGACGAAACGTATCTATCGCAGTGAAACGACTGTGATCTATCGCGATGCAGTGCGAACGGGTAGGGACGCGGAAAGCCCTACTCAGCGCGCAGCACGCCTTGGTCCGCGCCTGAAGGAATATGTCCTTTCGCGATCACGTTTGCAATCGGTCATCGAGCAATTCGATTTGTATCCCGAGCTGGTCGAACGCTCGATGCTCGATGCCACAGACGAAATGCAAAAACACATTTCCTTTCGTACTCGGAGTCAAGATACGTTTGCACTTTCATTTTCACACGACAATCCCGAAATCGCCCAAGCGGTAACGGCTCGTCTGGCCGAGACGATGATCGGCGATTACACGAATGACAATCTAGATTCGGCTTTGACGACGCACGATCTGTTGCGCGTCGAAGTCGATGCAGCGCAGAAACACGTGGAGGAGTCGAGTCGGGGGCTGGCGCGCTTTTTGGCCAAGCACCCTCAATTCACCTGGGGGCTCGGGGATTCTCCTTATGCGGCGGTGCAACCGTTGGCCGCAGGACCAGGAACACATGGCCCCGCGACCGCCATAAAGGAAAAACCCAGCGCGGATCCAGTACTGGCGCAACGTCTCGAACAACTGCGTATTGTCGACGGAGAGCTTGCCGGTGGCCAAACGAATCTGCCCCCTGCGCTCGTGACGGACCCAGAAGCGCAAAAACAACGCGACGCCGCCGCTGCCGCATTGGCCGCAGCACAAGCGGATCTCGAAGTCAAACTACGCAAAGTGACGATGGCGCATCCGGACGCGACTAGTGCCAAGTCACGCGTGGACCGCGCTCGGGCTGCGTTTGTCGAGGCTGAACATAACCTCACGCAAGCATACGTGGGCACACCTCCACCACCGGCGCAAAGCTCGTCGCTCGATCCGGCGCGTCGCGCAGAACTCGAAACGCAACAAAAATCGCTCGTGGCGCAAATCGCCGCCCGTCGAGCTGGGGCAAAGCCGAAAGACGCTGCGGCAGCACCAATTCCGATAAGCGACGGACCCGATGTCGTGGAGCTGGAAACGGGATGGCACCGATTGCGTCTCGATTTGGAACGCGCCCGAGACGCATTTCGTAAAGCCGAAGACAAGGAACGCGCGGCTCGTCTGCTTGCGACATCGGCCGAACGTGAAGTGCAAGAATCGCTCATCATTGCGGATGCCGCGTATCGGCCGGTTCATCCTGAAAGTGGCCGTGGGCGCGTGTTTTTTGCCGGAGCGTTCATCGCGATATTTATTGCATTGGGGTACGCCGGCGCGCGCGTTCTGCTTTGCGATACATTGTTCGACGAAGGTGATGTGATCGCGCTGGGTGGCCCTGGACTGCTGGTGTCCGTGCCACATATTCGCGCGATTACGCCCCCGTCAAACCCGTCAATGGTCGCGACGATTCGATCAGCGCAATCGTCGCCGCTGTCCACAAGTCAGAATTTGCAACAGCGCGAAAAAACCGCCGCCGAGCCCGAGGGAGTTGAGCTCCAAGCGAGCGACGAGGCCGCGTCCACCGATGACGAGCCGGAGCGTCGAGGAGAAGACGGTTCATCCATTGCAATGGACGTTCCTGACCAACCTTCTGGATCAGCTTCGGCCATGCCGTTGAACCGCCCCATTTCTTTGCCAGCCAATGCGCTCAGACCATACGCCAGGCATTACGACACGCCAAATGTGGTCGTCGTCGGCGTACCTTATGAGCCGACGCATGAAGGCGCGGTGGAATTGGTGCGCGGTTCGCCGCAACGAGTGCTCGGAGCGCTACGTGTGCTGCGTCATCGATTGGAACAACGACGAGGCGGCGAATCGCTGGTGGTGAGCGTGCAGAGTCCCTACGAAGGTGAAGGAAAAACCACGGTCGCAGCGAGGCTTGCATTGACGCTGGCCGAGGCTGAACGGGCGCGAGTGGTGCTCGTCGAAGGTAATTTGGCGCGGCCGAAGCTTGCGGCAACATTGGGATTGCGAGTCCCCGACGAGCTGGGTTTGACCATGCAATTGCGTCGACACATGGGCGGCCATGACGAACCGTGGAGCGTAGTGCGAATGGGCGCGTCTTTGTATGCATTGGTCGAATCCGCCGAAGAAGCTGCATTTCCCGCAGCGATCCATTCCACCTGGTTTGGCTCGGCCATTCACGCTTTGAAGGAGACGTACGATTACGTAGTTCTCGACGGCTGCGCGGTGCTCGATGCCGGTGATGCGAACGTGCTCGAGGAGGTGTCGGACGTGGTGGTGCTGGTTGCGCGCTCGGGCGTGACCGGAGGCAGCTCGCTGGTGACAGCCGCACGGCAACTGGGTGATCGACGATTGTTTGGCGTGGTGCTCAATGACGTGGATTGAAGAGTGATCGTTATGCTTGAAAAAATCGCACCATGGATGCTTCATTGGGGCTACGATCAAATTGCCGGGCAACTCGATCGAGCGGTCTTTGGCAAAGCTTGCCGGCCGCAGCACGTCCTGCTCTCGATATGCGACCATTTCGAGCCGCTATGGACGGGGCAGGGG
>CAZETM010000698.1:0-5383 GCA_964514885.1 uncultured Polyangium sp. | reverse complement strand
GGGCGTTGCATGCGGCACGTCGGCCTACGGAAACATGGGAGCGCACGACGTCGCCGCACCTCAGTTATCGGTCGTCATCCCCGCCATGAACGAGGAGCGCCGGCTCCCGCGCACGCTTCGGCGTGTCGTCGAGTATCTGCGTGAGCGGCCGCTGACCTGGGAGCTGATCGTCGTCGATGATGGCTCGCGCGACCGCACGGCCGACATCGTCGAAGAGATGGCGCGCGAGCTTGTCGAGCCACGTCTTGTCGTCATGCGTTTGCCGGTAAATAAAGGCAAAGGTGGAGCCCAGCGCGAAGGCGTGGCGCGTAGTCGTGGTGAGCGTGTGCTGCTCATGGATGCAGATCTCGCCACGCCCATCGAAGAGTTCGACCCGCTCTCACGCGCGCTCGATCGAGGTGCGGACATCGCGATCGGATCGCGTGCGTTGCCGACGTCGAACGTCACGCGTCCGCAGTCGGTCCCTCGCGTGCTGCTTGGCAGTGCGGGCAACTTGTGGATCCAGTTCTTCGCGGTGCCGGGCATTCACGACACGCAGTGCGGCTTCAAGCTGTTCCGAGGAGATCTCGCGCGCGAGTTGTTCGTGATGGGCACCGAGAACCGATTCGCGATCGACATCGAGCTGCTGTGTCTCGCGCAACGCGTGTTCGACGCGCAGATCGCCGAGATTGGCGTGAAGTGGGAGCATCAGGATCTCTCGAGCGTGCGTTGGAGTGACTATGTCGACGTGCTTGCGCGCGTCGCGCGGATCGGATTGCGCATCCCGAAAAGCAAGCGACCCAGTGGATCAGCATCGCCTCGATGACCGCGAGCGTTTGTCTTGATTGAACGAGTCTCGTTTCCCTCGTGGTGAAGTGTCCAAAGCGAATTTCATCGTCCAGGTCGCTCGTGATCACACCCTTCGGATGACGCAAATTCGAGTCTGCTCTGAATTGTCTGCGCGAGGTGGCGTGCGCGATCCTCTTCGCTAGAGTTGTTCTCCATTGCTGGTGGGGGCTGCGCGATACCGCGCGATCGCGATGCAGGGGAGGGGGACGTTTGGCTGCAAGCGCTTCAGTGCAAGCGAGAGGTGTGGGGCATCGGTCCCAACGCCTGACGACGGGTCACCATCCTGGTCCCGGGCGCGTTCTGCTTGTCGAGGACGAGCCTGATCAGGCTGCGATTCTCGAAGCCGTGCTGCGCCACGAAGGTCTCGATGTGTTCGTCGCATCGAGCGGAGAGCAGGCTCTCGAGATTCAACATCGTACGCCTGCGGATGTTCTCGTCACCGACTTGAACCTTCCAGGCATGACGGGCATGGACCTCATGCGACGTCTCGCTCCGACGGCGGACGACGACACGCATAGGCACCCTCCGCCAGCCGTCGTCGTCGTCACGGGCTCCGGCTCGGTGTCGAACGCGGTCGACGCGCTCAAGCTCGGCGCTGCCGATTACTTGCAGAAGCCTCTCGATCCTGCGCGTCTCGTGTCCCTCGTGCGCGAGCTGCTCCGTTCCGACAACGTTCGCGAAGCCGAGGGAGAGGACGACGATTCGCTTGCGAGCCCGCTCGTGTTCGAAGGCATGGTCGGTGGATCGCGAGCCATGCGTGATGTGTTCACACGCATCGATCGCGTGGCGGCCACGATGGCCCCAGTGCTCATCGTGGGAGAAAGCGGCACGGGCAAGGAGCTTGTGGCGCGGGCGATCCACAACCGCAGTCCGCGAAAATCGGGTCCGTTTGTCCCGGTACATACCGGCGCCATTCCTCGCGAGCTCATCGGAAGTGAGCTGTTCGGTCACGAGAAGGGATCGTTCACCGGAGCGTTTGCGGCAGCCGAGGGCAAGTTCGAGGCGGCAGCGGGAGGCACGGTTTTTCTCGACGAAGTCGGCACGATGGACTCGGCCGTGCAGGTCAGTCTGCTGCGCGTTCTCGAGACCTATCGCTTCACGCGCGTGGGTGGTCGAAAGGAGATCGAAGCCGACGTACGCATCGTTGCGGCGACGAACAAGGATCTGCTCGATCTCGTCGACGACAACGTCTTCCGCGAGGACCTCTACTATCGCCTCAACGTCTTCACGGTCCTGCTGCCGCCACTGCGCGAACGCGTTGAAGACATCTTCTCGATCGCCGAGCGATTTCTCGTCAAGTACGCCAAGCGTTACGGCACGTTTGCTCGAAGGTTTTCCGACGGAGCCGTGCAGCGCCTCTACGCTCACGACTGGCCGGGCAACGTGCGCGAATTGCGCAACGTCGTCGAGCAGACCGCACTGTTTGCCGCGGGCGAAATCGTCACTCCCGAGGAGGTGCAGATCGGTCAGGGGCGCATCGAGCGACGTACGGCGCGAAGGTCCTCTTCGCAAGTCGACCATCCAGCGGTCGTGCACATGCCCGCAGAGCACGAAGCTCATCCGCACGTTGTGGTCGAGTCCGGTGTTGTTTCGACACCGCCGGCGGCAGTCGTTAACGAGCACGATGGGCATGAAGCACAAGTCGCGCCGCCCGAGCCCGTATCGCAATCGTCGCCTTCGCTTCTTCCGCTGCCTCAACGCGCCACTCCATCGACCGACGAAGCACGCGATGCGGCAGAGCATCCGCTCGTGTTGCGTTTGCCCGTGGGCACTCGCTTAGCCGATGCAGAACGCAAGCTCATTCTGCTGACGCTCGAGGCTGTTCGCGGCAACAAACAACGAGCGGCCAGAGTGCTCGGGATCAGTCGTCGAGGTCTCTATTCGAAGCTTCAGGCGTATGGAGAACACGTCGGTGCGCACGAGGCTGTGGATGCTCCGGAGGCGGAAACCGCCGGTGAAGTACCCGAAGAACAGCCCCCGCCGCCGTCGGTCGACATTCAGACGACCGAGGTGACTTCTACGGAGCCAGTGGTTCCGAGCCCCGAACTTCTGGCGAGCTGAACGTTCGCTTCCCATTGATCGAAGCGGCCTGAAACACGCGCGCTCCCCTGTCCTTGGGGAGCGCTTCAAAAATTCCCTTTATTGCCTTGGTTCTGGCAAAATCCGAACTTCCTCGAAGATCGAGCGTAGGAAGTGTCCGAAATCGGAAGCGGTCGGGATACACTCGACTGCCCAATCCTTGATGTGAACCTCCGTCGACTTGCCGAGCTCCACGCGACATGAAGATCACCTGCAACTCCTGCCAGTCGAAGTACACGGTTTCGGACGAAAAAGTCCAAGGGAAGACCGTCAAGATCAAGTGCCGCAAGTGTGGCGCAACGATCTTGGTCAACAGCAGCGGTGCGACCACGACGAACGCGTCTGATCCCGCAGTCGCCGCAGCCGATGCCGCTGCCGCTGCTGCTGGTGATGGACCGACGTACCTCGTGAACGTTGCCGAGGGCGATCAGCGATCGATGTCGCTGCAGGAACTCGTCCAAGCGGTCAACTCGTCCACCATCACTCGCGAGACATACGTTTGGGCTGACGGCATGGCTGATTGGCAGCCGATTGGTCAGGTTCAAACGATCGTCGATTCGCTTGGTGCTGGTGGTGCTGCAGCAGCAGCCGAACCAGCGCGTCCAGCAGCGAAGCGCGAGGGTGGTCGCGGTGCATCACGCGACTTGTTCGGTGGTGAAGCACCGGCTGACGGTGGCGGACTGTTCGGCGTTCCCGGCAAAGCCGCCGCTGTACCTGCTCCGCGCATCGGTGCGGGCATCGAAGAACAGTCCGCGCTCTTCTCGCTCAGTGCGCTCACCTCGCGCGTTGCACAATCGCCAGTGGGCGGTGGTGGCAACAGCGGACCGAGCCTGAGCGCGCTGGCTTCGTCCAGTTCTTCGTCGAAGCCGCTCAACACCGAAGACTCGGGTCTCATCGACTTGAAGGCTCTTGCGGCGAGCGTCGCGGCCAAACCCGAAGCTGCATCGAGCGGGCCAAACCTGCTCGATGATCCGGGTGGTTTGTTCCAGATGAGTGGTCCGCCGATGACGACGGTCACTGCGGCACCGACGGTTTCGACTGCCGAACCCGAAAAGAAAAAGAACCGCACACCGCTCTTCATCGGGATCGGAGCGGTCGTGGCGATTAGCGCGATCGTCGGTGCGTTCATGTTCATGGCTGGTGGCCCGCCTCCGCCTGATCCCGCTACGCAACCGCAAGCTACTCCCGTCAACACTCCTCCTCCTCTCGATACCGCGCCTCCCACGGCAGCGCCTCCGCCCACGGAAGTTCCTACAACGAGCCCTTCGGCCGTCGCTGTGACACCGAAAACGCCTGTCAAAGGCACGGGTGGTGGATCCAAGACGGGTTCGAAGGCCGGCCCCGCGACTGGCACTGGCCCCACTACAACTACTCCGCCGGTGAAGACCGGTGGTAGTAGTAAATGCGGATGCGCCCCTTCGGACCTCATGTGCAACATGAAGTGCTCCGCGAAGAAGTGATCCCGCCTCGCAAGTTCGTCGGGTGAAACGCTCGCACAATCCTCCATCTTCGTACGAAATTGTCCTGACAACCCTCGTCGCGGTGTCGACTCTTTCGTGCGGATCATCTGACAAACCTCAGCCAATCACCGTTGTTACGGTGCCGAACGAATCTCCACCGGCTGCGCCAGTATCGGTCGCGACTGCGGAGCCGAAGGGTTCGTCGCGTTCACGTCGCATGCTTTGGACATGGGAGACGAGCACGGAGTACGCGTGGGATCGAGTGCATCGCGACAAGTTGCCGATGCTCGTTTACGTGCGTGCGGATTGGTCCGCCGCGTCGCTCGAGATGGATCGCGTCGTGTGGTCCGACCCTCGGATCCTGTTTCAGTCGCATCCCGTCGTGCCGCTGCGTGCTGACGTTACGGATGGACCGGACGCGGAACTGATGGCGGCCGAGTTTCATGTCAACGCGGTTCCATCGGTGATTCTGTTGGATGAAAACGCGCGTGAACTCGTGCGACTCGAAGGTCCCAGGTCAGTCGAGGAAGTGCTGACGGCAATGCGAGCTGTCGAAGATCGATAGCTTGTACCCATTTGCGGTGCGCGGTTATGATGCTGCACATAGCGAAAACCGATGCATCACTTCACCCGTTTTCTACTGGTTTCTGCATGCGCTGCACCCCTTGCGATGTTCGTCGGATGCGCCACCGAGGAGATTCCTCAGTACGGCGATCCATCGAAGCTCGTCGGAGGAGCAGGGCCTGGTTCTGGCGCGGCTTCGTCATCGGCGTCGGGGTCGTCCGGGGGCGGAGGCGGCGGCGTGTGCACGGTGAACGTGGATTGCGCGGTCAAATTCTCGACCGACGTGTTCCCGATCCTCGAAGCCACCGCCAAGTGTTCGGACGCTGCGTGCCATGCACCGGCGGCGGCACAAACGCCTGCGATGACGGCAGGTGACTTGGCGGGGACGTATCAAGTGCTCATCGCGCACAAGTTTTTGGAAGAGCCTGCGGACGCGTACATCGTCCCTTGTG
>CAZETM010000697.1:0-5389 GCA_964514885.1 uncultured Polyangium sp. | reverse complement strand
GTGGTTCAATCCTGAAAATAGGTTTTCTTTCGACACGCGCAGAATGCCCGTCAGCACGCCTTTGAACAGCGCATTGTTGTCCTTCAAGCAGGCCGAAAAGAAGTTACGAAAAAAACCGACCACGTCGTCGAAGAATCCATTGATGTAACCGGATTGTATCGGCGTGTCGTATTCGTCGATCAGAATCACGACGCGTTGCCCGTGGTGTTTGTGAAGCGCCTCCGAAAGATCAAGCAACGATGACTCCATGTCGCTTTTGTTGGCCGTGCCCATCAAGAGCCGTTCGAGTCGATGGGCTCGACCCGTATCGAGTGGCTGTCCGTCGATCAAGTACCGATGCTCGCGACAGAGTTGCTCGATCTGTTTTCCAATCCCTATCAAGACTTCTGCAAACGTCTTCGCCTTGACGTCCTTGAACGAAATGAACACCGTGGGATACTTCTGAAAGTGCGCCATCGCTTTCGGGTCGCGAGTGACCGCAAGGCCTTCGAACAAATGTGACAAGTCTTCGTTGGTCTTGCGAAAGAAATGCCCCAGCATCGACAGATTGATCGTCTTACCAAATCGGCGCGGGCGCGGGAAAAGCAGGATGAGGCTGGGATCCTCGAGAACCTCGCTGATGAAGTGCGTCTTGTCGACGTAACCGAACCCCGCTTCACGGAACGCGCGAAAATCAGACTGACCGATGCCAGGGACGAACTTCATGACAAACCTCCGAACGGCGCACGCGCACTGTTGCCCAGTGAATGCGACGTGTCAAGCCGCCTCAGCGTGAATCAGGGCAATCCATTCGAATGAGGTACTGCATTCGCCATCATTTTTCAAATCAATGAGGCCCGAGTCGTGGACGGTCGTCGCAAATTGACCGTAGACAGGCTTGGTTCCGCCAGAAGCTCATGGTATGGAGCGATCTTTGATGCGTCGCGTTTGTGCCTTGTTGCTTTTCATCCTCGTGTCTTGTCGTCCGCCTGCGGAACAGCGAGGCGGTGGCAAGCCGCAAGCGCTGCTGCAGAACGACGCTGCCGCGCCGGACGTGCCGTCGACAGATGCCGGGGCGTTGCAAACGTGCGAGCCGAGCCAAGCGAAGTGCGGTTCGGACGACGTGGCGCTGGTATGTGAAAACGGCGAACGATGGATCGAACAACCGTGCGGCGCAGGATCCGTTTGTCTTGGTACGGGTTGCGTCGCTCTGCGCACGGAAGACAACCGGACGATCGAGCCGCCAAATCTATTTGCGCCGCGAGCTGAAGGCTGGCTCAACGCTTGGGCAGCTTATGGTCCCGTGTCTGGGCCGCTTCCAGAAGGACAAACCTTGGCCGAAACGGAAGCGGGCGCCGATGTCATTTGGAAAGCTTTATGCGCCAAAGACGGGCGCGTAGATGTTCACGACAAGACGGACGGCAAAAAGGGATCGCGCGGGACAACGCATTACGTGCTTTCGGGTTACGTGATCACGGGGCATTCGAGGCCCGTCGTATTTACGACTGGTTACGCGGGCACATTGCGTATTTCGATCGACGGCAAACGGATTCTGTCAGGCTCGCGCGAAGCTGACCCGCCGCCATTTCGAGACGAACAACGAGCTACCGTGGACATGCAGCGAGGCGTGCATCGAATCGTCGTAGAGGTCGAGCAAGCGACCAATGCGCCCACGTCGTTTTGGCTTCGAGCTCGATCTGCTACGGGAGGAGCCGCGACGGATGTATTGTTCGCGCCGGATCCTCGAGCATCATGCAATGCAATTGATCTTTTGAGCACCAACGTTTCTACGCGCGCGGTAAACGATGGCTTTGCCATTGATGTGCGTCCGTCGTGGATGGGTCTAGGACCGCGCAAATTCTTCGACCTGCCTTACCGGGCTGAAATTGTTCTGAAAAAGAATGGCACGAAAGTCCTCGCCGAAAACACATTGAGCAAGACGGTGCTCGGTTCGTCCAATGCATCGTTTTCATTTACAGCGCCGCTCGATACGGCAGGATCGCACGAGGTACGTATCCATTTGGGAAACACACCCGGCACGGACGTGACGGTGCCCATGGTAATTCGAACGGGTTTGCACCAGCGCATTGTGGCGCTCGCGGGCAAACGGGACTTGATCGAGCAATCGAAAGCCACGCGAGGCGAAAAAGACAGCCTGCTGTTCCATATCGACGACTTGACGAATGATCTGTCGCGGAGCGACCCCGATACTTCGTGGATCAAACGGCGCACGGAGGAAGCCGAGCAGCTCGTGCAATCGCTCGAACAAGGAAAGTCGCCTTATGCAGAGCGCACGGGAGTGGTTCGTCGCGCGTATCGCTCGCGGCTCGATGGCAATCTGCAACCATACGTGATTTTCGTTCCGCGTGTCTACAAGCCCAATGGCAAACCATTGCCGCTGGTGGTGGCTTCGCACGGATTGGGCAATCGTCCCGAGGTTGCATTGCGTGTGGTGGTGGGAGAAGCGCCGGAAGGTGGGTTTCAAGGGACGCACGAAGCGAGGCATTTTTCTGGGTTGCCCGACATGGGCGCATTCATCGTGGCTCCGTGGCAATTTGGTAATTCCGGACAGCGGCATCTGGGCGAAGCGGATTTGCTGCACGTCATTGACGAAGTGCGCGCACATTATCCAATAAACGATCGACGTGTTTCGATCACGGGGTATTCGCTAGGTGGAACGGTGTCGTTTGTCCTACCGTTACATTATCCGGATGTGTTTTCGTCGTCGGCTCCGCTGTGTGGATATCCAGACCTGCTCGATTGGGGAAGCATTCGTAAGCCGCGACATACGCCATGGGAGGATGTTCTTCTTTCCAAACGATACATCGTGAACTGGGCAGAAAATGGGCTGCACGTGCCGCTGTTCATGGTGCATGGTGGCAAAGACGAACCGCGCCGTTCGGAAGTGGTGGCCAAGCGTTATCAAGCGCTGGGGTACGCGCACGAATTGGATGTGCAGGAGGACCTCGATCACAACGTATGGGATTACGGATACGAGGACGGGGACATGATTCGGCGGCTCATTGGGAGAAAACGTCCCGATGTTCCAGAGCGCGTGCGGTTCGTCACGGGTGAATGGCGCTACGACCGAGCGTATTGGGTGCGTTTGTTGGGGTTTGTTTCACCGGACAAATTCGCGGACATCGATGCGCGGTATTCCAAACGAGATGCATCCGTCACAGTGCAAGCGAAGAATGTCGAATCGTTTGCGCTCGAACTAAAACAGTTGGGGCTCAAAAAGCAGCCGCGAGTGAGCATCAATGGGAAAACCATCGAGGTACCGGCAGACTCGGAAACCGCGTATTTCGTGCAGCAAGGCGGAGAGTTTGTCCTGGTAACCTCCGAGCCGTCGCGTGCGGGCCGTAAGCGGGCGGGCGTATCAGGGCCGCTCGATGACGTCGATCGTCACGGGAAGATCATCGTGTACGGGACGCAGGATCCGGCGCAAACGGAAGAGAATCGAATGGTGGCCGAGCATTTTGCCTCATTCGACACGTTTGCCGCGCGGTTTGTCGTAAAGAGCGATGTGGAGATCACGGAACCTGAGATTGCTGCGCAAAGCTTGGTGCTCATAGGAAATTCAAA
Source organism: uncultured Polyangium sp. (assembly GCA_964514885.1). Classification (GTDB taxonomy): domain Bacteria; phylum Myxococcota_A; class Polyangia; order Polyangiales; family Polyangiaceae; genus Polyangium. Next base: position 1,825 of record CAZETM010000697.1, on the reverse strand, counting down.
ATCGAACCGGATTACAGCTCTTTTGGAGCCGAGTTTGCCGGTACGTTTTGAGGCCCAAGCGATCACGTTCCGGGGAAAACGGTACGAAGGCGAGGACGTTGGGGTTTCGTTTATTTACCCGCACCCGAAGAACGAGCGCGAATACGTGGTGGTGCACGCCGGCGCGGGCGTAGCGGGGACGCTGGCGAGCCGGCATTTGCCGCGGTTTTCACCGGACTATTTGGTGTACGATTCGCGCATTACGGTGCAACGCGGGGGGCACTTGCTGGATCAACGACAAGTGCGTGAGGGCGGTTTTTTCGATTTGGAATGGAAGTGAGCGGTGATTGCACAGTTCTTGCGTTTGGTGGGATCGAGCGGCACTTCCAGATTCGTAACACCGTCATAGCGCCGGCTCGATTTCGCTTTCAGGTGGACGGCATAAAGCGCTGGCTGCGTGCAACAATTCCTTGACATTCCGCGTGTTTCCTTCATTTCTCGGCTCGGTCTTTTGCGTGTCGCACGTTGCGGCTCGGAGGTCTGATGCGCACGTCTCCCATGCTTCGTCTAGTCGCTTTTGCCCCCATTCTTGCCGTTGGATTACTCGCCGCTGGATGCAGTGACAATGGCCCAACGACGTCCGGTTCCTCGAGCAGCGGCGACGCCTCCAGCAGCAGCTCCGCAAGCTCCTCCAGCTCGTCGGGCGGAATGGGCGGCGCGGGCGGAATGGGCGGTTCTGGAGGCTCTGGTGGCACGGCGGGCACCGGAGGCATGGGCGGCGCGGGCGGTTCTGGGGGCGGTAATCCGATCATTTGCCAGCCCGGCACTTCGGCGCTCTGTTACACGGGACCCGCAGGCACGCAGGGCGTGGGGCTTTGCATCGGCGGAATGTGGACATGTAATGCGGAAGGAACCGCTTTTGGACCGTGTTCGGGCGAAGTCCTGCCGGTCGCGGAAAATTGCGCCACACCCATCGATGAGAATTGCAATGGTGCGGGACCGGATTGCGGCGTTTCGGTCTGGAGCAAACGTTTTGGTGGCCTCAATGGTGAATACGGCCGAGCCGTCGCGGCGGATTCTTTGGGCAACGTCTACGTGACCGGAATCTTTTTCGGCTCGATTGACTTTGGCGCTGGACCCTTGACGGCGACGTTCCTCGACGGATTTCTCGTCAAATTCGACCCGATGGGCAATTTTCTTTGGAGCAAACATTTCGCCGGCGCGGGCAGCCAAAAGCCGCTAACGTTGGCCGTCGACGCCGCGGGAAATGTCGTAGTCGGGGGCAATTTCGCCGACTCCGTCGATTTCGGCGGCGGACCGCTCGTCGCAATGGATGCCGATGCCTTCGTGGCCAAATACGATTCGTCCGGGAAACATCTGTGGAGCAAAAATTTTGGCGGGGCGGATGTCCAAGGCGTCTCGAATCTGACCATTGATGCGTTGAACAACATCGTCATCGGTGGCGAATTCACGGGCATGATCGACTTGGGCGGGGGACCAATGACGGGGACAAACTTCGACTTTTTTGTCGGAAAACTCGACGCCGATGGCAACCACGTCTGGAGCAAATACCTCGACCACGTCGACGCGAATCAGCCCCAACTCATGGGGATCGCCACCGATAGCGCAGGAAACGTCGGCATCACCGGCTTATTCTATGGGACGATGAACTTCGGCGGCGGTCCGCTCACCAGCGGCGGCTCATACGATGTCTTCCTGGTCAAGCTCGACGCCGGCGGTCAACACGTCTGGAGCAAGCGTTATGGCGGCCCGCTCGGCCAAAACCCGAATGGACTCGGCTTCGACAATGCGGGCAATCTCTTTATTGCAGGAACCCTCCAAGGCA
>CAZETM010000696.1:0-5394 GCA_964514885.1 uncultured Polyangium sp. | reverse complement strand
TGCACGTCCTGCGTTGCTCGGTTTGCTCGGTGCCGTGCTTCCGATCATCACGGCTGGCAACACGGTTGTGGTGCTGGCGAGCGAAGCGGATCCGCGTACGCCGTTGGTGCTTGGTGAAGCGCTGGCGACGAGTGACTTGCCGGGTGGCGTGATCAACATCATCACGGGACGAGCGTCCGAGCTGCTTGGTCACATGGCGAAGCACATGGAGATCGCAGCGCTCGATCTGCACGGCGTCGAGCCGGCGTTGTTGAAGAAGGCTGAAGAGGCGGCGATCGCGAACGTGAAGCGAGTGCGTACGCGGTCGCTCGACGAGGCGGCTTGGTTCGACGCGGACGTTACGACGAGCCCGCGATGGATCGAGCGGTTTGTCGAAATGAAAACGATCTGGCACCCGTCAGGTAGCTGAGGCTTCCTCTCCCCCTCTCCACGGAGCGATGAAGTCGCGTAGTTGGAGAGGGGGCCGGGGGGGTGAGGCGAGGTGAGGCGAGTCCATTTCATTCACCACAGCGAGAGGCTTGCCATCCGAACCAGCGCGCGTGTGCTTTGGGGTAAAGCCATGCGCCTGCGAATACTCCGGCGATGACGACGAGGCTCGAAAGGTGTCCTTCGCCGAGCTGGGCCATTGCTGTACCGGGGCAGGTGCCGGTAATGGCCCAACCGAGACCGAAAATGATTGCGCCTGGAATGATGCCTGGGTGCAGAATGCGGTCGGGCAAATTTAATGGCATTCCATTTCGACCGCCAATGCCGCTTCGTGCCAATACTTGGAAAGCGATCATATTGAGTACGAATGCGGTACCGATGACGAAGTAAAGCTGAGCATTGCGAAAGCGGAACATGTCCGCAATGATGTCGAACCGAGTGGCTCCTGCGCGGCTCAGTGTGAATCCGAATGCAGTGCCCATGAGCAAGTAAAACCCATATCGTTTCATAGCCACGCCTCAGAGAAGGGTATTCAAGAGAAAGGTGGTAGCGATACCAGTGCCCATGAAGACGCACATTGCCAGAATGCTTGCTTTTTGGAGTGCGGGAGCGCCCATGATGGCGTGACCGCTCGTGCATCCGCCCGCCATACGTGTGCCAAATCCAACGAGAATGCCACCACCGAAGAGTACCGCGGTTTTGGCGACGGGACCGAGTTTCCAAAGCGAATCGAAGCCTGCATAATCGAAGCTGGGAATCCAGGCTGTTCCGCCGATGGCGCGAGCTAGAATGCCGGACGCGATGCCACCCATGAGAATTCCGAATAGAAAAACCGTGGGCCACGACGATTCATTGATCAAGGCCGGCCCAGACATCGTGGGCAGGGGGAATGCGCCGGGCATGGGGAAATCCGCCGGGTTATCTGGAAGCGGCTCGTCGGTGCCGAGGGCTGCTTGCATTGCTGCACCATCTGCCTCGGCAGGCAACGGCATGGTGGGAAGGGGAAAATCGGCTGCTGGGCTCGGCGTTTTCGTTCGGTATTCGACCCAATCATTTACGCGATCGATGGCGAATCCATAACAGAACGACACGCCCAATTGCCGATTACGGACGAGTAGCAACGTCACTACGACGGCACTGATCACCGCGCCGCCCACCCAACCGGGCCACATATCGACGAATACTGATGGGAGCCAATTCATAAGCCCAATCCCTTCCGCTCAGCTACCCATGAACCGACCGTCGGGTAAAAGACTGTCGGGCACCGTCTGTCCACTCGTGAGCTTTTTGTACCGCTCACAACTAGCGAAGTTGCGGTTGCAGTAATAGCTCTGCCAGATTTTCAGCGCCGTCTCGAGGCTGAATCGAGGGAACATGGCGCATTTATTCATGTTCGGGCAGGTGCCTGGCTGCGGAACAGAGGCGGAACTGCGTTTTCCTAGACCGAACAGTGACATGGTGACTCCGTGAGGGAGGGTAGCAGAAACCTTTGGCGGAGTGCCGTCAAGTTTTCGATCATTTTTCGTAAGGCGCGCACGAGGGCATCACGAGCCGACAATGGAGGGATTGCTCAATTGATTGCGTATGGCTTTGCTGACTGAAGTGGACCAAGAAGTATTCGGCATTGGGGATTTGTTGCATGCAATGGAGGCATCCGACCGCTGGTCCGAGAAGGTCGGGGGCGAGGACGACGCGACTGCAGGGCTGGCTCGAGAGGCCAAACCGAGCTGAACGAGGCGCTTTGTAGCGTCTTGGGGCAGCCTCGCGGCGGTTCCGGAGGCACTTGGGGGCTGCTCGGAGCAGGCTTCGAGGTGCCTTCGATAGCATTGCGGGGCTGGTCGAACAGTGTCGTGTATCACTTCGGCGGGCATTACGAGCGGCCTCGTCGCGTTGACTTTGCGTGCTAGCAGCGTGAGCATGCTTTCCGGAGGTGCGCGGGCGATGCGATCTTGGAACTTGCTTTCGGCGGTGGGAGTTGCGATTGTCGCGGCGTGGCTGGCCGTGACAAACTTAGCGTATGCGGCGGAGTTTTCGTGCAGAGTGCCGTGGTACTCCGGCACCGACTGCGGTTTTCCCAAGTTCGAGATTCCGGCGCAGGGGACGTTGACGATCGAGGTGTACTCGATCCGGAGGGAAGACGATGGCTCGGGTGTCACAGACGCGGCGACGTTTTACATCTACGACGCCAACAAGGAGAACATGCCGGTCCATCACTTCAGCGTCAGCCCTGGCTCCACATCAACCTGGAAGTACGACGGCAAAGAAGCTCCGCTGACGGCCACGATGCGCGTGAACGTAGACATCAAGGCGACCCTCATCGTCCGCGGGCGGTACAACGCAAGCAAGTAATCCTGCCGCAGCAAAGGCCGAGTCGATAACATGGTAGGGCACCTCTTCTGGCAGGATGTCAAGCACAATCTGCGCCCGATACGTACACTGCCCGTGCTCGCTGTAGCCATCTACTTGGCGTACAGGGAAGTTTGTTGGCACAAGCCCCTCGGGAGCCAGCACGACTACGAATACTTTGCCGAAGGCGCATTCAGTCGTAACAATTTCTGGCTTTCTTGGGTGATTCCCTTGATCGCAGGGGTGATGGGCGGCTCGCTCGCCGCGGAGCGACGAGCGGGGGTCACGCTGAGTGTCTTGGCCAAAGGAGTCGCGCCTTCTCGCTATGTCGTGGCAAAGATGCTTGCAGCCGCCACGAGCAGCGCAATCGTTACGCTCAGCTCCATCGCGTTTTTTTTCGCGTATGTTTTTATCAATTGGATTCCGGGGTGCGCGCCGCACATCAAGCAGGCGCACGTTCCTGGTCCGGTCGAATCGTTGTACCTATACAATCCATTCTTGCACGATTTGCTCGCTGTCAGCATGCTCGTCGCTGCATCGGCAGCTTTACCCCTGGTTGGGGTCATTGCGGGACTGCTCGTCGCAAATGAATACGTCGCCATGGCCGCAACGCCCATTTACACCGTAATATTCACCGTGCTTATGCGCAAAGTGAGCGGAGCTTTGGTTCCCGACAATTATCTCGGTCTGCACTACGAGCCATACGTCCCTGCCTCGTTGATCCCCCTCGCCCCCTTCCTGTATTGGACCGTCTTTTCCCTGATCATCGCCGGCCTGTGCCGATTCATCTTCACCCGCAAGGAAATCGCGTAATGGATACCTTGCGCGCGATCGGCAGGTCCACGCGTCTCAGCATTACCAGCAGCTTCGTTCTTTGGCGCTGGGCGCTGCTCTTTGCGCTCTTCATTCTCACCGCATTCCTCGTCGAAGACACCTTGGACTTTTACTTTCGCGATGGCCATGTTGCCCGAAAGGTCGATGCCTGGGACATTTTTCCCACCATCGTCAGTCACACCTACGTCGTGCATTTTCTCTTCGCATTCGGCTTTCTTCTGTTGATTGGCGATTTGTATCATCGCGAGCGCGAACAAGGCACCGCCGCGCTTCTTACCGTTCGCATGCCTTCGCGCCCTGTGTATTGGCTAGGCAAAATGGGCGCGCTGGGAATCAATGCGTGTGCGTTTGTCGGCCTGAGCTTCGTCATCAGTTTGCTCGTCGGATTCATCATCGCTCCGCCTTCGACGATGTGGCCAATGCTGCCGCGACCGAACATCCGAGCGCTCGAAATGCACGTGCACATGCCCTTGCCCGTTTATTCCTTGCTGCTCGCGGCGTATACCGCTTGGGGTTTGTGGGTCGGCGGCTCGGTCATTCTTTTGCTATCGCTCTTCGTTCGCAATACGGCCATCATTCTGGGCGCCATTGCCGGCTGGGTGCTACTCAGCATGAGCGGCGACTGGTACTTCGGCGGCTACATCAAGCTGTTTTTGATTGGGCACATCCTCGGCATGTACAAACACCACGGCGAATACGCGATATCGATGCCCGTATTCTTTGCCTTCACCACGACCGTATTGATTTCCACAGCATTGATTGGCTCGTGGCGCATGCGCAGGGAAGAAGTATGACGTCACCTATCGCGACGCTCGAAAACGTCGGCAAGCAATACGGTAAGCACTGGGCGGTGCGAAACGTCAATCTGACGCTATCGCCAGGAGAAATCGTCGGCTTCATCGGTCCCAATGGCGCGGGAAAAACCACACTGATGCGGCTCATGGCAGGATTGAGCCCCGCCACCGAAGGAAACCTCACCGTTCTGGGGCAAACGTATTCGAGCCGTGATTTGCATACGCCGGTCGGGATTGGCTTGATGCTCGAGCAAATGGGATTTTTCGCGCATTTGTCGGGACGAGCGAACTTGGAGATGCTCGCGGGGCTGCAACGAATCGCGACATCCGAGACGATTACGGAGACGCTGGCGAAAGTGGGGCTTGATCCGAATGATAAGCGTCCTGTGCGCACGTATTCATTGGGGATGCGTCAACGATTGTGTTTGGCGCAGGCGCTCATGGAAAAGCCGAAGCTGCTTTTGCTGGACGAGCCGACGAATGGATTGGATCCGTCGGGGATCATCGAATTGCGCAAGTTATTGACGGACGTGGCGAAGGAAGGCACGGCCATTTTCTTGGCGAGCCATCTGCTCACGGAGGTCGAGCGGATTTGTCATCGGGTGTTATTGGTTCGCGCGGGTGAAATCATCAAAGATTTGGATTTGCGACAAAAGGGGCCATTGCGAGTTCGGGTGGTCGTGTCGAGCGAGACAGACGCCGAGAAACTCGTGCAATCGGGATTGTCAGCGAAGCGCGAGGCGAGCGAATCGAGGGAGCCGACGTTCATCGTGACGCCGAATGGTGCGGTGCCTGAATTGGTGCGCAAGCTGGTGGAGCAAGGAATCGATATCGAGGAAGTGGGCGTGGAGCGTCAATCACTGGAGCGGGAGTTCTTGGGGTTGTTTAGGTAGTGCAGGCGGGCGAGCTATTGAACCGGCGCCCTGGCGCAGCGGAAGCCGACGAAGTGCAGGCGGAACGACGGAGCGAGGTTATAGCGGTAGGCTGTGCGCAC
>CAZETM010000695.1:0-5414 GCA_964514885.1 uncultured Polyangium sp. | reverse complement strand
ATGCTAGGTACCGAATACGCGCTGGGAAGCCCCAAGCTTCCGAAAAATGAATCGCGAGCCGCATCGCTGTTCAAAAAAGCATGTGACGGACAATGGAGCGATGGCTGTTTTGATCTCGGAAAGTTGTACGAGCAGGGCCGCGGCGTTGGCAAGAAAGACGAGATTCGTGCAAAAGATTGGTTTGCCCGCGGTTGCGCGCTAGGCCACGCTATGTCCTGCAAAAAAGTGGGCATGCCCGTGCCGAGATGACAAAATCGAATACCTGAAACATTCTTGAAGTTCGATTGCGGTTTCAATGCAAAACCGCCTCCCCCTCCTCGGCCTCCACTCAACTTGCCACCAACCCCACCGCCACATCCATCCTCACGAGCGGCCCCATGCCCACCTCGGCGGCCATTCTCGCGGCGCGTCGATACTTGGCAATCATCGTGCTCGATTTGTGCCCCTCTGGAGCCTGCACCATTCCTTGATTTGCTGCAACGGATTCAACCACGTTCCGACGATTTGCGCAGCTTGGCGAACTCATCCATGACAATGTCCAGAAGGTCGATTCGGTTCCCGTAAAACGATGTTGTGGCATTCGCGACCGAGCGCTCGGCGAGTCGTTGCCGCACGTCGACTACGAAAGACGGTTCGTTTTCTCCGCGCCGTTCACGAATTCGCTTTTTCTTCCTTCGTGGCTTTTGCACGCTGCGTTTGGCATCCCAATACCCGGTGGGATCGCAAAGCTCTCCCCACGCATCATCAACGGCTTCCGTGTTTGCCCCTTCGCTCCGGAAAAACTCGAAGCAACCCAGGGCGCCCGTCAACTTCAGCGTCGTTTTACCGGGCAAACCTACCAATTCCGCTTGTAAACGATACACGGTGCACTCGTCGCCCTCGTGACGCAGAAACGTATGCCCCTCGCGCCGTAGTGTCAGCACGATGCGGCGATCTTGCCATTGAGCTTCGCACCATTCCGCCCCATCTTGCAACCATGAGCGAAACGATGGAGTCGCTGACGCAAGGCTCGCCCCAATATGGAGCCGATCGAGAACCATTTGCAAACGCGGCAAAAGCTCACGTACGGGGATACTCGACGACAATGACGACCAATTCGTGTAAACTTCGCGGTTCAACTGAACCATCACGTTGGCGTGATGCTGCATTCGATACGATATCGGTATCTTGGGCGGCTTGTCCAAGAAATGAAGCTTGAAGTTTTTCGCTTGCATCTTGTATCTGTACGTGAATTCTCGGAGGGCTCTCGCAACGATCTGTCCGAGTCTTCTCTGGGAGATTTCGTGGGCTATGGAAATGACTTGCAATGACTGTTCGGGCATTTCGAATAACCCGAAATACTTGGCCACAACAATCCGCGCCCTTGGCTGGAGTATGCTGAGCAAATATGCAATCGCATCGCTCTCTTCGTCCCGCACGAGACGCTCGAATGGATCGCGCCGCGCTTCAGGCTCCATTCCATCGAAACCCGTCAATGCACGCCATCCTGCGCCAAACCCTTCGTGAATTGACTCATCCCAGGTTTCGGAAGGTTGTCTCGGCAATGCATCGAGCAAATGACGCGCATCATCATAACACGAAGACGTCACTTCGTGATCGTCACGCCTCAACAAAATCCGCACAGCCATGCTATCTGGAAAGATCCGCGCGAGAAACTCGGCATACGCTTGGACATGTTGTGAGATGCCGAGCCACCGCAACAAGAATGCACCTCGACCTCGAAAAAGGGGATGGTCGAAATTCATGCCACAAAATCGCCGAAGACTGTGTGGCGCATGCGGATTGAAATCACCGTTCGAAGCAAGCACAGCACGAATATCGTCCAGGTTCTGCGGATCGAGCGTGGGAGCTGAAATGCGCGCCGACAAGAGAATGCGTCGTTTGAGAAAAACACCGGCAACGGGTGTTTGATCGAATCGCTCGACATCTGCTCGAACTCCGGTAGCAGAATCGGTTGCGCCAAGGAGTTGCCCGCATTCGTACTCTTGGCACGAACGCCCGAATAGTTCCATCGGTAGAATGGGCATGGCTGGCAATTCCGATGGCAACAGCACATAAATGCGTGCTTCAGCGTCTCCATCGCGAGTCATCGCTCGGAAATATTTTTGTGTTGCCCGCACACGCGATAAAGTCGGCGCCAAATCGATCAACAATTTACATCTGGCACTGCTCCATCCTTCGACGAGCACTCCCACTTGAATGATCGTGTCCACGCGGCCATTCTCGAATTCATCGAGAATTCGTATTCGATCGGCGGGCGCAGTTTCGCCCAGAATGACTTCAGGCGCTGGTGTGCCGTGCGGCCGATGTTTTACCAGATAGGCTTGGAGGTCATAAGCTTGTTGGCGCGAAGTGCAAGCAATGAGTGCCGATAGAGTTGCATTCACTTTGCTATAGCGAAACACCTGAACCGCACGAGAAAAGGGCGCAGCGGACATGATGCGTCCGAGCGTCGCTTCTTCGTAATCGCCGGCGAGAATACGAACACGCGATCCTTCGGCATTCACCTCGGCTACCCACACGCGGGCGGGTGCGAGCAGGCCGAGAGCGAGGGCTTCTTCGAGGGTCAATTCATGAATGAGGTACGGAAAAAAACGGCACAAGACTCGTCGTTTATCGTCGTAATCGGGCGTCGCGGTGAGAGCGAGATGTACGGCACCCTGGGCAAACCCACGTTGCAGCAGGTTCAGCCGACGCTCGGTCATGACGTGATGCGCTTCGTCGGCGAAGATCAGCTCGGCAGATGCAATTGGTCGAGGAAGCTGTCCGCGCTGGTGGTCCCGGAGAAGAATCGAGTAGGTAGTGATATTGACACCGTCCGCAACCAACTCCTTTTGCTCGCTGAAATAAACGCCAACAGGCACATTGGGCAAGAGCGCGCGAAACTCGCGGGCGGTTTGCATGACGAGGGTTTTGGTGGGAACGATGAACGTGGCATGTAAGCCACTGCGCGCAACGATGTGTCCAGCGATAACGGTTTTTCCTGTGCGCGGAGGCAAGATGATTCGGCCCCAAGGTTCCGCGAGTCCACTGGTGACCTTTTGGAGAAATGAAGCAAAGTCCTGAAAAACTCGCGATTGGTCTGACCGAAGGTCGTAGGAGGCCGAAGTTTGCTCCTGGTGTTGCTCGTCGCAACTGCCCACGATTCGTCTTGCAGCGTGCGCAATTCGCTCGTGCAGGGACAGGCAGCCGTTATCCCGCGGCAAACGGTGCGTGCAGACTTGTGGTTCGTCGTGAGATTGGGACATTGTGCCTGACCAGGCAGTCATTTTCGAGGTCTCGTTTTTGGGCGGGCCCCGGTTTTGGGGGCGCCCTTGTTCCGCGCCTTGGCCGCTTGCTCAAAAATCTTCTGCATCTGGACGGCGCTGCAACGTGCACAAAAGTAGTCGTCTCCGCGCCCGCTTCCACACGGGCAGGTTCTTTGCGGCCGATGTTTGCCACGGGTCAGGAGTTTACACGACCACGTACGTCAAAGACAAACAAAATTTCGCTCGGCGACAAACTTTCTTGAAACGCGTCGTTCGTCACCGGGTCCCTCGACGTACCTTCGGTATGCATCGAAACCAATCCATCGATTGGCAGAAGTACAACAGGACCAACCTACAGTTTGTCCGAATCGAGCGAACGACGACCTGGACAGACGCGAGCATCTGGTGTAAAGTGGCGGCGCTTGCGGACAAACCACCACGAGACGACGATGAGCGAATATCAATACTTCGAGTTTCAGGCGATCGATCGACCACTGTCGAATCAAGAGATGCGCGAGTTACGATCGTATTCGACTCGGGCGCAGATCACTCCGACGAGTTTCATCAACGAATACCATTGGGGCAACTTCAAAGGGGATGAAGATGATTGGGTGGAACGATATTTCGATGCATTCCTTTATTTTGCCAACTGGGGAACGCATATTCTCAAATTGCGAGTACCCGCAACGGTCCTCTCTGCGACCGCGGCACAACGCTATTCCTCAACCCAGTCGTTTTCGATCCGCACGACGAAAGACTGGACAATCCTTTCCTTCGTTTCCAATGAAAAGGACCTGGATTGGCCCGAAGAGGAAGAGGAAGAGGAAGAGGAAGACAAACCCTGGGAAGATGACGGCGATGAGTGGGAAGAAGACGATGACCTCCATGACGAATCCGACGGCAAAGGCGTCTTGTCGTCACTGATTTCGATCCGCAGCGAAATTGCTCATGGCGACCATCGTGCGTTGTACCTCGGTTGGTTATTGGCGGCACAAATGGGTGAAATTGAACCAGACGCCAAGGAACCGCCCGTGCCGCCTGGACTTACGAATCTTTCTGCAGCACAGCAGGCGCTCGTCTCGTTTTTGCGCATCGATCGCAATCTGCTGGAAGTGGCCGCGGAGAATAGCGCGCTTATGCCCAATAATGTTCTACCAGACGAAGCTCAATGTTTGGCCTGGCTCGCCAATGTGGCCATGGCCGAGAAGGATGTGTGGCTTGCGCGTCTGATGCGGGAAAATGCGCTATCCGTTTCTACTGAAATACAACGGCGATTTCAAAGGGGCCATTCTCGCGGGAATACGGTCGAAGTTGCACCGATTTCGCGCACCGCCAAGAATCTCATCGATCGGGCCGCGACGCGTGAAGAAGAACGCGCGCGTATAGCGAAGGACGAGGCCGCTGCTCGAAAAGCACAGGCACTTGAAGAGAAAGCACGGGAGCGGGTGAAATACTTGGACACCCTCGCTGGTCGAGAAAACGAGATATGGACAGACTTGGAGAAGCTCGTGACAAGTAAGCATCCGAGCAACTACGATTCCGCCGTCATGATTCTGGTGAATCTGCGCGAGTTGGCTGGTCGAACTGGCGATACCGACTTTATTCGACGATTGGAGGCATTCCGCACCGCCCACAGACGCAAAGCTTCGCTGCTCGAACGTATCCGGGAGGCGAATTTGTAGAATTGATGAACGCATCAATCATCTATTCACCAACCTCCCCACCGCGTCATACAGCTCCCGCACGGCCTGCTCGTCGCCCACCTTCGCCGCGAGCTACTCCTCGAGCAGCCTCGTCACGAGACCCATTCGACTGCTCAGGCTTATCCGCCTTGTTCGGGGATCGAAAATCCTTTGCCGGCGAGGAACTGCGCGTCTTCGTCCGGGTAAAGCCAGCCCTTGGCTTTGCCGGGTGGGATCTTGGGGAGGAATCCGGGCGGTAATGGGTTTTCCTGCCAACCGCCGTCTTGCCAAGAATGGTATCTCCCGACGAACTCCATTCAAAGTGGTCCGCCCATGCTTGACGCCGAGGGTCGAATAGGCGCACGACTTCTCCCGAAACCGGGTCGGTGGCCGCAATTCGATTTCCCTTGTGATCGTTGCACATTGAACATGCAAGCCAAAGGTTCTCTCGCGCCGTCGGACCACCCAGTGATTCCGGAATGAT
>CAZETM010000694.1:0-5426 GCA_964514885.1 uncultured Polyangium sp. | reverse complement strand
CGTCGATGACCAACGTGCGCAAGTGCGTAAAGCGCGCGAGATCGTCCGTGGCGAGCGCGAGTTTGACATTACGAACCAAGCGCAATTCTTCGAGCGCGGGCAGGGAAAACACGCCTTCAGGCAACGCAACCAGCGCGTTGGCATCCGTCAGATCGAGCTTGCGAAGGCTACGAAGCTGGCCGATCGATTCCGGGAGGTGCTTGAACTTGTCAAAGCCTCCAAGGGACAACTCTTCGAGCGCAGTAAGCGAGCCGAGCGCCTCCGGGATTTCTTCGAGCCCGGTGCAACTGACGTGTAACACGCGAAGTGCTTTGAGTTCAAACAACCATGGGGGCAGCTCATCGAGCGTGTTGACTGAGATGTCGAGCACTTGGAGGTTGCCGAGTTCGGCAATGTTCTCCGGGAGCGTGCTCAAATTTCGATCGCAGAGGCGGAGCTTGTGGGTGTTGGCTGCACACGCAATTGCTTCGTCAATGCTGAGAAAACCGTTCGCCTCGCTCATCGAGGTTCCTCCTGACGCACCCTTTTAGCGCTTGGGCAAACCTTCGGCTAGTGCCGAATGCTCACTTTTTGTTTTGTTTCGCCGACGTGGTTTGGCTGTAACTCGCACGGTTATTTTCGCCGGTGCCTTTGGGGCGGAAGTCCACGACGAGTTTGTCGTCGTCCTCGTCGGACGTGTATTCCATGCGCATTTCATTGGCCTGGGCGAAACGTTCGAGAGCTGCGGCGCAGTTCGTACAAGAACGAGATCCGCCGTGAATTTTCGCGGTCGTGCCTTTGAGCTTCGGATTGACCTGTGATCCGTCGCCACCGGCCAGCTCGCGCATGACTTTGAATTCACTGTGGCATTCGCGGTAACACGTGCCGAACGTCGCGCCTTCCGCGCGGATGTCCTGAATGTATTGATCGTAATTGTCGTATGTTTTGCCGGACCAACCGGAAAGGAATTTGTCACTGCCGGTTTGGCTATTCTGAATTTGCGAGACCTTGCCGCTTTTGCTTTCGAGCGTGGCGGTCGCCTCGTGTGGCGCAAGACCGAAGGGATCGATATCCGTAATGGGGTTGTCACCATAACGGTATTGGTTCAAATCGGGAATCAGGCCAAGCGGGTCGGGGCTGATGTACCGGCCCGTTTCAGGATCGTAATAACGATGGCGGTTGTAATGCAGTCCGATTTCGGGATCTGCATATTGGCCCTGCGCCCTGATCGGGCTGTCGATCCGTGCGCCGGGTCTGGCCGTAAGCTCGCCCCATGGGCTGCGTTCGTATTCGCAAAGAATTTCGCCGGACGCATCGGCGAGGGCCATGGGCATACCAGCTTGATCGAGCACGTAATAGGCCCAGGTGACGTCGTCGCTTCCATTGCGACGAATACGCATGCCCCAGGGAACGAGCGCATTTTCGCTCCAGCCATACGTCCGCTCTTCGACGATTGGATCACCGCTCGCTGCGGCCTGCCGGCGAATTTCATGCACGAGCCGATCGCCGTCCCAGACAAACCGAGTGGTCGATCGTTCGATGCTGCCATTGACCTTGCGCTCGACCTTTTTCAAGACGCGCCGCCCGACGGGATCGTACGTAAATGAAATGGTCGCGCCATCCGGTGCTTCGACGCGCTCGAGCATTCCTTCAGCATTCCAGAAATATCGAGTACGCTCGACACCCGTGGGCAATGCTCGACGCTTTTCGACGATACGCCCCTGGCTATCGTGATCGTAAGAGTCCGCATTGCGTTTTTCAATGCGGCTACCGGCTGCGTAACGCCGAGGCTCGCCGCGGGGAAATACGTTGCCCGCACCATCGTAATCGAACTCTTGACGCGATTTGCTGTCCACGGTTCGTCCGGTCAAACGATGCCGAGCGTCGTAGGTGTATTCGATGGAATTGCGGCGAAGCGTATCCCACACTCCGACGAGTTCGCTCAGAGCGTTGTACGAGAATTGACGCTCGAGCGTGATATCCGGAGCCGTCGCTGAGCCGACCACGGGCGTGGTTGGCATATGCGAGGTTTTCTGGCTGGAACGAGTGCGCAGTTGGGTCAAATTACCCACGACATCGAAATCCAGTTCCAAACGTCCACCGGAGCCAAATATGCGAGCGATTTCGCCACCTCCAGCATCACGATGATAGCTCAGGTCCCCGCCGTCGCCCGTTTGAATGCGCGTGGGATTGCCCGAAGCGTCGCGCTCGATTCGTTGGGAATACCCAAAACTACCTTCCAACTCGGTCACCCGGCCTGCGCGATCGACGCCATGGCGCACTTCGAAGGATTGACCGCCCACGACTTGAATCTCTTTGAGCACGTTGCCGAGCGCATCGCGCTGGAGCAAAAACTCACCGGCCGGCGAGCGCATTCCAATGGGCAAACCGCACGCGTCCCATTGAAAGACGTGTTCGGAGCCGTCGGGCAAGGTTTTCTTGACGAGCTGGCCAGCGGCGTCATATTCGAGTTTCGTGATTTCACCCGTGCCCGAGCGAATTTCGGTCACGCGGCCCATGGCATCACGTTTGTACGAAAGCAGGCGGCCGTCGAAAAAGCTTTCGTCCCGCATCAGGCCCATGGGCGTGAATTGAGACCGGTATCGCTCCGACAACTCGTTCCACGCTTCGACGCAGCGGCCTTCCCGGTCGTAACGATAACGAGTGACTTCGCCCCCGGGATGTTCGATGGCTATGAGCCGATCATATCCGGCATAGCGATAACGAATGGTTTGTCCGAGCGCATTGACCCGTTCGGTGACGCGACCTTCGCCGTCGCGCACGTATTGCGTGGTGGTTCCGTCGGCATCGCGAATGGCAACACAGCGGCCGCTATTCGAATAGGCCGCGGTCACAGTGGCGCCGACTGGGCCGCGCAGGACGACGGGGCGACCGAAATAATCGTATTCGACGGTGAGCGTGGCACCATTGGGCTCGAGGCGCGAAACGACGTTGCCCAAGGCGTCGTAGCGAAATTGAGTGCACGCGCCGACGGGTTCGATGATTTCGGTGACCAGTCCGCGAGAATCGCGCGTGTATTGAGTGGTCCCACCAAGCGGATCGGTCATCGAAATGATGTTGCCTTGTTTATCGTAGCCATATGCGTACAGACTGCCGTCGGGCATGACGGTTTCAATAACAAAACCCCGTTCTTCGCGGGCGTAACGGACCGTGCGACCCAAAGGATCGGTTTCGGACATTAACCTTCCCCGGCTATCACGCTCGAATTTTGTGGTATTGCCCAACGGATCGGTCAATTCACGCAAATAGCCGTAGGCGTCGAATTCACGCGTGGTGACGCTGCCGGCCGAGACGGTTTTTTCAGCACCGCCATGTCCACTTCCCGAAGTGACTCGTTGGACCTGCAACGAATCGGCGACTTCGACGAAGCCATCCGGGCCAAACATGATTTTGACGTGGTGCACGCCTTTGGCGGGCGTAATGCCATCGGCAAGCATGGCCGGAACATCAGCGGACAAACTTTCATCAACGCGTCCGGGGTAATCGCCCCAGGTTTCGACGCATCGACCATCGTCGTCGTAGCGATAATGAAAAACCAGTCCCGATGGGCTGGTGTATTCGCTCATGCGATGGGCATCGTATTGGAATCGCGTGCTGTACCCGTCCGGATCGACAACTGCAACGAGATCGTTATTTGGATCGTATTGGTATTGCGCAAAGGTTACCCAGCGGCCTTGAGCCACCGCATTGTAAACGTCAATGGAAACGATATGGCCTGCGGAATCCCGTCGAAATGCAATGTGACGCCCGACGCTGTCCTGCGCTCGGGCCAATTGATTGTTGTCGTATTCGAATCGAATGGAATTTTTGTTGCGATCGAACAGCTCGACCAAACGGAAAAACCCAGGATCGTTTGCGGGCTTGAAACGTCGCAAAACACCGTCGGTCGCGTCCAAAACAAATCCGTCTTCTTCGCGCCAAAGTTGCCAACCCTCGACACTGCTCGACGTTTCGTTTTTCTCGGGCACGGGGAATTCAACGACTTCTCCTCGACCGCTGAGCACTTCGACGTCGCGTCGTCCGCAATGCAAGCTCCACGCAAATGAATGCGACCAACCATGACCAAGGCCCAAGTCGACAGCCCACGAGGAGCTTGAATAGCTACGCTTGAAAACGAAGGGCAGTGGGCCCGGGAGCCTCAAATCCACAACCGGATTCGAGAAAACTCGTCCCGTCGAAAGCTCGACAGGATCACCCGCCGAAGGGCTGGCCGCGTGCACGGGACAACCCATGCCGCCCGAACCGGCGCAATTTCCACCGCCCGTGGCATCGTCGCCAGCACCCGCGCCACCTGCGCCCTGTTTTCCTTTGCCCGCGTCGCCACGGCCGCCGCCTGCACCACCCAACCCTCCACCTCCACCCATGAGCCAAATGCCAGGGTTCATGCCGGGAATGGCAGGGATATTCGGGATCGGAGCGGTACGCATGGCCTATGATCCATCGAATCAGCCCGCTCGGTCAAGCGAAACTCCGCTATCTCAGTTATCCGCTCAGTTATCTCACGGCACGCCGAAAACGCTCCGCCAGCTCGTCGTCTTTCAGCATTTGCCCCATCCAGTGCTGCTGGGAAGCAAGCAAGCTGGGAAGCGTCGTACCTAGCCTCTGGAGCGTGGCGCCTACGTCCCCACCATGCCGCAATGCCCGTACGACTTCGAGAAATCGATCGAACGTCAAAATGGAATCTTGCGTGCGTGCGCGCCGTGCCCGAGCGAATCCTTCCGCATATGTTGCCAGCAGCGAGGACATACCATTGGGATTGGCGTCTTCTGCGGCCGAAATTCGCGCTTGCCAGGTATCGTCCAAAACGTCCCAGCGGTCTTCGTCGAGCCCATACGTTTGGAGCAGGGCTGCGCGGTCCACTTTGGGATCCGCAAGAAGGGCCGAAAGCTCGGCATAAGCTTCGATATCTTGCGCCAGGTCCGTCATCGCTCGGGACAGATTAACCGATTGGGAGGGCATCGATCCAAATGCCTTTCCGCAGAGCGGCGAACGCGATACCACCGGCTTTCACCGTGCCCTCCCTCGAACCCTCGGCCTTTCGAAATGAATCCGGTCACCTCGTCGTAGGCGCGGCCTTGCACCTAACCCTCGAAGAAGCTCACGCCGAGCTTCGGCGCGCGGGCATGGAGCTGGAGCGGCTGGAAGAGCCAACGTTCGACCCTGTGGCAACGGCGCGGGCCGTAGAACGTGCTTTGCGAGGCGTGTTCGATGTGTTCGATGGTCGCGGAGCGCCCGTCGATGCAGCGCTGAATGTGATGACCGCGATCGACCAAGCGCTCACGGCAGCTCGAAACGCAGCTCCACACGAAGCGGCATCGTTCCGAGACAAACTAGTTGGTGCTCAAACGGCTATGGGGCGAGTGATGGAACGACTCGCGACGCCGGTGCCACCGCGGGCGCTCGAGCCAACACCGCTACGTGCGAGC
>CAZETM010000693.1:0-5435 GCA_964514885.1 uncultured Polyangium sp. | reverse complement strand
CCCGATTTTCATTATCGACTGGAAGTGAACGCGAGCACCTGGTTATGGATGAAGCGGCATGGATTCCAAAACCGAAGCCCACGGGCCCTTCGTTTTGCCCATCGTAGTTCACTTGCAAAACGCCGTCGCTCGATCCGGTACCGATAAGCGGAATCGTTACTTCGGGCGCGCCGGTACCACTGACGGCGATTTCAACGGCGAGGTTGCCAGTGGCAGGTGTTTTCGCTGCCAGCGGCGAAGCGATTGTAAACGGAGTATGTGTAGACTTGCAAATTCCAAAACTCTGTACAACGGCTTGAGTAGTTGGATCGCACGAACAACCTTTCGCCAGAATGCACAGGACAAACAGAGCGAACGGGACCAACAATTGCCAAGACCAACGAGTCGGTTTGCGCATGGAGGGCCTCCCAAGCAGCGAGGATACGCGCACGGCGTGGAGTGTCTACATTGAAAAGTGGTTGGCACCTTTTTTTCGGCAAGCTCGGACGATCCCGGCCAGGAGGCCTCATCAACTCTGACCATTCGTCGCATTTTGTTTCGCGATCCAGAGGTTTTTTGACGCCCTACCGCCATTGAAGCCGTTCGTCGTTCCGCCGCCCCGCAGTAGTTTTAACCCGCCGCGTGGTGGCGTGACAAACCAAGGTTTGGAAATGGGAAATGATCGCCGCATATCAGGGCGAATTTGGCTGACAAAAAGGAGATGAATGGCCAGGCCTCATCAGCTCCCTCCACGCCTACGTCGTCTCCGTAACGTCTTCCTCGTTCCCGTCGGCTTCTTCCGCCGCCGATTTCGTACGCACATCATCAAAAAACAAATCCTGCATCACCTTGTCTCGAGGGAATTCCGCCTCAACCCGTGATTGTGCCTGCGTGTATTTCGTCACGAAGCGTTCTTTCGCGGCATTACGCAACGCGCGTAGATCTCGCGTCTTTTGCCCCGCGGTACGTCGACCCTTCAGCGCCAATGCATACTTCTCGCGATGATCGTGCACGGCCACTCGTTCGGACTCGGCATCGCTCCATTGAGCGACATTCGCGGTGAGCCGTCCTTCAAGATCCGTCATCGCGTCAACTTGCGAATCGCCCTGGAGTCGCGTGATCGCGTTCGATCCGTCAGGAAACAACGCTAGGCAAAGCGGCCCCTCTTTTTTCCCATCAACGATTTCGGCCTTCTGTTGCGTCAGGCGAATACGCCGATCGGACATGAGGTTTTCGTATTTCACGTCCACGCGATTGGAAATGATGTCACGCACAGCCGCTTCATAGTTCGCTTGTGTTGTCGCCAGGTCCGTTTTGACCACAAGCAAATCAGCGGCAATCTCGCCGAGCGTGTTGTTGTCGGGGAACTTCCCACACATACGAATCGAATACGTTGCGAGCTCCAGGCATTTGGACACTCGACTCTTCATGTTTACACCTTGCACAACCGATCTCCTTTCGATGTGATGCTGCCTACACAGTACGGCAGCAGTCAGAGCCACGTCAATACGGAAAAGATGTCGTTGGCAAGGCGGTAGCGTCGGCGCAAGAGCCTCGGCCAACACTGCGCCACCACGTTCGCGTCGGCGCAACAGTGGTGTCCACGACTTGGACAAGGCTCTTGCACGAAAAAAAACGGTCTGGCGCGATGTTGGCGGAGTGTGTTGCGTCGACGCAAGAGGGTCGTCCAAGAGTGCGCCACTACGTTTGCGTCGGCGCAACGGTGTCGCAGCATCGCGGCGAGTCGATTTGCGCCGACGCTACACGCTCGCCACACGCGAAACGTGGGCGAAACGAGGGCGCAAGGTGAGGGCAGGGTGAGGGCAAGGTGAGGGCAAGGTGCTCGATGCGCGCGTCGGCGCCGTCGCGCACTCCCTGCGCGGGCGGTTCTTGCAACAGATCCGACCCATCCATGGCCTGCCGCGAGGGAAAAATGGGGCAGAGCGCCGAAGATGCGGATCGTGGATGGTCCGCGGCTGGTCCGCGGACGAGCGTTTAGCGATCGAAATACACGCCGCGCAGCCACCGTGCTCCGCGGAACGACGTGCGCGCGTGCATCATGCGGTAATTGTCGTAAAGAACGAAATCGCCCGCGGCGAGCGCGAAACGATATTGGTTTCGTTCATCGCGGACGAGTCGAGCGAACCTGTCGTGCGCGTTATACCACGCTTCCATGCGCTCGAATGGAAATTGATAGGGAGCGAGCGTGAAGTACGACCAGCGCACTTGGAACGATTCGCCGTCGCCCGACAGAAGCGGGGTATCGAAGATTTTTTCGAAACCCTTCTGTTTGCGATGAAAACGCACTGACATCGTTGTGAGCAGCTCGTATGCGGCCGCGTCGACGCTGCGCAAATGCTGCGCCGCGATCATTGCATCGACGAGATAGCTGTCACCGCCCATGTCCGCGGGGCGAATGCATTGGAGCAATTGCAATCGCGGCGGCGTCTCGAGGAATGGCTGGTCCGTGTGTAAATCGATCGGTGCATCGGTGTAGCCGAGCTGATCGCTATTTGCATTCGTGGAGTTGTCCGTGCGAAGGTCTTCAATGCGGCCAAAGTGTGTGCCGATGACGCGAAGACCAGCGACGCCGAATGCTTCGATCAACCCTTCGGTCTCGTCCTCCGCCGGCGTCGAAACATTGGGATCACGACGAACCACCGCGGCGCCGTACGTCTTGACACAATCGATGGCGCGTTTCACTCGCTCCGTCAGCGGCAAGGCGTAGTCGACGTCCGTCAGAGGAGTCACGTCGCTCGGGATTTCGACGGCCAAGCGATTGCGCGCATAGGCGTGTTCTTCGAGCCATCCGAGTGCATAATGGCTCTCGCGTCCGTCGTTTTGCCAATGAACGATGAGCGTTTCGCCAAGAATTGCGGCCGATGTCGCGCGCAGATCGTCGGGCAGCTCCGACGAGCACACGATGCGCTCGCGCGTCGTTGGATGCAGATCGCGATCGCAATTATGGCGGAGCCACCGAAGATGGAAATCCGCGTGGCCGCTTTCGCTGAAAAACACGCGCAGCCAGTTGTCGTGAAGCTCGACGGTCATGACTTGTACCAATCATCGAATGGGCCCTGTGACCACAACACCGATTTGTAGGTCATGTACGTGTCAATGGCTTGTGGTCCACAATCGCGACCGAATCCGGATGACTTTACACCACCGAATGGCGTTTCGACGGGTGTGGGATTGTAGGTGTTGATCCAGACGTAACCCGATTCGAGCTCGTGAATGCACCGGAGCGCGCGATGCACGCTAGCCGTCCATGCGCCCGCGGCAAGTCCGTAAGGCGTGGCGTTGGCGAATGCGATTGCCTCGTCGTCATTGTTGAATTTTGTTACCGTGACGACCGGTCCGAAGATTTCATCTTGAAATACGCGATGCGTCGGTTTTACATCGACGAGCACCGTGGGCAAATACCAATGTCCTTGCGTGAAATGCCCGTCTTTCGGCGGTTCTCCGCCGCAGAGCATGACGGCACCTTCTGCGCGAGCGTCTTCGACGTGTGCGGCGACCTTGTCACGATGCGCGCGTGAAATGAGGGCACCCATTTGACAGCGTTCGTCGAGAGGAGCCAATACGCGGATTCTTTTGGCTGCCGCGACCAGCCCTTCGACGTATGCATCGTAAATGGATGCATGGACGAGCAAGCGGCTGCCTGCATTGCAGTTCTCGCCTTGGTTGTAAAAGATTCCGAATGCGCCGCCGGCAATGGCTTGGCTGATGTCGGCATCGTCGAATACGATGTTTGGTGATTTGCCACCGAGTTCGAGTTGCGCAGGGCGAACCAGCTCTGCGCGTGCCCTGAGCACTTTGCGTCCTGTCGTGGTGCCGCCGGTAAATGCGAGTACGTCGACATCGGAATGGGCGGCAAGAGCAGCTCCCGCGGATTCACCGGTTCCGCAAACGACATTAAATACGCCCGCGGGAACGCCCGCTTCGAGCGCGAGTTGCGCGGCGGCAAGCATGGTGAGGCTCGTCATCTCGCTCGGTTTGAGCACGATGCTGCATCCTGCGCACAGAGCTGGTGCAAATTTCCATGCGCCCACGAGGAGCGGGAAATTCCATGGCGTGATTTGACCGACGACACCCACCGGTTCGCGCAGAACCATACCCAGGGTTTTCCCGGGGAGCGGCATTGTTTGCCCGAAGATTTTCGTCGCCAGGCCGGCATAATATTCGAGAATGTCAGCGGTGCCGACGATGTCGAGGCGCGCTTCGGCAATTGGTTTGCCACTGTCTTTGGTTTCGAGCCACGCGAGGGGCTCGGTCAGTTCGCGAATCTTTCGTGCGAACTCCCACAACACGCGCCCTCGATGACTCGGATCGGCACGGGACCAATCACCGCGTGCGAAGGTCGTGCGCGCGGCGCGTACGGCAAGGTCGATGTCCGCGGCGTTGCCGGCGGGAATCGAGCTGAACACTTCGCCGGTCGAAGGGTCTTCGACGGGCAGGGTTGCGCCGCCGGTCGGGGTGACGACCCTCCCGTCGATAAGATGACCTTGGGGATGAAGAAAGCGTTCTGCGCCAGGAGGCATGTTGGACATGGGATCGATTTACAATGCAAAAGCTACGGTGGTCAAGAGCACTTAGTCTAAACAAAGTGCTATTTTTGAACTTGGCGTGTCAAGCGCGTCTCGGGGAGATCCTGTTCTTGTATCGTAACCCACGTTCAGAAGCCTCGTTTCACCGTCTTTGAACGGGTTGCACGCGTCGATGACGATTTTTCTCGATGCGCAGACACACGTGTGCGTCGGCGCCGGTTTGCACGAGCGTTACATCACGCAAGATGCGTCTCTCGATGTGCACGACTTTGCCGAGTGTTGTGCGCACGCGCGACAAGACTTTGACCTTCGTGCCCGTTATAATGACCTCGGTTGCCTTGTCCTTACGAATGATCTGTCCCGCGGAATGGCGATTCGGAGGGATGGGAGTGGGCGACCGCGGTGAGCGAGGTGCGGATCGCGATGATGTGGGGAGGGGTTGGAGGAGTTGTGGCGTTCGGAAATGGCACTTTGTTCGTTGGCACAACGGACGCAGCTCGGATCGCCCGCTGTCGTTGTTGTGGTCGTGGCGGAGGTTGTATTGGCTGAGCTGATCTTGGAGGCGGGGGCATTTACGATCTTGTTTGCTACTACGGTGCAACTGGTGGATAAAGCGGTGGACGACGTTGCGGAATTGGTGAAGCGGAGGAGGAATAAGGCATGGGACGAGTGTCTCGATCGCTATGAGGCTTGCGTGGCGGGAAAGCGCTATTCGGAGGAGGGGAAGCATATCGGCGATTCAAGATGCGGCTTGTGCGTGGGTATTTGCAGAAGCACCGGAAAGTGGCCCGCGTTCGTCGACCTTGGACCTTGTCTCTAAAATATGCCCCGCGAGATGTTGAGGAGTACGGAAATGCGAAGAAATTGGCTGCCAGGGGAAATGGAAGATGCGCAGCGCATCGGGCTGGT
>CAZETM010000692.1:0-5459 GCA_964514885.1 uncultured Polyangium sp. | reverse complement strand
TTGCTTGCCCCGCTGAAACCAAACTTGCAACCGCCGTTTCGCTTTATCACCCATACCTGTTAAGGGCACGAACCCACCGGTTTCACGAAAGTTTTTTTCATTGAGGTCCAAATAGTTCCTACATCGTCCCGCCGGTTCACCTGAAACCGTCGTCGCAAGGTCACGACACACCCCAAACAAGGCCTCGTCCGAAAAGTAGCGCTTGATTAAGGACTAGCAGTCCGTTGAATTGCGCTGGCACGGCTGATGCAATCCGTCCCCGCGCCATGCCCCCGATCGCGCTTCTGCGCCCGCAAATCCCGCGTCGACATCTTCTCCGGCGCAGCTTTTGCGCCCACGCGCAAATCGCGCGCCTTGCGCTACGCACTTTGGAGCCCACGTCATGAGCGCTTTGCAAACCACCATTGATGCGAACGAGGCTGTCGCTTCGGTTGCGCATCGTTCGAGCGAAGTCATTGCGATTTATCCGATCACGCCCGCTTCGTCGATGGGCGAGTTCAGCGATCAATGGTCGAGTGACGGTCGGACAAACCTTTGGGGAAACTTGCCGCGCATCGTGCAGATGCAATCCGAGGGCGGTGCGGCGGGAGCCGTGCACGGCGCATTGCAAACGGGTGCTTTGACGACCACGTTCACGGCGTCGCAGGGATTGCTCCTGATGATCCCGAACATGTACAAGATCGCGGGAGAGCTGAATTCGTGCGTCATTCACGTAGCAGCTCGCACGGTGGCCACCCACGCGCTCAGCATTTTCTGCGATCATTCCGATGTCATGGCGTGCCGACAAACTGGATTTGCCATGTTATGCGCAAGCTCAGGGCAAGAAGCACAAGACTTCGCTGCCATATCGCACGCCGCAACGCTCGAATCGCGTGTTCCATTTTTGCATTTCTTCGACGGATTTCGCACTTCCGCGGAGGTGTCGAAAATCGATCTACTGTCGGACGACGACTTGCGGGCCATGTACGACGAGAACCTCGTCGCCGCGCATCGAGCACGTGCGCTTTCTCCGGACAAACCAGTTTTACGAGGAACAGCCCAGAACCCCGACGTGTTTTTCCAAGCACGCGAATCGTGCAATCCATTCTATGACGCGTGTATTTCCATCACGCAAGCCGCCATGGACCGATTCGCCGAGCGTACGGGCCGAGCGTACAAGCTATTCGATTACGTCGGTGATCCCGAAGCCGAACGAGTGCTCGTCCTGATGGGCTCCGCCGCGGAGACGGCCCACGAAGCGGTCGATTACCTTCATGCTCGCGGCGCAAAAGTCGGCGTGATCAAGGTTCGTCTCTACCGACCATTTGACGTCAATGCGATGCTTGCGGTGCTGCCCCGGACGGTCAAATCGCTCGCCGTGCTCGATCGGACGAAAGAGCCGGGAGCGCTAGGTGAACCGCTTTATCTGGATGTCGTCACCGCCATTGCAGAAGCTCGCGCCGACGGTCTTTGGGAGCGTGATCTACGCATCGTGGGCGGACGTTATGGTTTGTCCTCGAAAGAAGTCACGCCGGCGATGATCATTTCGGTCTTCGACGAGCTTGCAAAACAAAAACCGCGCAATCACTTCACCGTTGGCATCGTCGACGATATCACCCATCGCTCGCTGCCCTGGGACAACGAACTCGACATTGAGCCGAACGACGTCGTTCGCGCCGTGTTTTTCGGTCTCGGCTCGGATGGCACGGTGGGCAGCAACAAGCAAACGATCAAAATCATTGGGGAAGAAACGGCGAATTTCGCGCAAGGCTTCTTCGTCTACGATTCGAAAAAGTCTGGCACCGTCACAGTGTCGCATCTTCGTTTCGGTCCACGGCGAATTCGCTCGGCGTATTTGGTCAAGAAAGCAAGCTACGTAGCGTGTCATCAGCCGCAGTTTCTGGACCGTTACGACATGCTCGGGTATGCGCAACCGGGCGCGACGTTTTTGCTCAATACGTCCCACGGACCGGACAAGGTTTGGGATACGCTGCCGCGAGAAGTCCAAGACACGATTTGTGAAAAGAAGCTACGTTTTTTGGTCATCGACGCATATCGAGTCGCTGAAGAAAGCGGCCTTGGGCGGCACATCAGCACGGTCATGCAAGTGTGCTTCTTTGCGCTGTCCGGAGTTTTGCCGCGCGACGAAGCAATCGCCCGGGTCAAGCTTTCGGCTGAAAATGCATACAAAAAACGCGGCGCGGAAGTGGTCCGGAAAAACCATTTGGCCATTGATTCGACGCTCGCGCATTTGTACGAAGTCGCCGTCCCGGAAACTCCGTCCGCCGCACGATTGCGCCCGCCAGTCGTACCTTCGCGGGCGCCCGATTTCGTCCAACGAGTCACTGCGGCGATTCTTGCGGGCAAAGGCGACCTATTGCCCGTTAGTGCGTTCCCACCCGACGGCACCTGGCCCGTGGGCACGACGCAATACGAAAAACGCGGCATTGCCCTCAAAATCCCCATTTGGGATTCCAAGGTCTGCATTCAATGCAACAAATGCGCGCTCATGTGCCCGCATGCCGCCATTCGCGCCAAGGTATTCGATCCGGCAGCGCTTTCCGACGCTCCCGAGGGATTCAAATCCGTTCCGTACAAGGACAAGGCCGACGGAGTTGCCGGCAAACAATACACCATTCAAGTGGCGCCTGACGATTGCACGGGCTGCGAGCTTTGCGTAGCGGTTTGTCCCGCCAAAGACAAATCCAATCCACGACACAAAGCCATTGACATGGAACTCAAGGACCCGCACTTGCAACGAGAACGCGAAAGGTTCGATTTTTTCCTCGGTTTGCCCGATCCTGACCGGCGCCGAGTCCACCTCGACGTCAAAAGCTCGCAACTATTCGACCCGCTCTTCGAATTCTCCGGGGCTTGCGGAGGCTGCGGCGAAACGCCCTATATCAAGCTCGTCACGCAACTCTTTGGCGATCGGATGGTGATTGCCAATGCGACGGGTTGCACGTCCATCTACGGCGGCAACTTGCCCACGACACCTTATCGCACGAATGCCGACGGACGCGGCCCTGCCTGGTCGAATTCGCTTTTCGAGGACAATGCTGAATTCGGCCTCGGTATGCGCCTCGGGCTGGGCGCGCGATCGCTCGTTGCTGCCACGGAATTGATGATGCTATCGAGCACGCTGGGCACCGAATTGGTCACGGCACTCATGCAAGCCGATCAATCGAATGAAACCGGCATCTCCGCACAACGCGAGCGCGTGGCGATTCTCAAACAGAAATTGGCCTCCATCGGCGACCCGCGCGCACGCAGGCTCGAGCATGTTGCCGACGACCTCGTCAAAAAGAGCGTGTGGATCATCGGTGGAGACGGCTGGGCCTACGATATCGGTTACGGCGGCCTCGATCACGTGCTCGCCGGCACCGAAGACGTCAATCTATTGGTGCTCGATACCGAAGTGTATTCGAATACGGGTGGCCAACAATCGAAGGCCACGCCCATTGGCGCCGCTGCGAAATTCGCTGCCGCCGGCAAAAGCATTGCCAAGAAAGACTTGGGCATGCTCGCAATGACGTATGGGCACGTCTACGTTGCAAGCATTGCCATTGGAGCCAAAGATGCACAAGCGGTCAAAGCGATTCAAGAAGCCGAAAGTTATCCCGGCCCGAGCTTGATCATCGCCTACAGCCATTGCATCGCCCATGGCTACGATCTTTCCCACGGCGCTGAACAACAGAAGCTCGCAGTGGAATCTGGGTTGTTTCCGCTATATCGCTTCGACCCACGTCGCATAACGAAAGGCGAGCCGCCGCTCGTGCTCGATTCGGGGCCCGTAAAAGCGAAAGTGCGCGATTACATGAAAAATGAAGGGCGCTTCCGCATGGTCGAGCTTCAAGATCCGAAGCGATATGCAATGCTCGTGCACGCGGCGGAGCAAAATGCGCTCGAGCGGCGCGGTGTTTACGAACAACTCGCAGGGTTGCGTGTGCCCGTGGAAACGAAAGAAGCGAAAACGGAGGAGGGGCGCTGATGAATCTTGCAACGACCTATTTGGGATTGCCCCTGGCACATCCGTTCGTCCCCGGAGCATCGCCGCTCGTGGATGATCTCGACCATGCGCGCAGACTCGAAGACGCAGGCGCTCCGGCCGTCGTAATGCGCTCGTTATTCGAGGAGCAAATCGAGCGCGACGCGGCGGCGGTCGATGCGCATGTGGAGCGTTATGCGGACGGTTATGCCG
The DNA here is from genome assembly GCA_964514885.1 of uncultured Polyangium sp. Taxonomy (GTDB): domain Bacteria; phylum Myxococcota_A; class Polyangia; order Polyangiales; family Polyangiaceae; genus Polyangium. The sequence continues at coordinate 1,279 of CAZETM010000692.1, read as the reverse complement.
AAGCGCAGACGTTTTTCCCGGACCCGACCATTTTCGTCATGGGGCCGAGCCGGTATTTGGAGCACGTGCGAAAACTACGCGCGGCGCTGTCGATTCCGGTCATTGCGTCGCTCAATGGAACGTCGCCCGGCGGATGGCTTTCATTTGCCAAGGAAATCGAACAGGCGGGCGCACACGCTCTCGAAATGAACCTGTATGTCGTGCCGACGAACCCCGACGAAGACAGCTCGGCGGTCGAAGCACGAGCGATCGAAGTCGTGAAAGAGGTGCGCGCGGCGATTCGTATACCGTTGGCGGTGAAGTTGTCGCCATTTTATTCTTCACTGCCAAGCTTTGCGCGCAAATTAGAAGACGCCGGAGCCGATGGCCTGGTGCTCTTTAATCGCTTTTACCAGCCCGACATCGATCCAGTGGCGCTCGATGTAAAACGAAACCTGCATCTATCGGATTCCTCAGAGCTTTTGCTCCGCTTGCGCTGGCTCGCGGTGCTTTCGGGACAGAGAAAATTGTCTTTGGCTGCAAGCGGTGGCGTGCATACTCCTCTCGATGCCGTCAAAGCAATCATGGCGGGAGCGCACGCGGTGCAAATGGTGAGCGCGTTGCTCAAGCACGGGCCATCGCGCCTGCGAGAAACCGTAGCGGGGGTAAAGGCATTTCTAGAGGAGCACGAATACGAATCGCTCGAGCAGATGCGCGGGAACATGAACTTGTCACGTTGCCCGGATCCGAGCGGCTACGAGCGGGCCAACTATGCAGAAATATTGCAAAGCTGGCACGGGCGGAGTGCGTGAGGAATTAACACTCCGCCCGATTTCACTGGCTCACTTGCACAAGCCGTTCACGCAGCTCTGACCGGCAGGGCAGTTCGCATTGCTATTGCATTGAATCAGGCAGGCGCCATTGAGGCAAGTGCCACCGGGGCAAAGCGTCGTACCAGGTGTTGCTTCGTCGGCGACGCCATCGCAATCGTCGTCGATGCCATTACACGCCTCGGGCTTCGGAACGCACGCGCCGGGCGAACAAACGCCATTCGGTGTGCAGACCTGGCCTGCAGGGCAAGGAGGAGCGTTCGGGCCGCATTGCTGCACAACCGGTCCGCAAATGCCACCCAAACATGCTTGGCCCGCGCCGCAATCCGCGTTGGACATGCACGGGACGACGCCTCCGCATTGGCCATTGACACATGCCGCACCATTCGGACAAATGACCATGCCCGGATCTTGCTCGTCGGCGACGCCATCGCAATCGTCGTCGATGCCATTACACGCCTCGGGCTTCG
>CAZETM010000691.1:0-5466 GCA_964514885.1 uncultured Polyangium sp. | reverse complement strand
CTGTCCAGTGGGTTTGTGCAGTTAGAGCGTTCGTTCATGTTCACGAGCTCGTTGTAGGAGCATTGCATCGCCCCCCTTACTTCGGGTATCGTCATGACCTTTCGGTTTTTCTCCATCGAATGAGGTCGACATTCGTGAAGTCCATACATCACCATTGCTCATCCCGCGCGTGCGCCAGCCTTGCAGCTTTTCTCGTCGCGTTCTCGTCCAGCATTGCCAGCGCTCAAGTCAACAGCGATCCGCTCCGCCCCGGCCCGCCGCGTGAAGGATTGAGCGCCGGGCTAGATGGCAGCGTCATGCAATTGGATGGCAACATTCAGCTATTCGATATCGGTCTCGGCGGGCGTGTCCAAGTCATGCGCTTGTCACCGGCCGTCGCGGGCGAAGACGCTTCCCAGCGCAAGATGAAACAAATGGCGTACTTAATGGGCAATTTTCGCTACACCGCTCGCGAAACTCCCTCCGGAACGGTCCCCATCATGAATCAGGCCCTCTTGCATGCCCGTTACATTCATTCGTGGCATCCTCGATTGGGCTCGGGCGTCTTCGTCCAACACCAATTCAACGAATTCCAACGAATGCGCGTCCGTTCGATTTGGGGAGGCAGTTTGTCCACGCCGCTGTTCCAAAGCTCGTCGTTCAACGTCCAATTCGGAAGCGGATACATGTTCGAATACAACCGCATTTCGGTTTTCCCTGGCGCTTCAGATCCTGGCCAAACGTTCGAACATCGCTGGTCGAATTTTCTGGGCATTCGCATGAACTTTTTCAAAGGCAAGCTGCTTGCCCAGAACACGATCTACATGCAACCACGTTGGGACAAGCTGTCGGACTTTCGGTTTTTGGAGGAAATCGAGCTTTTGGCCAAGGTGAACGAAGTGGTGGGATTCGGCGCAACGCTCAGCTTTTTGCACGACAGCGCCCCGCCCACGGGCGTGATGAATACCGATACGCGAATATTCAGCAACGTTCGCCTGTCGTTTTGATTCACGCAGCAATGGCAGGGCGATCCACGTCGTGCTCGCCATCTTGAAAGCTGTGCAAAACGGCATTTACGAGGGCCGGGGACGCATTCAACGCTTCCAACGCCTTTCGATCCGATTCGTCTGCGAGGGCGCCCTTTTGCCCAATCCGTGCCACGATGCCCGTCAGGCGCAAGAGCCACGTCGCTTCCGTCACGTCCGATGCTGCAAACAAATCGTGACTGATCCACGACGTTCCATGCTGCGAACGATGATGAACCGCTCGGCCCTCCGCAATCAGTTGGTCATGCACCAAATGCGGCACGTGCAAGTCGATGTGACCGTTTCGATGCACATGCCCCAATTCGCGACCCTTCAAGTAAAACCCAATCGTATTGATCGGCCTGGCACACGCAATCACGCCCGGAATTTCGACGGTCGACTCCAGCAGATCGTCGAACGCTTTCTCCCGTGCTCGATCGATGCCCACGATCCCCTCGGCCGTCTTGGTTAGGGCAGGTTTTTCCTTGTATTGCATTGCGTTTCGAGACCACAAAATCGCAATCGCTCCGGTGATGCCCGTCGCTGCGGCCATTCCGATGAACAATCCACGAGCGCCCCAGATCTGCGCACCCACATAGGCCAGCGGCAACGCCAGCAACAACCCTCGAGCCGCTGAAATCACCGTCGAACGAACCGCACGATCGATTGCATTAAACGTCGCGCTGACGACCGTAACGATTCCCGCAGCTCCATACGCCAGCGGTACGTAGAACAAATACTCCATCGTCAATGCCGTCACCTGCGGATTCGACGTGAACACTCGAGCCAGCTTCTCGCGTGTCACCAGCATCAACAGCCAAATCAGTGCTCCCCAAACCACCACGAACCGCTCCGCAACCCGCAATCCCTCGGCAACCCGATCAATGCGATGCGCTCCCCAGTTCTGACCAATGAATGGCGTCAGTGCCATGGACAAAGCCATCGCCGGAATCATCAGCAGCCCATCGAGACGACTGCCAAGACCATAAGCTGCAACGGCATCACTGCCATATCTCGCAATGAACGACGTCAGTAGCGCCGTCGAAATTGGCATCAACGCATTCGTAATCGCAGCCGGAAGCCCCACGGATAGAATCTGCTTCCACGAATCGAACAACTCCGCACGCGTCGGCATGTGCAAGTCCAGCAAACGCATCTTCACGCCTAGCACCCACAACGAAATCACCGCCGTCGTCATCCGCGCGCCCACCGATGCCAGCGCCGCACCTCGCAATCCCATCGCCGGAATCGGACCCGCACCGAAAATCAAAATTGGATCCAGAATCAAATTCGCCACCGCAAATGCCGCCATGATCTTCGCCGGGGTCTTCGGATCACCCGTCGCATTCATCGCTCCATTACCCACCATCGGAACGATCAGAAACGCAACCCCCGAAAACCAAATCGTCATGTACGACGTCGATGCCTCGAGAACCTCGCCCGTGGCCCCGAGCGCTCGAAAAATCTGCTCCTGATACGCAATTCCCGCCGTCGACAACACCGCTACGACCAGCAGCGAAAGCACGATCGCGTGCGTCGTCAATCGTCGCACCACCGTTCGATCCCCAGCCCCAACCGCTCGCGAAATCGCCGCCGTCGAACCGATATTGAGCCCAAACGCGATGCTCATCACCAGCATGATCACCGGATACGCAAAGCTCATCACCGCCAGCTCGCGCGCTCCGAGCTTGCCCAAAAAGTACGTATCCACAAGCCCCGCGAACATCATCAGCACGAGACTCAGCGTCATCGGAATGCCGAGGCGCATCAAAGACCTGGGAATGTCATCCTGCAATAAATTCGTTTTCGATTGAACAGCCATCTGTCAGCTCCAAGCTAAGGGCATTCGATGCATCAGCTACTGCCAGCGGTCCTCATCAAGCAGTCTGACCGCTTCGACCGGAATAGGGCGCAAGGTCATGGCGGGGCGCAAGGATGCCACATGCCGCTGTTCAGGTCAAACTTCATCCGAGCCCGTTAAGAACGTTCTCACGCCCGATCCGGCCTCCCCACCACTTCGTCCAGCGGTCCTTCGTATCGCAAAGCCCAATACAGCGGAAGCGGCAAAAACTTCGGACCCACTCGAAACACTTCCCAACCGAGCAGCAAATCCTGACTACCCTCGTTCACCGCCACGAGCGGCGTAAAGCCCAGGCGCGCCACGTCCATAAACGGATTGCCCGCCGAGCCATAATCCAGATAATGCGCTCCCTTGTAGTTACCAGCGAAATCAATGCCCTCCGCACTACGCACGATGTAATGCCCAAACGTGATCGCTTTGCCCTTGCGATTCCGCATCGGTATCCGCGCGCCGTCGACTCCATGCTGCTCCATGCGCACGTTCCAACCGCGCACTTCGCCCGTCGAATCGCCCTGCGTGAAGGTCTTGCGGAACGTGTGCCAAAGAATCTTGCGCGCAATGTCCGGGAGGCTCAAGTCCACGCCGACATACATCCTACCAGCCAGCTTTTCCGGCTCCAATGGATGCCCGCGTAGCAACACTTCGTGCAGCGCTTTGGCATTCATGGCCATCAGGTCTTCAAGCGTCAGATCGGCTGTTTTCGTCGTCATCGTCGGGTCCTCGGCATTCGTTGTCGTCACTGGAGCGGCTCGGGGAAGGGAATCGTGCCGCCCGACTTCTACACCAATCGCGGCCCGTGCCGCAAGCGTCGCGACGGCCATGATCGGAATTTGCGGATTGACGCCAGTATTCGAGGGGAAAACGCTGGAGTCCGCAATGTAAAGACCCTCCAGCGTCACGTGGCGAAAATCTGGCCGAACGACCGATCGCGCAGGATCGCTTCCCATCACGCAGGTGCCAAACATATGCGTAATCGCCGCCGTAAACGCAGCCGGATTCGTCGGACCTGCATATTCCAATTCCACGAGGTCCTTTACATTCGAGGTTTGCGCCATAAACCCTCGGACGCCTGGTGCCACAAACTCGGCACCAGCCGCCAACATCATTTCGCCCATCACGCGAAGTCCTCGCCTGAATAGCGCAATGTCCCGAGGCGTCGGTGTATACGTCACCTGCGTTTTGCCGCCAACGACACGCACTCGACCTCGAGCCTCCGCGCGCACGGCCGCGCCCCAATCCACGTAATGCGCCATATCCGCGACTTCGCGAGCCCATTGTCGACCGACGCCCCCCAACCGACTGGCCATGACGGCCAAGCCAAACCCAAGCGCCTCGAACTTCAAGCCTTCGTGACGCAATCCAATGACTTCGTGCCCTTGCGTTGCGCCTTCCCACATTCGTACAGGCTCGCGGAATCGTCCTGCCATCGAGACGCCAGGGTGACACGAAAACCCATGTCCCACCGGACCGTGATCGATTCGATTACGCAACAATAACGCCGGAGTTTGCACCGCACTGGCCGCCAAAATGACCGCATGACCCGCTTTGATGCGCACTTGGGCGCCGCTAGCGCTTATGCCTCGCACGCCTACGACTCGTTTTCCATGGCGCTCGATTTCAGTAACCTCGACCGAATTGACGACGATGCCGCCGCGGGCTTCCGCATCCGCGAGCAGCGTGGCATCGACGGAAAGCTTTCGGCCTTTCGGACAACCTTGCAGGCATCGCCCAAGACCTTCGCAATTGGACACATTACGACGAATGGGGCGATGTTCCAGTCCTATTGCGTCGGCTCCTTTGGCCATGAGCAGGTTTTTCGCGCCAGCAATACGCGGATCGGTAGGCTGCACATTGAGCCGTGATTCGATTTCGAGTGTGACGGCTTCGAGCACGTCCCACGGTAAAGCATCCGCGAGCGCTGGATCGTGGCTGATCCAACGATTGTAGATATCGCGCGGCATTCTCCAGCAAATGGCGCCATTGATGGGACCGCTTCCACCGACCATTTTACCTTGCACGAACGGCATCATCGCGGGGCCCAAAACGACGGAGGCGCCCATATCGCGGTAGGCAGCGGACATGGAGGCGAACGAGGATTCGGGGAATTCGCTGGGATCGAACCAGCGGCCTTCTTCGACCACGATGACGCGAGCGCCGTGGCGGGTCGCTTCACGAGCGGCAGCCGAGCCTGCGGGGCCGCTACCGACGATAACGATATCGGTTTGCAATTCGAGCGCTGCGTGCAGCGTACGGCCATCGATTCGATTCACGTGCGACCTCGGATGGTGGCTTCGATTTGCGGATGGTCGAAGTAAGCCAATGCAACGACGACTTTGACGATATCGAGAAGGGGAGCCATGGCGGACATTTGGGCGCCACGCTGGAGCACCGCGTCGCGGTCGTCGTCATTCAATGCCGCGAGGGTATGGCGATAACCGAGCGCCAAAGGCAAAGCGCCGGCAATGACGAGCGTGGCCGTACGAAATGCGAGGCGCAGGTGAATGGGCGCGGTAGCTTCGAAGCGGGGCCAGAACGACGACAGATCCAGGTCGGCGGCGGCGGGGGTGAGCTTGATGCCGTCGTGCCAGCTTTCCTGCGAGA
>CAZETM010000690.1:0-5474 GCA_964514885.1 uncultured Polyangium sp. | reverse complement strand
TTCCAAGGACTTCGGTGCGAGCGAGATGATTGTGGACTTTTTCGCGGCGCATTCGCTGCCGTGAAATTTGCGATTCACTTACCCGTGCAACCTTGCGCGCTCATCCAATCGATCACGCCGCGAACGGACGGTTGATAGCCGAAATCAGTCTCCGCTCGATTCTCGGTTTGCGCAGCGCACACCGATCCCACGACCGCCTGCGATCCCAATCCATTGAGTACTGCGAGCTGACGCAGCCCCGGCAGGGCTCTGGCCCGCACGAGCAGCGTGCGTCCCGAGCCACTTGGATTTACGTCGCAAAGCGGATTGTCGTTCTTCGGTTCTGCGCATTCACAACTGCCGTCCATGCAATCGCGTTGCAATGGTTCCGGAAGGTTGAAGATGCACGCGTATTGTAGATCATCGACGGCCGTGTATTCGTTGCCATTGATGGGATTGCCCTGGAGCATTTGCGGCGACGCGAGCATGGTGCCCGTGATTGGGTTTTTCCCGAAGCGTGGCGCGACGGATTCGTTCATCAGCGGATCCTTGGCCCCAATGTACATCACTGGGTCTCCGGCAAAAACTTCCCAGCCGCTTGCCGCTCCGCCGACGGGCGCATCCAGCTCCTTCCAATTCTTGAAGCCTTTTTTGGCATCTTTGAAGTCCCGCGCAATATCCTGCCAGGGCACGCCGAGAATGCCTGCGACCAGCACGCGCGATGGATTCCGAATTTCGGTAATCGTGTCGGTCGGATCGAGGTCCGAGAAAATCGGATTACGCACCAGCTCGCCTGCGCGATTGGCAATCGTCGTTTGCGTGAAGGCTTGGACGTACCGGTCGATGGGATAGAGGAAATCGATACCGAAGCGTCGCTTCTGGTCCCAACAACGCAAGTTGATCTTGTCTTCGGCTTCTTCGTAAAGCGCGGGGCTCGACTGATCGCCGCACGTCGGATCCACGGGGCAACTGCCGATCGATTGTCCGCACGATTTGCAGCAAGGATCATTCGGATTCGTCGCGCATTCTTGGCGAGAGCGGGGCATGCGGAAGGGCATTTGGCTGGCCGTGCGGAGTTGATTGACCAGGAAAAACTGGCCATATTCTTTTGTCGAACAATCGTTTTCGTCGCTGGTCATGAGCACGATGAGCTGCGAGTCGGGTCGCAAAAAGTTAGCTCGTTGGCTGAGCACCACGTTGTCGATGCCTTCGGGAATCGCTTTCAAATCGACGACGTTGATTTTCTCGTACGGCTCGGGATCTGCCAAAAACCGATAAACGCTTTCGAGTTGCGATTCGTACCCACAGCCAATCTCGCCGGCGCCGGCAATCATGTCTCGAATTGTGGACACGAGGCCACCTCCGGCCCCGTCGTCCAGCGTGTCCTCACCGGGCGGCGTTTGGGTTTGTCCGGGATCCCATGCCAAAAATGATTTGTTGGCGTATGTGGGAATGGTTTCGCCCGAACAGACATCTTTGCGGGACAGGAGTCTTCCGCGATCATTATTCGAAGTATTGACCGTGCCATTACATGCGAACATTTCTGCATCGGGACAGGAATCGGCTCCGTGTCCCCCAATGCTCGAGCTGACCACGCCGATGTGGATGTCCGTTTGCGGGGGAAAAGCGCGCGAAAATCCATCGGGGCAAGCAGAATCAGGTGAATTGGGCTGCGTAGGAGCGGCTGCGCCGTTGGAATCGACGCAAGGAGGATTTACGAGACCTTGAAGCAAATTGGGAATGGCCGCGGAGAGGAAGAATTGCTTGTGGCCCATACCGCGTGAGTTGTCGACGGCGATGAGCAGATCCACGCGCGGCATCTTGCAACTTGCCGATCCCCCGCCGCCTCCGCCGCTCGTAGAAGTGCCGAAAATTAGCTCCGTATCGGGTCCACAGCCTCCGAGCAACGGAAGGAAAAGAGCCGAAAGAAGCCCGAAAGAAGTGTACCGTTTCATGAACCCAGTGAGCCTGTGCAGCGAGCCGGAGTCAAGAGTCGAACGCGGCCCGAAGAGCTCGAGGTTGACGCGAGCGCCTGCGCGCGGTATTCCCTTGCCCAGAGGAACGCCCTATCGTGGGTGAGTTCGTAGTGAGGATTGGCGAGCGCATGTTTCGAGTGACGGAAGAAGTGCGATTTTGTTACGGCCACCGGCTCATGGACTACGTCGGTCCTTGCGCTCGGATCCACGGTCACAATGCTCGCGTAGAGATTGAAGTCTCGCGGCCCACGCTCGACGCCAAGGGGTTCGTGATCGACTTCTTCGATATCGAAAAGGCGGGCAAAGAATGGATCTTGGCGCAGTTCGACCATCGCCTGCTGCTCAGGCATGACGATCCGGTCATTCCAGTGCTCGAACAAGCGAACGAGACATTCGTGCGGCTCGATGTAAATCCGAGCGCCGAAAACCTCGCCAAACTCATTTTCGATCATTTGCGCTCGCAAGGCATCCCCGTGACGGCAGTTCGTTTCTTTGAAACGGACACGGCTGTAGCCACATACGACGAACGCTGATTGCGGGGAGTGAGACCATGAGCAAAGCGGTCCTCGTAACGGGTGGTGGCAAACGCATCGGTCGAGCGATTGCCATTGCGCTCGGGCAGGACGGGTGGAACGTTGCCGTTCATTATCACTCGTCGCGCAAAGATGCGGAAGAGACGGCGGAATTGATTACCGCCGCGGGTGGACGCGCAGCAGCCGTCGAAGCGAATTTGATGGACGAGTCCGCGACACAATCGTTGGTTTTACGTGCCGAACAGCTCGTGGGACCACTCGATGCGCTCATCAACAATGCTGCCGTATTCGAGCGGGACACGGTAGAGACGACCACGCGCGAAAGCTGGGATTTGCATATGGAGACGAATCTGCGCGCGCCGTTTGTCTTGATGCAATCGTTTGCTCGCCGGCTACCTGAAGAAGCCCACGGCTCGATCGTGAATTTGCTCGACCAACGCGTCTGGAATTTGGGTCCAACGTTCACTTCGTACACCGTGAGCAAAATGGGCCTATGGGCGCTCACGCAATCGCTAGCCATCGCCCTGGCGCCTCGTATTCGAGTCAATGCCGTAGGACCCGGGCCAACGCTTCCGAGCACCCGGCAAACGCCCGAGCAATTCGAGGCGCAATGCGCTCGTGTGCCTTTGCGCCACGGAGCAACGCCAGAAGATATCGCCAATGCCGTTCGTTATTTGCTCGGTGCCCATTCGGTCACTGGCCAAATGATTGCCGTCGACGGCGGCGAGCACCTTGGAGTATCGAAAGTGGGTGGCGAACCGCCGCCTGAATGATCGCCTTCCCTTTTGAATGAGGACCCGTGTGCCATGACGACCACCGACATTCCGAGCGCGCCCGGCGAAAATTTCTTCGGGCATACCCATCTGATTCGAGGGAGTGCTCGGCTCGATTTCTTGCGACGCGCAGCCGACAGTGCAGATATCGCTCGCATGAGGGTCGGCCCGCGTGCGGTGTACCTGATCAATACGCCCGTGCTCGCCCACGAGCTGCTCGTCGAAAACGCGCGCAAAGTGGAAAAGGCGCCTGGCATTCGCATTCTATTGCACGATTTGGCAGGCCAAGGATTGTTCACGAGCTTGGGCGACTTGTGGCACCGCCAGCGCAAGTTGCTCTCCCCGCTATTCCGTCACAGCGAGCTTGCCGGGTACGTAGCAGCAATGAACGAAGAGGCGCTCGCGGCAAGGGCGCGAATGCAAGATGGAGCGCGCATCAACCTCGCTCACGAAATGATGCGCATCACTATGGGTGTGGTTGGACGAACTTTGTTTGGCACTCAAAATATCGAAGATGCCGATCGAATTGGCGAGGCGCTGACCGTCTTGTTGACTTGGATCGACAAAAGCATTGGCGCTCCACCATTGTCCATACAAGTCGCTCTCCTTCAGTCGATCGATGGGCTCAAAGGCCGATTACCTGGTTTTCTCGAACCATGGCGTGATCGAGCCGGCAAAGCGCTCGAGCAGCCCGCGTTGCTCCCCGGCCGGCATTCGCCCGAAATGCTCCATGCGCTCGACGTCATCGATACGTACGTCAAAAGGATGATTGACGAGCGTCGAGCGAGCCCGACGAGTAGCAAAGACTTGCTTGCTCGGCTCCTGCTGGCTCGCGATGGCGACCGAGGTGGGGAAGGCATGAGCGACAAACAGGTGCGTGACGAGGCGAATACGCTGTTCGTTGCGGGCCATGAAACCACCGCATCGGCGCTTTCGTGGGCTTTCTATCTGCTTTCACGCAATCCCGAAGCCCTAGCTCGGGTCCAGGCAGAAGCCGACGCATTCGGTCCCGACGGCCCCACGTCGTTCGACCCGGAAAAACTCGCGTATACCTCGCGAGTCTTCAAGGAAGCGTTACGCATGTATCCCCCGGTGGTCATGATTCCTCGCCGCAACCTCGAGCCAGTGGAGATTGGCGGGCATCATTTTTCCCCCCGCACACTGTTTTTCACCAATGTCATCGGCATGCATCATCGGGCGGATATCTATCCCGATCCCGACCGTTTCGATCCGGATCGTTTTTTACCCGAAGCCGAAGCCGAGCGTCACCGGTCAGCGTGGATTCCTTTCAGCATTGGTCCACGCGTATGCATTGGGAATTTCTTTGCGCTCATGGAAGGCCCCGTCGTGCTCGCGACGCTCATGCGTGGAGCACGGTTCGAGGTCGAATCGCGCGTCGTATCCCCGGAGATGTCGGCGACGCTGCGTCCCTCGGGCGGCGTATGGGCGAAGGTTCACCGGATCGTGGCAGATGCCTAGTGCGTGTCTATCAGGCTGCTGCGCGAACCGGTGCGTCGGTCAGCCTCACTCAGCGTACTGAAGTACGCTTCGTATCGGCTTCCCTAGCCCCGATTCGCTCGCAACGCCTGATAAACACGCACTTCGTGATTCCGAGAAACGAGGGCGTTCGATCTTACGGCGCGACTGCAACAACCGACGAACGCGCCTTGGGCACGTTCTTCTGGGCGCGGCTGCGATCCACGATCGCTTCGAGCGCTCGCTCGGCACCGACGTTGCCGACGAACGCGCGCGCAGCAGCAAACGCCGACCAATCGCGCTCACGCAACGTGATCGCATACGGACCACGCTCGTCGATGTTGCCTTCGTCGTAGGCCTGAAAGGTTTCAATCACTCGTCCGTCGCTCTTGCGCGTACACGCGAAACGAAGCGGCTCGTTTCCGTGCGAGATCACGGCCGCCACGTAGCTATCGGTGCTCAGTTTGCCGCCGGCGAGCAGGACCCAGGAGACCCGCGAAAGCGCCTCGACACGCAACGCAACCGCGCGTCCTTCTTCATCGAGGTCTCGGTCTGCCTCGGTCAGATCCGCCAGGAGTGTGTCGAACTCGACTTTGTCGATTTGACCCCACCGCTTCGCCGGTTTTTCTCGTACTCGGCGGGGCTTGCGCTGCGCATCAGCCACACTGCTATCGCTTCGGGATCGCATCGTTTGGTCTAAGTGCTCCACTTGAGTGCCATCGGGTCGCAATTCGACC
>CAZETM010000689.1:0-5475 GCA_964514885.1 uncultured Polyangium sp. | reverse complement strand
CCGCCGCGACGATATTGGCTGGCGTGGTTGGATGCAGCAAATACGCCTCGGTAAAATGCCAAATTGCATAACCGAGCGCGTCGTATTTGTCGTCGGCCGTGCCGAGCTCGTCGGCCAAAGCTCGGCCCGCGGAGACTGCGGGCAACTTCGACATGGCGTCCCGTCGCACGGTCAGGGTGGGGATGCTGGCGGTGCCCGAAGGAAACTGCCCGAGGGCAGGGGCTCGTTTTCCGAGGAGATTCGTCAAGCCCACATAAAGGGCAATCAGGGAAATATGACGCATGAAGCGCGTTTACCCCCGTGCTCATACGGGTGTCAAGGATTTAGTGTAGCGTTCCTTCGATGTGCACGTTTGGGTGGGCGGTAAGGTAATCCGGCGTCACCTGAACACGGATTGCGGCGGCAAACAATTCACCAATGGCATCTCACGCGCACGTCACAATGCAGATTTGTTGGTGAGAGGTTTACCGGAGCCTTCGCTACGTAGAGTAGACAGGGGGAGACAGATCTACTCCTCACAATCACGACGCTTTTACCGCAATCTGCCTGGCCTTTTGCGCCGATACTTTGGGCAGGTGAATCTTCAGCACTCCACACGCGACCTCCGCATGGATCCCGTCCGCCTGAATGCTTTGCGGCACTGTGAACGTCCGTTGGAAATCCGCATATCGCGCTTCGGCCGCTAAAACGCTGCCTTCCGGCCCCTTCACACGACGCCCCGTGAGCGTAAGCTCGCCCCGCTCGAATTGAATGTTGATATCATCCGGGCGCACGCCAGGAACGTCGGCAACGAGCAATACCGCGTCCTTGTTTTCATAGACATCGACGGCAGGTGCCATCGTGCGACGGGCATCTTCATTCGATACAACGAGCGTGAGCACGCCGTCAGTCACCGTCGCCGTTGCTTTCTCGACATCCACTTTGCACGGCAAAACCAAACTGCGCGCAAACTTGACCGGTACTCGCTCGCGACGATGCACCGCATACCCCTCGGGCGCGTCCGCCTTGCGCTCACCCGATAGCGACAAGACATTCTGCGCAACCTCGATTTTGAGATCCGTATCTTTCAAACCAGGCACCTCGGCATAAAGCACGAGCGATTCGCCGGTATCGTAAACGGACAACCGAGGCCCCCCGACCCACAGCCGTCGACATCGCCCAAGACGCCAACTACGCCGCTCGATCGCTAGGGACCGAAGCGCGTCGTGTCTCGTCCAGGAGCGCGGGCCAATCTTTGCACGGTCGCTCTTCTGTCAACCCCGGCATGCACAAGACCTCCGAAGCGCGAAATGGAACATCGTGGGAAGAAGGAGGCTAGGCTGGAGGTTACTGAAGACCAAACAAAGGTTGACCATCCGCCCAAACATTGTACAAAGGGTACACACGGCCTGGACGTTGACGTCTCAGGATGGAGGATCACGATGGGTTCCAGCGGAAAAACTTCGAAGTTGATTGCAGCAGCCGCCCTCGCGACGGTTCTTGTACCTAGCCCATCGCACGCGGTGCTGAAGGAAGGGACCGACGCGCCGAACGCGCGAGTCGAAGACGCCGATGGCAAGGTGCTGCAGATGCAATCCTTGAAGGGCAAACCGATCCTGATCATGTACGAAGACAGGGATTCTTCTGCGCAGAACCAGACGTTCAAGGACGATTTGTCGAAGATTGCGTCCGGGGACAAATACAAGAAAGCCATTACGGTCGCAGCGATTGCCGACATGAGCGCGTATGATTGGTTTCCCGCGAAGGGGTTTGCCAAAGACGCGATTCGGGAAGAGTCGAAGAAGCAGAAGACGACGATTTACTGCGACTGGAACGGCGGATTTCGCAAGGCGTACGGGATGAAAAAAGGCGTGAGCAACGTGATTCTCGTCGGGCGTGACGGCAAAGTTCTGTTTGCCGCGGAAGGAGCGCTCGGCTCCGATGCTCGCAAGCGGCTCGTGAGCTTATTGGGCGAGCAAATCGGCGGCTGATTTACCCTCACGCGCTCACCCGCCTCACCCCCCAACCCCCTCTCCAACTCCGCGGCTTCGCCGCTACGTAGAGAGGGGGAGACAGATCGGATCGAGCACCATTTCCCCCTCTTAATCAGCTCAATCCTTGCGCGCGGCGCGTTTGCGCTTGTTTGCCAATACCGCTTTTTCAATGGCCTGACGAGCGCCCGCCAAATCGCGGCCAACACACAATCCACCCCGATCCTCGATCCAAGAACGCATCGAATCCGCGGCACCCCCTCCAATGAGCCACGGCGTCGAATGACACGCATCAGCGTACGCATCGACCAGCTCGCGCGCCCTGGGTGGTGGAACGACAATGGTTGCCGACAAACCCACCATGTCCGGCATGAGAGCATCGACGACACGTGCAATCGCAGCCGGCGGCGTGCTCGCTCCAAGCATCAGCGTGCGATATCCCCACGACGCAAAACGAAGCCCCGCCCCGTACAAACCAAGTACATGCTCTTCGTCTGCGAAACACGCGAGCACGACGCGACGCTCCGAATCCGAAGGCTGCGCAAGACGAAGCAAATGAACGAGCGTTCCTCCAAGCACGTTTGATGCAAGATGCTCTTGCGCAATCGTGACCGCACCCTCGTGCCACAACTGTCCGATCTGCACGAGCGCCGGGCCAATCGTGCGCTCGTAAATCGATACGGCAGGACCGATTGTCAAGGTTTTGGCGACTTCATCATCGAGACCATCGGGGTCGAAGCGACGAACACAATCGACGATGCGATCGGTAGCCACCACGTAGGGGTCTCTGTCGCCCGTCGGTGTTTGCCCTGCACCACTTGGCGCTTCGACACCACGACCATTGGAATCATCCAACAGCGCTCGTGCAGCTTCCGCTGGCGCCGTGCCACCTTTCACGTAGTCGCGCATCTTGATGATCAGCGCAACATCGTCTTCGCCATACAAACGATAGGCTGAAGCTGTACGCAAAGGCGCAGGCACGCCGTATCGACGCTCCCACGCGCGCAGCGTCGCAGAGCTGACACCCGTCAATTCAGAGACTGTGCGTATTCGATAGAGGCTCAACGGAGTACTCACTCATCCGGTCGTCACGACAGACTTCGAAACGTCCATCTGAAAACCTTTGTCAAAGATAGTACAGACCCTATACTCCCGCCATGCAAGGTTCAACCCCCAAGCCTCACGCGGTCGTCATTGGCAGCGGATTTGGCGGACTCGCCGCCGCCGTCCGTCTCGGAGCTCGAGGCTACAAGGTCACAGTCTTAGAGAAACTCGATGCGCCAGGCGGCCGAGCTTACGTTCACAAGCTCGAGGGCTTCACGTTCGATGCTGGGCCCACTGTGATCACGGCTCCGATGATGCTCGAGGAGCTTTGGGCACTCGCGGGCAAGCGAATGAGCGACGACATCGACATGCGACCGGTGACGCCGTTTTACCGCATCCGTTTTCATGATGGGACTTCGTTCGATTACACGGGCGATGCGGAAGCGATGCGACGTGAAATTGCGCGGTTTTCCCCGGAGGATGTCGAAGGTTACGAGCGGTTCATCGTCGCGAGTGAGCGCATCTTCAAGGTGGGCTTCGAAGAGCTTGCGCACAAGCCGTTCGGATCGGTTTGGGAGATGGCGAAGATCATTCCCGAGATGATGAAGCTCGAGAGCTACCGGTCGGTGTACGGCTTGGTGGCCAAGTACGTAAAGAATGACAAACTGCGACAAATCATGAGCTTTCACCCGCTTCTCGTGGGTGGAAATCCGTTCTCGACGACGTCGATCTACACGCTCATCGCGTTCCTCGAGCGCAAGTGGGGCGTGCACTTTCCGATCGGTGGAACGGGCGCGTTGGTGCAAGGCTTGGTGAAGCTGATCGAAGGACAAGGCGGCACGGTTCGTTGTAACGCCGAGGTTGAACAAATCCTTCTGTACGGGCGCAAAGCACGCGGTGTGCGACTGAAGAACGGCGAGCAGATCGATGCGGACATCGTCGTTTCGAATGGCGACTCGGCATGGACGTATCGACATCTGGTGGACCCGTCGGTGCGGCATCGCTGGACGAACGAACGGCTCGAAAAGCAACGATATTCGATGGGGTTGTTCGTGTGGTACTTCGGGACAAACCGCAAATACCCGGACATCGCTCACCACACGATTCTGCTCGGGCCGCGCTACAAAGGGCTGCTCGAGGACATCTTCACGCATCATGTTCTGGCCGACGACTTCAGCTTGTATTTGCATCGGCCGACGGCGACCGATACAGCGCTCGCTCCCGACGGCTGCGAATCGTTTTACGTGCTCAGTCCCGTGCCGAATCTCTCGGGAACGACGGACTGGAACAAGGAAGCCGAGCCGTATCGCAAGCGCATCGAGGAGTATTTGTCGTCGACGATCATGCCGGGGCTGGACAAATCGATCGTGGTGTCGCGAGTGACGCATCCGCTGGAATTTCAGGACCGATTGCTATCGTTCCGAGGCGCTGCATTCGGGATGGAACCGGTGCTGACGCAGAGCGCATACTTTCGACCTCATAACAAAAGTGAAGATGTCGAAGGTTTGTTCATCGTAGGAGCTGGAACGCATCCGGGCGCGGGTTTGCCCGGTGTGCTTTCATCGGCTCGGGTGCTGGACTCGGTGGTACCGCATGCAAGCGAGCTACGTTGAAACGATGAGCACCAACCTTGTGCAAGGTTCGAGAGCGTTGGCATCGCCGCAAGACATCGCGACGTGCAAGGAGCTTTTGCGCAAGGGGTCGAAGAGTTTTTTTGCAGCGTCGCTGTTGCTACCGAAGCGTGTGCGTGAGCCGATGGTGCCGGTCTACGCGTTCTGTCGCATCGCAGATGATGTGGTGGACGAGTCGAACGATCCCGATGCCGTTGCATCGCTGCAAACGCGTCTTGGAGCAGCGTACGCGGGCGAGCCGCATGACTCGCCGGTCGATCGAGCGTTCGCGGATGTGGCACGTACGCATGGCGTGCCACGCGAGGTGATGGAGGCGCTCATCGAAGGGTTTGCCTGGGACGCTGCGGGCAAACGATACGAAACGATTGCGGATTTGCGAGCGTATTGTGCGCGAGTGGCATCGACGGTTGGCGTAGTGATGAGCTTGCTCATGGGCACGCGTGATCCGATCGCGCTGGCGCGTGCATGTGACTTGGGCGTGGCGATGCAGTTGACGAACATCGCGCGAGACGTCGGGGAAGATGCTCGCAACGGGCGCATCTACTTGCCGCTCACGTGGCTCGAGGAAGCGAAGATCGATCCGACATCGTTGATTGCTCGTCCGGTGTTTACCGAAGCGCTTGGGCGCGTGGTGGAGAAGCTTCTCGGTCATGCGAGTGGGCTGTACGAGCGAGCGGATGCGGGCATCGCGATGTTGCCGCTCGACTGTCGTTCATCGATTCGAGCAGCGAGCCTGATCTACTCGGACATTGGTCGGTACGTGGAAAAGGCAAACTTCGATTCGGTGTCGAGACGCGCGTACACGCCGCTTGGGCGCAAGTTACGACTGC
>CAZETM010000688.1:0-5477 GCA_964514885.1 uncultured Polyangium sp. | reverse complement strand
GCTTCGGGCTGTCGGTGACGTGGGCGATCACCGCCTCTTCACTCGACACCTCCCTCCCCGGAACGAGCGAGGCGATATGCCCGTCTTCTCCCATTCCGAGGAGGGTCACGTCGAGGCCCCCGTTGAAGCGCCTCCCGAAGTCGAGGGACACCCGAGCGAGGGCATCTCCCACCGACTCGTTCTCGACCATCAACGGCATCTCGAAGCCCACGGGCCCCTTCTCGCCACGCCGCTCAACGGTTCGAGCGACGAATCGAGGCGACTGCGCGCGAGCATTGGCAGGTCGAAAATCGGCTTCACTGGATTCTGGACGTCCAGATGGGCGAGGATCGATGTCCCGTCCACGAGGCGAATGCCGCCGCCAACCTCGCACGAGGCGTGGCTCTGGTGCCTCTCCGACGGGACGACACATGCCGACCTGGCAAACGAGTGCGATGGGTCGCGGCGAAGCGAGCCAAGGCGAGTCGAAACATCGAGTACCTCAAGCATGCGCTTTCGCTTGGAATTACGTGATTTTTGGTGCAGCCACCCTGGTTTGTCGCCTCAGGGACACCCAGAATACCGAGACACTTCTCCGCGAACGGCATCTTCGCAGTATCTCAGCCCCAACGACTGTAAGTCCGCAGGCTCGTACAGCTCCTGGAGGATTACAGTCTCCTCCGATCCGTCTGGCTTCATCTGCACGTAGCAGTTAGGGGCAAGTTGGGTGGAGCACACGGCATTGATACTCGAGCCAACAAACGATCGACACCGGCGCACACTTTCCAAACAGCGCCGAGTCCAATTCACACGCTGGTGTGGTTCATTGCAGCAGAAATGGTTTGAACTAGCTGATGCACACCCCGAATCCGTCACAAAGTAGCAGGCACCCGCATCAGGTCGATCCGCGGCATCGCTCAACCCTTCGACTCCTGCGTCCATGGGCTCCCGAAGAGGGGTCGAAGCACATCCGGCCATAAAACAAAGTGACGACATGAAATGTCGATACATCGGGCACCTCCTAATGCGTCGCTGGATCGCCTGAGTGGAAGTAATCAGCTACGTATACCGTACGAGTCTGGCCGTCTGGAATGTTGAACGTCTCGATCCGGACCTCCAGACAGGCACGATCTCCGTTGGGTGAGAATTGATTTCGATAAAGAACTAATCGTTTGCGAATGTCGTATGAATCGTCCCGCGCGAGCATCACAGGAGGTCCACCACCAGCAGGGCACATATTCCATATTGAAAATACGACATCAGCGATGTTATTGTAATCTACCTCGACCCATGTCATTGCACCCTTCCACTGGGTCGCTCGGCCGTCTACACCCGCAGTACCCCCCACCCTGTATGTAGCGATGTAGTTTGATCGCATCTCGAACCGATGCCAACCCCACCCCATGGGAGAGACCAACTCCGCAGGATAGTGCATGCGAAGGCGCCCCGCACCACTACGGGGATCAAATCCCGTATCAACTCTTCGTCCATTCCTAGTATAGTGATAGCCATCTCCCATGAGGAGCATATTTACAAGCAATGCACGTGCGTCATTCAACTGCAGTCCGGCGCGATTGCCTGCCTCCCGTAGGAGCGCAGCCGCCGCTGATACAACAGGAGCAGCGAATGAAGACTCTCCTGCGTAAACTGGAGAGTTTGGGCTTACACCATAGCCATCTCGAGGGGAGAAGTACCAACTTGTCTCATATTCTCCGGGTGCAACAAGATCGACTACGGCAAAGGCTCCGGGAGCGTCCGTCCCTCCCGACGCAGCTCGTCGAACCGTCATTCCTCCCTGAGAACTCGTGGCACCGACAATCTGAGCTTGATATGGGATCGCTGGCATTCCCTCGTCTGCAGAATGCAAGTAACCCACAGCAAGGCCGTCCCGTCGAAGCGCAGGGTAGCTGGCCGTACAGGTCCCTGACAAATTCCCCGTGTTGTCGTTACCGACCGCCGACACCGGCAGAATGCCGGAATTGGCCATCGTCGCGATAAGCGAATCAAGGCCACAAGGATCGCAATTCGGGACGCAATTACAGCGCATTCGTGAGAGGTTAAGTGCGAAGCTCATGTTCGCAACATCAACGCGGTCGCCGATTGCTCTTTGGAAGGCCGCAATCTTTACATTACAATCACCGGTCGCGGCGTAGTAGAAGATCTCCGCCCCAGGAATGATTCCGCTACGTCGACGAAGTTCGGCAGTACCGGTCACCCTTGGATCCTGGTACCCCTCGAGGTCTCCCGCCAGGATCTGGGTTACGCGGGTTCCGTGGTTGGCCACTTGCGGTGTCGGAGAGGTATTCAATAGACATCGTCCCGATGTGCAATCGAATAGCGCCCGAACACGAGTTCGTCCTCCTGGATCCGTAAACCCAACGTGGCGGTCATTCAGAAGATTGGGATCTGGCACACCTGGATAACTCGTTTCGATTACACCAACACGCTGTCTGCCGCCCGCCTGCCCTCCATACCAACCGATATGACCATGTTCAAGAAAGTCTCGAGTAAGGACGCCGTCTGCAGCATCTAAACCGGCGGAGTATGCAAGCGGAGTGCTTACGATCTCATTGCTCATAAGGTCAACGACTTCATGCCACGATGCGACAAATGGCACATCCTGAGCCTGAATTTCAGCCGACACCAATGGAGCTATCCAGTACTCCTCTATCCCTTGCGCTCCAAGAGATCGAAGCTGATTTGCTATCGGTTCGGTGACCCTGCGAGTTTGCTCCATTCGTGCCCGAAGCACAAAGCTATGCTCCTCGTCTGTGAGACTGTTGTCACGGAGTACCCGCCAGGCAAAGGGAAGGTTAGCCAGAGCAACAATGACGCGAACTGGATATCGGGGAGGTAGTGCGGCAGTTCGCTTAAGTAGATCCTTTCGGCTGGAGGGCCTCATATCCATCGCAGGCCCGACCCCTTTAGGATTCAGAGATGTTAAAAGAGTCTGTTGAAAGGGAAGATGCTCCGCAAAGACTGTTTGGTCTTCGATCACCTCGAGGCCCCGTCCTCCATCAATGAGGACGTGGTGCTCTTCGAGTTCGAACCCAGGATTGAGTAGCATCTCTAGCGTGATGTCTCTGCGGATTCCCTTCGATGCGTGAGGGGGTGGTGCTGGCGGGGTCTGAGTCTGTTGCAAAAGAGGCTTTTCTTCCGATTCTGGCTTGCTCGAATCGCACCCGCCGAAGATGCCGACTCTCGTTCCTTTCGAGCATGCACAACCGCTATCGGGAGCGATGCCGGAGGATGTTGCCCTGATGACGCCTCGGTCGGGCCTTGGCGACCCAAGGGAGCGGTCGTCGAACCGAGATCCTTCCGGCAGTACCAGTAGTTGCTGTGGATCGAGAATGGGAGCAGAAATCAGCCGCTCGTAGGGCCGGAAGACAGTTAGGTCACGACCACTCTCACCCGTCGCAGTCAGGGTAGCAACAGTCTTGGAGTCGATACCCTTCGGTATAGCCGTAGAGATGAACGTCGCAGAAGGCCTCTGCGGTGGCTGAGTCGATCCACTAATTGCAGCGCTGCCACAATCACATCCATTCTTTGTTTGCGGGCCTTTGGAGGGAGAGGGTAGAACAACGGCGTCACAAGTTTCGCAGGAGGAGAGTCGTTCGAAGTTCTTCAAACCGAGGTTCGGAGTCATACTATGCCACCAATCATTAGCCGAGACAGCTCCGCCGAACGCAGGCTTTGATCTCGTTGAAGTATCGAAGGCCGGTAGCGCATCGGAGCTGAAGGAGGACAGTTGATGAGAGTGAGTATCTCTGGAGAGACACAGCCCGCCCCCTTTAGAACTCCCGCCATCGCGAGGGAACAAGCCACCTGTCTCGAGCAACTCATCAGAATGCTTTCCGCTGGGGGCGTTACTTCCGAAAGCAAGGGTGGGACTTGCATTCGCCGATGTGGCGCGTGTGCCGCCTCGACCGTTTATCAACGGCACGTCCGAGGCAATGGCGGGAGTCGCAGACTCGATCTCGAATGCCTTCAGTTTGGATTCTTGCGATCTCAACGAGTCGCCTGGAGGCATCCAAGACAGGGACCCATTCGCTTCGGCGGTTCGTCTTGTCGAGCCAATTGACTCTGTCGGGGGAATCCCCGTTGTTGACTCTATCGGGGGAATCCCCGTTGCGACCGAGCCCGCGGACAATGTTTCCCTCGTTGACGTAGTGTTCTTCGAGACCCTGCTGGTTCCTGAATCTATCAGCGAATTACGGCCGTGAGGTACCTGGTTCAGTGCCTGCGCCACAAGCGAATCTGGAAAGGAATGGTCGGAACCAGTCGGCATGATCTCGAAGCTCTTCATGATCGCTCGCCTCCGTCATGTCACATCAAGATCGACACACGAAATCCCACCAACACCAATCACTTCACCGTGACCTCTCGTGCAACCTTAGCTGGTGGAGTCACGACCGCACGCAACGATCTCGACCTCGGCGACGGGGCTTGTACCGCCCATCGTGATCGCGAGCCGCACGAACGCAGGGAGATCCTTGTCGCTGTTTCCTCGACCAGTATTGACGTTCCCTGCAACGAGGGGTTCCGCACTCACGAGGGGGACCAGGCTCTGCCAGTCCTGACCGTTGTTGGAGCCCTCGAGTTCGATCGTAAGGGTAGGGCTGGTGCCAGACACTCTGCCGGCGGTGTAGTGCACGATCAGCCGATCACGCGACCCGAGGAGATCGTTGAACTCAGCGCTGGTGTAGCGGGCGGTGGACCCGGACTCGTGAGTCTCCCTGTATACCTGTCGATTGAAGCCACGCATGGTTTTCTCTCCTTTCTAGAGCACGTCGCGACCACAGACGGTCACCTGGATCTCGGCAGACGGGGTCGTGCCGCCCATCGAGATGGTCAGCCGAACGAAGGCGGGGTAGACCACCGAGCCCGACGTGGCCTGGATGCCCGTGTTGACCGTGGCCGCGGTCAGCTCTGCTGCGTTGATCAGGGTTTCCAGGTTGACCCAGTCGACGCCGTTGTTGGACCCTTCTGCCTCGATCGTGAGTGTCGGGTCGGTTCCCCCGATCTTGATCGCGCTGTACTGGACGACCAGGCGATCCTGAGACCCGAGGAGATCGTTGAATTCGGCGCTCGTGTACCGAACCGTCGCTCCCAGGTCGTGAGTTTCCTTGTATACTTCTCGATTGAATCTACGCATGATCAGATCCTTATGGATGAGAGAGTAGTGGGGGCTCACCCGCTGCACGGGGCGCCGATGCAAATACGCGAAGACCCCAACCCTGGGCCGGACTACCACAGAACCGAAGGCGCCAGAGTCGCCGCATGGGCTCCGCGATCTGCCGCAGCTCGCTCCGGGATACCGCAGAAGCGCCTTCGCCAGGGACAATTGCGAAGGCGATGCCCCCGATCGCGCACCAGTCGAGGGAGTCGCGTTCATCTTTCTCGAAGATGTCAGCGGTCTCGAGCCGGACGCTCAGCCCACCCCAAGGGGGGGCGGACTCGGCGAAGCACCGGACGATCAGGTACTGGTCGCCCCCCCC
>CAZETM010000687.1:0-5477 GCA_964514885.1 uncultured Polyangium sp. | reverse complement strand
GCCCGCACGAGCGGCCCGGCGCTCGTCCAGGCGATCACGGCACCCGATAGATTCGCCAAACCCGAAGCAATGCCTGAAAGCGCGCCCGACGCGAGCATTACGCCCGCGAGCGTGACGGCATACGAAAGCATCGATCCGCCTCCGACCACGAATGCCGGCGCCATGGCCATGATGCCGGCAAGAATGAACGCTCGCGGCATCACGACCGTGAGCATGACGTGATGATGGTCCAGGCGTCGAGATGCGCCCAAATACCGTTCGAGCCCCTCGTCTTCGCCATCGTGCCAATGCTCGGAGCGTTCTTGGGCCAACCGCGTCCGATGCCCCACCATACGTTCGATGAGGTCGTGCGTCATTCCAAGCTGACCCATTGTCCATTGGCGTCGCGTCGCATGATGAAGCGCGGCGAGAAAAACCGTCAGCAGCATCCATCCCAAGAGCAAGACCAAATGAAGTTTACTGGCAACGCCCATGGCAAGCACCCAAGCGGCCAAGGAAAGCTCGAACAGGGACGTGAGGAGCAATAAACCGCAACGCATGCCGAGCATCTCGACGAGGTCCGATTCGAGGACGCGACTGAGGAGAACGCCGGCCCCGTCCTTGCGAATCTCGTCGACATCGAGGACGAGGGCGCCGGCGAGCAGGCGCTTTTTGAGGAGCCCGCCCAGGTCGATGCCAAGGCGGCCGAACATCCACGAGGAAACGTAGCGAAGTGGTATCGAGGTCAAAAGCAGAAGCGCGGCGCCGGTGAGCGATCCGAATTCGAATGGATCGTTCAATAGGCTGCGACCGACGGTCATCCACGCCAACATCCACAGAATCGATGCCGTCACGTGGGCGCTCAAAAAACCCAGCGTGCGGGGTACGAGACGCAATCGTTTCGCGTGGGCGGCGAAAGATGCCGTCGGAGGCAATCGTAAATGCCAAACACCCGTGATCACGGCCGGCCCAAGGCGACCTACAAACAAGGCACGTCGCGCGTGTGCCCGACGATCGACGGACACGTTGGCGTGATCGAGAACGCGTTCGATGGCCGCGGCCAAGGGTGCTTCGAACGGTCGGCAAAGGTTGTCGGCCACGAGAGCCGTATCGACCTGTACGGTTACATGATCGGGTGTGAGCAGCGTGGTGAAATGTTCTGGGCCAGGCAAAAGCGCAAAAAACCGAGGTTTGTCGCCATTAGGGAGCATGACGACGGCCGGCCCGAGGTGCGGTACGGTCTGGTGCGCGTCGCGGTACGTCATTTCAATGGGCTCGGCCTCGACGCCCATGCAATCGGCCGCTTGAAGGATCCAATGCCCGGCTTTTTCTACGTCCCAGCGCTCGGATCCCACCGGCACGGGCAAACGCTCGGCATGCGAAAGCAGCCCCGTTCGTGCCGAAAGCGCTTCGAGCACTTCGCCAAGACGATCGGCAGGCCACGCGTATGTTTCGAGGGCGCCTGCGCTGATGTCGTCGGCGTTTTGCATGACCGCGGTCATGGTGCGCTCCGATCCGGATCTTCGACGAGTTTGCCTTGGTCGACACGACATCGACGAAAATCCGGGTGCGCCCACAAATCGCGCTGCAAAGCGTTTTCTGCGTCGAGCAGCGCGCGGTATCGAGAATCCGGTCGCTGTTCCAGTTCGTCCGGGCCAGCATCTTCGACGATACGCCCGCCTTCGATGACGATGACGCGATCGAATCCGCGCGTTTCGACGACGTCGTGCGTGATACACAAGAGTGTTGCGTGGGCGAAGCGTCGTCGCGCCTTTGCCAAGGATTCGGAGCGCCGCTGCCGGTCGAGCCCTCGGAACGGTTCGTCGAGAATCACGAGCCGCGCGGCATTCTTTTGCAATGCGCGTCCGAATCGCAATCGTTGTCCTTCGCCGCCCGAGACGAGCGCTCCTCCTTCGCCCAGCACGGTTGCTTGTCCCTCGGGCAAACGTTCGAGGACGCCGAACAAGTCGGCATCGTTCAGGGTTTCACCCAGCGAAGGCCCTCGTCCGTCGCTTCCATAACGAAGATTGTCGAGAAACGACCGATTCCAGAGTTGTACGGCGGGATCGAGCCAAACGGTTTCTTTTCGCAATCGGTCGAGGTTTTCACCATGGAGCGGGGCGCCGTCGACGCGTAATTCACCCTGTGCTGGCCGATGCCATCCGAGCAGCAGGCCCACGAGACTGGATTTGCCCGCGCCCGACGGACCCACGATGGCGACATGGCTTCCGGGCGCAATCGAGCACGTCGCGTCGTCGATGATCACGTGACCGCCTGCATTGACGCGCACAGCATCGAGATCGATGGCTACCCCGGCGCTGCGGGTGGTTGCCATTTCGATCGCGGGTCGTTCGGTGGCGCTTTGTGCCGCGGTCGGTTCTTCAATGGCGCCGAGCGGTTCGAGCAGGCGGAGCGTGACATTACGTTGGTTTGGGTATTCGCGTGCGGCTTGGGCGAGCGTTTGGCCCATGGCGGGCATCACGAGCGCCCAATAAAGCAACGGCAATGCCTGTCCGATCGGCAAACCGCGTGCCAGCGCTCCGGCGACGATGGCCGCGGCAAACCCGAGCCCCGCAAGAGCCAGCATTGCCTCGGCCACGACGGTCGTTCGCAAAAGCGTTCGATTCGCGAGCGCCCATTCGACGAGCAGCGATTCATGCTCACGACGAATGGCACGTTCGGCCGCATGGGCGCGAATGGGTAGCAGTCCGAGCAATGCGTCCAGGTAAAACCGGATCAATGCTCCCGCGTGCGTGCGCAGCCGCATGTCCTGTTCCACGAGTGGCACATTGAGCACGAGCGGCACCAGAATGCCGAAAACTGCGGCGACTACGGCGAGGGGAGCGCTTTTCGGATCGATCCACACGATCGCCGCGGCTGTCAGCACGATATCGAACGTGCTGCGAAGGATACGCGCGCCGAGCGATGGCAAACCTCGAATGACCTGCAAAGCGTGGCTGCGATGCGCCATGTCCGAAAGCGGACGGCTTTGAAAATATCGATCGTTGAGCCGAGGGATCTTCCGAAACAACGTCATGCGCAAACGGGTGTCGAGGTGCCGGCCGAGACGCAGTAGCCCCGACGCGAGCGGCCATTCCAGTGCGAGCCCCACGGCGAGAAAGACGGCCAGCGCTACCACGGCAGCCAATCGTTGCTCGGACACGACCAAGGTTTCGCTTGCTCTGAGCAGGCCGCGCAACAATATCACCTCGACCACCCGCATGACCGCGCCGAATGCCAGCGCGCTCGCCAGGATCGCCGGTGCAAGCAGCCCATCCTGCCGCAACAGCCGCCAAAGTTCTTTGCTGGGTTGCGCCGATGGTGCGGTCATGGCTGCCGTCACTTCGGGCGACAAACGTTTCGGTGACGCCTGTTCGTCGGTGGATTGGTTTTCCTCGACAATCGCTTTTTTTGGTCCCGAAGTGCGTACCAGCACGGCGCCACGCAGCAAGATTTGCTCTTCGCCATGGTCGTCGGGCGGCGCGGGCCGCGCGGTGAAAAAATGCGCGGGGATCATGCCTTCGCCGAGGTTCGTTTCGGTGCGTTCTCCCTCGTAAAGCGCCGCAATGAAGCGCGTAGCCTCCGCGCCGCGAGGAATGCCTCCCGAAACGACGAGCGAATCGACCATTCGCACACCGGCATCGAGGGTTGCCATGTCGCGCCAACCCGGAGAGGCAAGTGCCGAAGTGATGAGCCGCTTGGCTTCCGCCGCGTCGACGCCCAAATTGTGCATTCGTCTTGTAAGGGGCTGGACGAACGAATCCATTTCGATGAATTCGCGGAATGCCATCGCGGGAGCGGGCATCATGTGCAAATAGAGATCTCGGACGAATTCCGTTCGGTCTACCCAGCACCGCCCCGTGGCGGGATCCATGACTTGCACGCGGCTACCGACGCAATCCCAAACCACGACGAAATGGGTGAGCCCGCCTGGAATACGAACGACCACAATGGCAGGCAGGGCATCGGTCTCCGCGAGCAGCAGGTGCTCGGGGGGCATCATGAGTTGTTCGGCGTCGAAGCCCAATTCGACGGCTAGCTCTTCGAGCGTATCGATGGACGTCCCGTCGACGTCGGTCTGGCAAGCTTCACGCAAGCGGCCATAACTCACGTGTTTACCGAATCCACCGAGCAGCGCTTTCAGTGAAGCCGGCCCGCAATCCATCATCGAGGTTTGCACGACTTCGGGGACGAAAAACCGTTTACGATGTGACCACGCCGTGTGCTTCACCTAATTGGCCTCTCGCCCGGCGCGCGTGAGCTGTCCCGCGGCGCGTAACACGAGCGTTGCAGGCGAAACGCGCTCCACGTCGATCACCGCTTGCCCCGACAAACCATGTTGTAGCGGTATCGTCGATCCTTCTTGTTGCACGACGCCAAGCTCCACGCCAATGAGCCCCGTCGGCGCCTCGGTGCCCACGCGGTCCACCACCGTGCCCACGGTGCCGTATTCGATCCACGGGAACGCATCGAGGCGTAACCGTGCTGTTTGTCCTTTGCGAACCCTGCCCGCGACTTGCACCGGAAATTCAGCAATGACCTTCAGATCTCCCGGAGGTATGACCGACGCCACGACATCCCCCTCGCGCACGAAACCGCCGACCTGCAACGTCGTGATTCCGCCCATTCGTCCCGCAATCGGGGCGCGTATCTTTCTAACCTCGATGTCCGCACGCAATTTGTCGATCTCCGCGCGCAGCGTCCGCGTTTGCCCCTCGAGCGATGCCATGTCTCGTTCGAGCCGCGATATTTCGGCGGACAATTCGCTCTCCCGGGTGCTTCCTTCGGCACGAACACGGGTCGTCGAAAGCGTCCGGGTCTCGGCAATGAGCCGTTTCGTATTCGCTTCCGCGTCGAATCGCGCCGCGTCCGCCTCCGAAATCAGCGCGTCCTTGCGTAGCCGTCCCGCGCGTTCCGCTTCGAGTTGCTGGTACTTAGCGTCGGCCTTCGCCTCTTTCGTCTGCGCCAGCGCTTCAGCCACCCGAGCCCGCGTCGTTTCGCTCGCATCACGAAGCGCCCGCGTTCGTGCGCCGATTTCCGCGCGCAACGGCGCCTTCTCACCGTCCGCTGCCGAAAGCCGGGCCTGTTTTTCATCGAGCGCCAAACGAAGCGATTCCGCGTCCAGCTCGACGAGCACCTCGCCCATTGCCACGTCCGCACCGAGCTTCGTGTGCACGACCGTCACCCTACCGGCCACGGGCGATTCGACACGATGCGCTTGCGCAATGACCTCGAGCCGCGCCGACGAGCTGATTTCATGTTGCGTGATGCGCCCCAGAAAGAACCAACCGAGCCAGAAGCCGGCGAGGATCGACACAGCGAGCAGACTAGCGCTCGATCGCTGGTGACCGTCGTTATCGAGCGCGCGTTTCGATCGGGAAAAAGCGTCGGGCATCACGATTGCGGCACAGGCTAGGCTGGTTCTCTACAAAAAGCGAGACAATCGTCGTCGATATGCTCCCCGCCCGTCGCCGTTCCGCTCGATTCGTCCATCGTCC
>CAZETM010000686.1:0-5481 GCA_964514885.1 uncultured Polyangium sp. | reverse complement strand
TCGCGTACGTGAGCGGGGGAATGTTTGGTGCGGGAGATGGAAGGTGGGGGATTTCGATGCCATTCGCGAAGGATTGGCACGGGTAGGCCTTTGGACGGCATAGGCAAAGTCTGTGGGGTATTCTTCCTATGCGCTGAGATTCAGGTCAGCAAGGGTCATCGACGAGCCGCTCACCTACCGCTCGACCGTTTGAAATTGAGGTCGCAGGTCGCCAGATTGAAGTCGAATTTCTTCAACTCCTTCTGAAAACAATTGTAGAGTGCGGTCACCGGAACGGCATACGACTGACCCACCTTGCCGACTGAGACATGTCCGTCCTCGGATACTTCGCAGGGATTATCGAAGGTACAAGGGTCCTGGCCCTCGTACACGGTCTGTGCAAGCGAATAAATCAGATGAGAAGATTCATCGACGCCCGGCGTTCCCGATTGACCATGCACAAACGAACAATGCGAGCTAGCCTCGAGGCGCAGAGAATGCTTCCATGTCCATGGCCCCTCTTTTACCTGATGAATCGCCTTCTCTACTTTGCACATGCTGCGCGCGTCGCGGTTGTAGGAATCAAAGACAAGGGTCGAGCCTGGTTTCGGGACCTCCTTCGCCAGCGTATAGATCGAATGACCCCGGTCCATCAGGTCCTTGTACGATACCTTTAGTTCGATAACCGCGAGATCGACGCCGGTCATCGTGGCAAAAAGAAGACGATCGTACCGGAACAGTTCGCCACGCTCGGACTTGTCCTTCCTGGCGATGACGTGAGACGAGCTGGGATAATCGATGAACAACTCGTTGTTGTCTGGATACCTCCCTTGGAAAGACCCGAGTCCCACACAATGCCCGTTCGTCAAGACAAGCGCCATCTGGTCGTCTGTCATGCCGTCCATTTTGAAGAAAGAGCCGGAGCAATCGGCGGCAGGTACAGAAACGCCCCCATGCGGCATCGAGCCGGAGGGTGAGGCTACCGAAAACGCCTTTTCGGAGTTCTGTGCTGTTCCCGCCGTGCCGCTAGGGGCATGGGCTCCCACTGTCGGCACGTTGGGATCAGCAGAATGGATCTCGTGTTCGTTTTTGCTTCCCCCACAGGAGGAAACACCGAAAACAACCAGCAGTCCAGAAATGAGATTTTTCATCACCAAGCTCCAGTTGGCAGATAGTCCGCTATGCGCAGCACGTCATGATTTCGTTCGCCAGGCCGAACGCAAAGCAGGACGCATGCCGTCGCGCGGCGCGAACACTGTTAAGAGGATTCGCTCCCCTTCACGCAAGGCTTCCACGTGCGCATGGTGCGCGTTGCAGACGAGCCCTCTGTCGACTTGGAAGCCACAACGGAGATGATACGTCGACGACGAGGCCACAACCGAATCTGATTTCGTTGTCATTCGGGCGCATCGAGCGTCCAGCAAGGAGGCAATCACGTTCGAATCAGTCCTTGGCCGGTCCGAGGGGAACGATCGGCGTCTTGGTGCCGGAGCCATTGTATCCGTAGCCGTGCATGCAGTCGTCGCCGCGCTGGTATTCGCCACGCCAGGAAAAACCAAACCCGTGCACGTCGAAATAACTAATCCCAAATCTCAGGGGTGATGTCATGCTGCAACAGGCCGCGCTCGAAGCGGTCACGAAGCAACGGTACCGACCCCTGATGTACGAAGGACGTGCGGTGAACGTGTGGTACACGTTCTGGTTTCATTTCAAGTTGCGGTGAACAACGTGCGGTTTGACAGATCCGGCAGGAGGGCTGAGACAGAATCCCCTTTGAGGGCATCACTGCGCCGCCGGCGCCAGTACATCTTACACGCGCTTCACCCACGCTTGCTTGCCATTGAAAACCATGGTGTATTCGTATACGGGTGAAGCGCCCGCGGCCACGAGATCCGTGGCATATTTGCGATTGCGAACTTGCTCGGCCGCTTTGACGAGCGCTTGTTCGGGCGTTTCTTTTCCCAAGGGCACCTTGAATTCCATCACGACGCCCGGTTGTCCGGCCGTTTTCGGTCGCATGAATACATCGGCGCGCCCACGGCCGGATTCTCGATTCGACCGGACATCATAAAGCGGTTCCATATGGACGAGCATTCCCAAGACAAACCCGTGGTACAGCTTTTCCGGCGCCCGTCCCGCTGAATCCTGAAATGACATTGCCGTCAGGAGAAGCTGTTCGAGCAGCTCTTGGACTTGCGGGGCGTCTCCCGTAAGAAGCGCTTGCACGAGGTCTTTGGTCAAGTACCCATCAGGATCGGCTTTGCGGATCCACGATTCAAACATCCTCTTGTAAACGAGGCTCACTTCGATGTTGGGAATGGCAAGTTTGGCAATGAATGTCCCCATTCCACAACCATTGGCCGCCTGCACCGCTTCATTCACGTTTTCGGCGTCGTTCAACCCGTCATCGGTGTCCACCGGCGCTCCGCAACCCACGCCAAACATCGCGATTGCACTGAAAATTGCGAGGTTCGTTCCAAAGGACTCCTTCAGGTTGAGGTTCATGACATTCTCCGTAATGAGTCGAGGGGTTGGTCGGCGTTCACTCGTCGCCAAACGCGAGGGCCGAATTCATCAGCGTGTCTTGCTGGTCGTCAGTGCAGACTTCATGCCAAGCCTTTTTCGCGTGTTTTTGATACCGCACCCTCGGCTTGTCGCCTCGAAGTCCACAACCATTCGATGTTTGTGGCTTCCCAAGCCGCAGTGTTCGCCCTGTGCTGCCCACTTGGACGCGCAGACCGACCATCAGGGGCTTGTGCACGAGGAGATGAGCCAAGGCATGCACATTGCTTGTTACTGTTGATGCAGCCCTCGGTTGCACCTCCGCCTCTTCCCTTGCTCATCGACCCTATTCCTTCCAATGGAGACCATTCCCGTGCAAAATCGAATTCGTTCCAGGTTTCCGGCCCAGGCCACGCGTGTTGGCATTGGCCTTTTCATTGCTGAGCTCATGCTCGCAGCTTGTGGCTCGCCGCAGGTCGAGCCCGCTCCATCGAAACCTTGTGTTGCCGGGGAACTCACGCTTGCCGATGGTCGGTGTCAGCCTGCGGGTTTGCCGCTCGATAGGAAGTGCGAGCCCGGCGAATTGCCGATTGATGACGGTACGTGCCAACCGGCGGGCGTTCCCCCAACTGCGTGCGGTCAGGGATTCGCACCGGATGGCAAACAAGGCTGCGAGCCGATTTTGCCAGCGGCGGATTGTCCGTTTGGGACAATGGCGGTTCCGGGCGATACGGAATGCCATGAAGTGGCGCCGTGCGGTACTGGAACCTGGGGCGATATCCCTATCGAGGCGAATACGCAATTTGTCGATCAGGCGTATGCCGGCAACGATAGCAACGGGACGATGTCGAAGCCGTGGAAAACGATTCAGGAGGGCGTCTATTTTGCGAGCAAAGGTGCAATCGTCGCGGTGGCGGCAGGAACGTATGCGGAAAACGTGACCATCACGGGTAAACCAATACGCCTTTGGGGACGGTGCCCCAAGATGGTCACGATGAACGGCGCTGAGCAAGCCACTATCCGCGTGTTAGGATTACAATCATCCGGGGCAGAAGTCCGAAACGTTGGTGTCACAGGGACAAACGTGGGTATCTTCGTATCCGCGGCGACCGACGTTGAGATCAAAAACGCATGGATTCATGATACGGCGAAATATGGGCTCCAAATCGATGATGCGAGTGGACTGACAAAGGTTACCCTCAACGGATCGCTCCTCGAGCAAACCCACGAATTGGGAGTGTTCGTATTCGGATCGGATATGGTGATCGAAGGCAGCGTCGTCCGCAATACTCAAGCCAATGTCCAAGGTAAACTTGGGCGCGGCATCGAAATCGAAGATGACCCAACCACAAACGCGCGATCAAACGTGATCATCCGCAATTCGGTTGTCGAGCAAAACCGTCAGGTGGGTATCCTGGTCGCAGGCTCGGACGCGATCATCGAGGCTACCGTCGTGCACAAGACCCTCAGCTCCGTTCAGGGGCTCGGTGGATATGGCATTGAAGTGGTCGAAGATTCCACCACGAAATCACGCGCAAACGTTACTTTGCGCGGCTGCCTTGTCGAGCAAAACCATGACCTAGGTGTGTTCGTCCACGGTTCGGACGCGACTATCGAGACCACGGTCGTCCGTGACACGGTCCCCAATGCCCAAGGAAATCTTGGACGCGGGATCCAGATTCAGGATGAATTCACGAATTCCCGTGCGAACGTGATTATTCGTAGCAGCGTTGTCGAGGCGAACCACGAAGTGGGCGTTTCCGTTGCCGGTTCGGATGCAACGCTCGAGTCCACCGTGGTTCGCGCCACGCAGCCCAATGTCGCGGGATACTTCGGGCAGGGCATTGATATCGGGGTCTCCGCCAATGTGGCGCACTCGACCGCGACCATTCGCGGCTGCATCATCGAGCAGAACCACAACTTCGGCGTGGGCGCCTTCGGCTCGAACGCCACGATCGAGGACACCATCGTCCGCGGTACACTGCCTGATGCCAAGGGTTCTTCCGGGACTGGCATCGCTATTCAGAATGACAAACCCACGAAAACGCCCGGAGACGTGACGGTGCACGGCTGTCTCATCGAGGAAAACCATAACGTGGGTGTATTCGTGTGGGGCGCCAAAGCGGCAATCGAAGGGAGCGTGATTCGCGGCACTTTACGCGATGCAAACGGGAATTTCGGGCGCGGGATCGGCGTTCAGGACGACACGACTACAAAAATGCGCGCAGACGTGACCATTCGCAGTTGCCTCGTCGAGCAGAACAACGACGTAGGTGTGGTCGTCTTCGGCTCGGACGCGATCATCGAGGCCAGCGCAGTTCGCACGACCAAACCCAACGTGCTGGAACGCTTGGGCTACGGAATCGCCATCCAATACAATCCAACGACGAATTCACGTGCGAACGTGACCCTCCTCGATTGCCTCGTCGAGAACAACCATGAAACGGGCGTGTTCATCCACAACTCGGACACAACCATTCAGGCGTCCGTCGTCCGCGAAACCGCACCGCGACCCGACAATCTTTTTGGAGACGGGATCTCCGTGGATCACGGAAACGCCAAGATTGTCGACACCGAAGTCAGTCACAACGTTCGCGCCGGAGTGGCCAATTTCTCATCGCGTGTCGCGATTACGGGCGGCGCTTTCTTGTGCAATGGCTTCAACATCGAGGGCGAAGTCGTTGGCGGCACGCCCTTCACGTTCGAGGCGACCACCGGCTGGCTGTGCGGCGGCCGTACGGTTGCGAAGTGCGCCAACTTGAGCAACTCCTGCTTCGTGCAGACCACCGGAATCGCTCCCCCTCCCCCATTGGAAGCGTCGCCCGCTTCAGTGCAGTGATGTGATTCAATGCCGTGACATGAACAGATCGATCGGTCGTCGCGAGCCGCGGATGGCCAATGCACGCGACGACCGCATCCGCGCAACTACTTACAAAGTTTCACGCTATCGATAACCCCGCCACTGTAGAAGTGAAACGCAATGCTATACGGCGGCGGAAT
>CAZETM010000685.1:0-5499 GCA_964514885.1 uncultured Polyangium sp. | reverse complement strand
AACGGTTTCAAGAGTGCCGATAATGCCCGCTTCAATCGCAACGACCCATCCATCAAGGGGTTACTTCAGGACATGTCGCACAGGAAGTGCGCTTATTGCGAAGGGAAAGAAGCGGATGTTATCGAGCACCATTGGCCCAAAGTCCCTGCCAACGTCAACGATGATAAAGGATCGCCCGACAAGACGTTTGTTTGGGAAAACCTTTTGCCGAGCTGTGGAACATGCAACAGCACGTACAAGGGCTCGAAAATGGAGTGGATTGATGGAAGCGACGGCTTGCGCCCCAAGCTGCTCGATCCCAGCAGTAGTGGTGAGGATCCGTTACGATTTTTCGAGATACAAACGGATCAGAAGCCCAAAGTGACGCTCGGCGACATCAACATCCGCATAGGGCTTTCGCCCAATGATTCAGAACGCGCCAAGTATACGCTCTCCACGTTTGAGCTCAATCTACGTGGATTGCCGGGTGAACGCGCGAAATCGACCAACAAATCTCACATGTTGTGCGAGCTAACTCGAGAGAAATCCGTCGAGCATGCGCTGGGGAGCGGCACGACGCTCAAAGAAGTCTGGCTAGCGTTTCTCGCCCGCGGTCAGCCCTATCTTTCTCCAATACGGCAAATGCTACACGAAAACCCCGCGCTGCGCGGCGAAGTCCTTAGCTGGGTGCCAGAAGCCGAAACAGAATTGAAAACCTGGGCATTCCTCGACTGACGACCCGTCAATTCGAAATCTTTCATCATCTCCCCCGCCCCCTCAACATCCCCAGACCCGCAAGCATTGCCAGCACGTGAAACCCAACCTGCGTCACGTACAGCAAAAACACGAACGCTGCGCCGTTCGCACGCAATGACGCCTCCGGAATGTACATCGCCAGCGCCGCGTATGCCGAAAGCTGAAATGCACCGAAATACCCCGGCCCAGACGGCACCAGAATCCCAATACCAATACACGCCATCGTCACGCACGCTTCGGCCAGCGTCGTCGCTTCCAGCCCCGAACCCCAAGCAAGCAGCCACACGCCACTCGCATTGATGATCCAATACGCCGCGGTCTCGAACAAGAATGGCGCCAAATGCTTCGGTGACGGCAAAAAACGCATACCTTCCGCTACGCGCTCGACAATCCCAGCAAATGCATCCGCCAAACGAATGCTCACCAAACCGACGATTCTGCGAGTCAATCGCCGAGCAAAATCTCGAGCGAAAAAGAAAAGCGCCATTGCAGCAAAGGCACTGACGAATAAAATGAGCGCTCCCGTTGCCGCCGCAGGAACAGCCGCCACCGGTACCGGTAAATCACCAATGTGATCCGGCAATGGATCGAGCGGCGTGGCCATTCTCAAAGCCGCGAAAAGCACTCCACTCACCACCAAACCATCAATCACCCGCTCGGCACCAACAGTCCCCGTCGCTTCCCATAACTTCACCGAACCGTGACGAGTAATCAAGTATGGCCGGACAATCTCGCCACTACGCAAGGGCGACAGCAATATCGCGCCAAACCCTACCCACGCAACCGCCACGACATCACGCAACGCCACATCCCCGACAGGCCGTAACAAATGCCGCCAGCGAGCAGCACGCAACCAATGCACGAGGGTGAGCGATAGAATGTACGCAAAAACCGTCCACGGTCGGACCGTGGAGAATGCTTCGGTCGGAGGAACCAGCGGCAAGCCACCACGCAATGCAATCCACGCAAGCGCCGCGCCGAAAAAGAGCGATAGCCCCAGTTTTTCCAGCCACCGGCGTTTGCTCGGGCCGGTTGGGAGTTGTTCAGGTTCGGCGCTGGTCACGGATTCTGGTCAGAGTCGCACAACCTTGGAATGATCGCCGGCTATGCCACGAAGCGCGTCGCGCGTATCCACGACAATCTTCGATTCCTGGAGCAGGCGCGCGTAATCAATGACCTTGTGATCCGTCACGATCACCACGGCATCGTATTCGCCATACGCCACCGGGCCAGGCTCGGACTTCATCACAATGCCTCCCTCTTCAGCCTCGGGCACGTGCGGATCGTAATAACGCACGTCCGCGCCCAAAGAATGCAGTTGATGAATGATATCGAATGCCGGGGATTCGCGATAATCCGCCACGTCACGCTTGTATGCGACACCGACGACGAGCAGCTTCGATCCGTTCGGCGCTTTCTTGGCACCATTGAGCGCCTGCTGTACCAACATCACCACGTATTCGGGCATTGCAGTGTTGATCGAATCTGCCAATTCGATGAACCGAGCTTGATACTTGAGCGTCCGCATCCGCCACGACAAGTAAAGCGGATCGATCGGAATGCAATGACCACCCAAACCAGGCCCGGGGAAAAACGGCATAAACCCGAAAGGCTTCGTTGCCGCCGCGCGAATCACCTCCCATACGTCGATTCCTAGCTTGCGGCTCATCAAAGCAACTTCGTTCACCAATCCGATATTCACCGCGCGGAACGTATTTTCGAGCAGCTTCACCATCTCGGCCGCATCCGTGCTCGATACCGGTACAACCTTTTCAATGATTTTCCCGTAAAGCGCCACGGCCACTTCGAGACACCCCGGCGTGGCTCCACCCAATACCTTCGGCGTATTGCGGGTGCCATAAATCTGATTGCCCGGATCCACTCGCTCAGGGCTGAACGCAATGAATACGTCCTTCCCAAGCTCGTATTTGTCGCCAGTCAATTTGGGCACGAGCACTTCGCGCGTCGTTCCAGGATACGTCGTCGATTCGAGCACGATGAGCATATTCGAATGCTGGTGCTCCGCGATCTCTTCGCTCGCCGACAAAATGAACCGCATGTCGGGGTCTTTGGTCTTGTTGAGCGGCGTCGGAACGCAAACCACGATCGCATCCGCAGTGCCAAGCACCTTCGGATCCGTCGATGCAGTCAAACGCCCTTCGGCAACGTGCGGAGCAAGCTCCGATGTCGCGATATCGCCGATATACGACTCACCTAAACGGAGCAGCCGAACTTTCTCGGGGTCCTTGTCATACCCAGTGACCCGAAACCCTGCCCGGGCAAACTCGACCACCAGAGGCAACCCGACATACCCGATGCCCACGACGACCACGTGCGCCGTGCGATCCTCGATCTTCTTCAGCAGCTCCTGCACGATGCGTTTGTCCTTTCCATACGGCTGCGCCGTTTGTCCACAAAAACTGGACCAGGGCGCAAATTCATGATTCGAGACGACCTTCCAAAATGTCCAGCGGCCCGTCGACCAGCATCGCTCGCGCGTCTTCCGCTCCGATGGCGCTTTGCATCTTTTCGATGCCCTTGGCTACATGCTCGACATCACGTGGACCGTGCGCATCACTGCATGCCGCGTCGTAATACCCTTCTTCGAGCAGCTTCTCTGCACACTTCGTCACCGTGCGACCGTATTTGCCAGCCAGTGCTGCCACGTCGAGCAACATCGCTGCGCCTGCATCAATGAGCGCATCGAGCACCTTCGCATCATCCCAAACCCACTCGTAACGTTCAGGGTGCGCAATCACGGGGCGAAGCCGTTTGCGTCGTAGATCGAAGAATCGCGCGTTCAGATGAATCGGAAATGCGCGCGGATAAAACTCGACGAGGATCGCGCGACCACCCGGGTACGGCAAACCTTCCCCACGCATGATTCGCTCGAATACGACGTCATCGAAGTAGTGCTCCGAGGACAAACCTCGCGCCGGCAAACCCGTTGGATCACCAAGGGCTTTTTCAGTCTCTTCGTACGCCCGCGTAAGATCTGCCTTCGCATTGTCGAACATTCCAGGGCGCATGTGCGGCGTCGCAACGACCTTTGCAAAACCGATACTCCCCAGTCCCGCGAGTAGATCACGGCTGTCTTGAACGGTCTTCACTCCGTCGTCGATGCCGACGACCCAGTGGCAGTGCAGGTCGATATAACCACCCATCGTATGCGCCGCGAAAGCTAGCAGCTTGCTGGCGGAAACGTAGTCGGTCCCGTTTGTTGAGATTTGTGGCCCGAACGGGATTTCCACGAGGCAGATGTCTCGCTCGCCATCCGGGACGAAGGGCCGGATCGTACGCTCATGTCGAGCGAGCGACGCAGGGCTGAAAACGAATCCTTTGCGCGACCTGAGCTTGCCCCGATAGCCCTCGCCGAAAAACGTGATATGAGGCGGGCGCGTGACGGTTTCCGAAGCACAACGTCGATCATCGCCAGGCGG
This sequence comes from uncultured Polyangium sp., assembly GCA_964514885.1. Taxonomy (GTDB): domain Bacteria; phylum Myxococcota_A; class Polyangia; order Polyangiales; family Polyangiaceae; genus Polyangium. The sequence continues at coordinate 1,324 of CAZETM010000685.1, read as the reverse complement.
GCTCGGCTCGTTGCTCACCTCCCGTCGTGTGCTTCTCGTCGTCGGCTGCGGTGGAGTCGGCAAAACGACGACCACCGCTGCACTTGGCCTCGCAGCAGCGCGCCGCGGCAAACGCGTCCTGTGTTTGACCATCGATCCGGCAAGACGCCTGTCCCAAAGCCTCGGCATCGAAGAGATGAAGACCGAGGCGCAAACGATCGATCCCGCCTTGTTTGCTCGAGCAGGACTGGAAGTTTCCGGTTCGATGACCGTGATGATGCTCGACACGAAGAGCACTTTCGACGGGCTCATTCGCGAGCTGTCGCCGTCGCCCGAACAACGCGATCGGATCCTCAACAACGTTCTCTACAAGTACATTTCGACGTCACTTGCAGGCACGCAGGAGTACATGGCGATGGAGAAGCTCCACGCCACGAAAGCTGATCCCAAGTACGACCTCATCCTGCTCGACACGCCTCCGACGGCCAATGCGCTCGACTTTCTCGATGCGCCGGAACGACTCGTGGGCGCGATCGACAGCGCAGCCACGCGGTGGCTCGTGGAAGCGGTGCAAAGCTCGGGAACGTTTTCGCTGAACGTCCTGGCCAAGGGCGCAGCCGCGATCGTGCGTGGCATCGGCAAGGTGAGCGGTAATGGATTCCTCGAGCAGATGGGTGGGTTCATCGCCGAGATCAACTCGCTCTTCGGCGGATGGAAGAAGCGCGCGGATGCCGTGAGCCAAGCGTTGCGCGGACCCGATGTTGCCTACGTCCTGGTCACGACTCCTGATCCTCTCGCAGTGCGTGAGGTCTTGTTTTTCGCTGAGCGTTTGCGGGAGCAAAACATGCACCGCGATGCGTTCGTCGTGAACCGAGTGCACCCGGTTTACGGGCGCGTACCGGATCTCGGTGAGGTGGAATCAGCGATCGCAGATCGTTCGATGAACCTCGGCCCCGATGCAGCCAAACGCTTACGACAAGCGGCCGAGGACGAACGACGCATGGGCAAACTCGATGCGTTGCACCTGATCGGGCTCGAAGTGGCTCTCGAAGATGAAGCGCTCGGTGGAAGCTTGCTCGCGCACGTTCCCGCGTTCCCGTACGACATTCACGATCTCGATCGACTTGCGCGCATTGCCGACGTCCTTGCGCCTTCTTGATTTTGCCCGGCGCGCGGTCGTGGCATCTTCGAGCACATGGAAACTCGCCGAAAGGTGGATCGTGTCGGCTCGGGTCATTGGGGACGTTGGGTACGCGCGGTGCTCTTCGCAACGCCGATTGTCGTCTTCGCTGCGTCGCTGATTGCAGCGTGCACTGACGAGAACGCCACGCAATCTCGACGTGGT
>CAZETM010000684.1:0-5520 GCA_964514885.1 uncultured Polyangium sp. | reverse complement strand
CAGGGTCGACTTCGACAATCACCCCCACGCCGAATTTCTCGTGCATGACGCGGCCTCCGCGCACCAACCCCCCCTCGTTCGAATCAGCGACTTCGCGCTCGATGTAGCGCTCTCCAGGCGGCCGAGTCGGCAAAGGCGGGGACGGCATACGCGTCGTTGGCATCGAAGACGGCGAAGACGACGACGACGGTGAAGACGGCGAACGACCCATCGGATGTGACCAGGAACCTCGATTTCGATCCGGTTCGGCGCGCGAGACATCACGCCATTGAAGCTCACTGGCCGCGGCGGGCGTCATGATCCCTTGCACCGCATTAGCAGGAAAGTCCGCCAAAAACCGGCTCGGAATCCCAAACCGGGTATTGCCAAAAATCATGCGTCGTTTGGCGTGCGTGACGTAAAGCCGTTCGCGCGCACGAGTCACCGCGACGTACGCGAGCCGCCGCTCCTCCTCCATATCCTCATTACGTTTCGGATCGGGGCTTTTGAACGGAAAAATTTCGTCTTCCATGCCCGTAATGAACACGGAATCGAATTCGAGCCCTTTGGCCGCATGAACCGTCATCATCGAAACGCGCGGCGCATCCTCCATTGAGTCAATATCGGTCGTGAGCGTGACGCGCTCGAGGTATCCCGAAAGATTACCCACCTGCCCCGCTGCAGCCGCTTCAGCTTCGTAATCGAGAATGGAGCCGATGAGCTCTTGGAGGTTTTGCTTTCGCGCATCGCTCTCCGCACTGTCGTCTTCGTCGAGCAAACGCGCATAACCGGTAAGCTCCAGCGTTTCACGCGCAACCTGGCTCGGTGGAGCCGTCGCCGCTGTCTCACGGAGCTTCTCGATGATGCCGCGAAACCCTGAAAGCGCCTTTTTCGCCGCCCCCGCCAAACCACCTTGTTCCACGATCGGCACGATGGCGTCGTACAGCGTCAGGCCCAAGGCATTGGCGACTTGCATGAGTTTGTCGACGGTGGTTTGTCCGATCTTACGAGCCGGTACGTTGATGATCCGCTCGAGGTCGACGTCGCTGCGCGGGTTGTCGATGATGCGCAAATACGACAGCAGATCCTTGACCTCGGCACGCTCGAAGAAGCGCATGCCGCCAATGATTTGATACGGGATCCGTTCGGCGCGAAGAACCTCTTCGAGCACGCGTGACTGAGCGTGGACGCGGTAGAAAATGGCGACCTCGCCCAAAGGCACGCCTTTCGTTCCGAGTTCACGAACGCGATCGGCTACCCACGCAGCTTCGTCGTGTTCGTTTTGAGCAGCAACGACCACGATCTGCTCGCCTGGTTGTCGCGCCGTCCAGATCTCTTTGGGCTCGCGATCCTTGGCCGGCTTGATGACCCCAAGCGCCGCGGAAACGACGTTCCCTACGGAGCGATAGTTCTGCTCGAGCTTGACGGTTTTGGAGTCGGGAAAGTCTTTGCGGAAGTTGCGCACGATGCGTACATCCGCGCCGCGCCAGCGATAGATGCTCTGATCGTCATCACCAACGACGCATAGGTTTCTGCTCGCTGCAAGCGATCGGACGAGACGGTATTGGACCTGGTTGACGTCCTGGAATTCGTCGACGAGCACGTGGCGAAAACGCGCGCGGAGCTCTTCGCCAGGCATACTTTGCGGATCCTCGGCGATACGCAGCACGCACAAGATCAGGTCGTCGAAGTCGACCGCGTTGGCCTTGCGTAGGTACTTCTCGTAGCCCTCGTAAACTTTGATGATCGCGTCGTCGAAGAACCCCTGGGACTCGAATTCAGCAGGGCCGCGACCTTCTTGTTTTTCCTTGTGGATGCGCGCGAGAACTTGTCTCGGCGGGTAGCGTTTCTCATCGAGTTTCAGCTCTCTGAGCACGCGAGTGACGACGGCGCGTTGATCCGAATCGTCGTAGATGACGAAGTTGCGCTCGAGCCCAGCGGAGTCGTGAAAGCGTCGTAATAGCTTCGCGCACGTGGCGTGGAACGTACCGATCCATAACTCTCGTGCGATCTCTTCACCGACGAGCGAAGCGACACGGCGGCGCATTTCGCCCGCGGCCTTGTTCGTGAACGTGACCGCGAGGACGCGGAAAGGCGGAACGTTGTGGCAAGCCAGAAGATTGGCGATGCGGTAGGTGATGACGCGCGTCTTGCCGCTACCTGCACCTGCAAACACCACGATCGGCCCGTCGACGTGGGCCACTGCCGTTGCTTGCGGCTCGTTCAGCTCGTCGGCCGGTTGTCTGCTCGGCGGCTGCGGGAATGCGACGGATTCGGTCACGATGCTCGCCGTAGCACGTGGCTTGGCAGGCGGGGAGTCCCCCCGCTTGACGCGCGTACAGGTTCCCAGCATGACGCCGCGCCAGTTCGGTCTTTCTACCGCGAAAAACCCTTCCTTCCGAGGTTCGGGAAGATGGGCGCGGCGTTAGTTTGTCTTATCGAACGCGCGCACTCGGCGTCTTTTCTAGAGTGCCCTCAAGATGCGCATCGCGCTCACTTACAACGTGAAGATCTCGGGCTCGCCGGACGAAGCGGAGTTCGATAGTCCAGCGACGATCGACGCGATCGAGGCAGCGCTCGTGCGCGCAGGACACGACGTCCATCGACTCGAAGTTGCGGGACCCGCGTCACGCATGATCTCGCGCCTCGAGGCCATCTCTCCAGACCTCGTGTTCAACCTGGCCGAAGGCTACAAAGGCAAGACGCGGGAAGCGTTTTACCCGGCGCTCTTCGACGAGCTCGGCTTTCCCTACACGGGCTCGGATGCGTACACGCTGTGCACGACGCTCGACAAAGCCCTCACCAAACGAGTGCTCAGCGATGACGGCGTACCCACGACTCCACGCGCGCGGCTCATTACGCAAACGTCGCTCGAAGCTGTCGACATCTCGTGCTCGTTCGTCGCGGACCTCGGGCGAGAAGGGATTCTCGAGCCCATCGAATACGTGATCGATCCTTCGTACTCAAAGGATCACCAGGTGCACGACTTCTGCTTGAAGAACGTGCGACCCGAGCACGTGACGCTGCGAGCGCCGGATCTGCCAGCTCACGTGATCGAGCGCATTCAACGCATGACGCTGCAGGTGATTCGAGCACTCGAGATCCAAGACCTCGGTCGATGCGAATTTCGAGTCACGAAAGCTTCATCTTCGGAAGGTTCTTCCAACAACGGATACGACGTGCACTTTCTCGAAGTCGATGCGCTCCCGTCGCTCGATCCGACCAGCGGTTTGTTCGTTGCGGCGCGTGGTGGTGGCATCGACTTCGACGGAGTCATTCGCGCGATCGTGCGTAGTGCCTGCAAACGTAGGGGTTTGCAGCACTTGCTCGACCATCCGGCGACACGTCGTTCCAAGAAGGTTGCACTACGCGTGGGCCTGACCTTCAACATGAAACGCGAAGGCGGCGATGCCGAAGCCGAGTTCGATTCGCCGTCGACGATCCAAGCGATCACCAGCGCGATCGAGAGTTTTGGCCACACGGTGGTTCCACTCGAAGCCAAGCCGGATCTGCCGCATCGGTTGCTAGCGATTCAACCAGACGTCGTGTTCAACATCGCGGAAGGGGTTCGCGGACGCGGGCGCGAAGCACAGGTTCCTGCGCTACTGGAGCTGCTTGGCATCCCGTACAGCGGCAGTGATTCGACCACCATGTCGCTGTGTCTGGACAAGGGTTTGACCAAGCAGATCCTACGTTCTGCGGGCATCGATACGCCCGAATGGCAAGTGCTGGTCACGGGGCGCGAGAAGCTCAAAACGTTCCGTTATCCGGTGATTGTCAAGCCAAACGAGGAAGGAGCGTCGAAGGGGATCTCCGCGGAATCGGTGGTCCGCGACGAAGCTGGCGCACGCGCTGCGGCCAAACAGCTCGTCGAAAAGTACGGCCAACCTGCACTTGTCGAAGAGTACATTGCAGGGCGCGAATTCACCGTGGGTCTGCTTGGAGAGCGGCGACCGAAGGTTCTACCTGTCACGGAAATCGTGTTCCTCGCGCCAGGGGATACGCATGTGTACGGCTACGCGGAGAAGCAAACGTTTACGGAGCACGTGCTCAACGAGTGCCCCGCGAACATCACGCCAGCCGAACAGAAACGGATCGAGAAGGTCGCGCGCGATGCTTTCGCAGCGCTGCATTGTCGTGATGTCGCTCGGATCGATTTGCGCATGGCCAAGGACGGAACCGTGCACGTGATCGAGTGCAATCCGCTGCCCGGACTCGCCCCCGACTTCAGCGACCTGTGTCTCATTGCAAGAGCCGCGAGCATGGACTTCCGCACGCTCATCGGCGAGATCTTCGCGGGATGCATGAAGCGCTACCGAGGGCTTCAGTCTAGAGAGTCACGGAATCTTTCTCCGCATCCCGTGTCTGCTCTAGACTGGCCACCCGACTGTGGACTCTCCGCCGCTAGAAACCCAGAGCACTCGTCCGAGCCCCTGGGCGCCCGGAACGATCATCGCCGGTAAATACCGGTTGAATGTGCCGATTGGGGCAGGCGGGATGGGTCAGGTTTGGCGCGCCGAACACCTAACGCTCGGCTCGATGGTCGCGGTAAAACTCGTCGACTTGGCATCGACGCCGAACCCGCAAGAAACGATGGCGCGGTTTCTCCACGAAGCGCGCGCAGCGGCGAAGATCAGACACGCCAACGTCGTGCAAACGCTCGATCACGGCTCGCAAGGGCACGTCGCGTACATCGTGATGGAGCTGCTCGAGGGCATGAGCCTCGCCAAGAAGATCGAGCGATTGCGAGTGCTCACGCCGCCCGACACGGTGCGCGTGTTTCGCGAGATCGCCCGAGCGCTCGAAAAGGCCCATGCACAAGGCATCGTGCATCGCGATCTCAAGCCAGAGAACGTCTTCATCGCCGTCGAAGATGGCCGTGAAGTCATCAAGCTGCTCGACTTCGGCATCGCAAAAACAAACGAAGGATCGCTCGACCCGCATCTGAAGACGCACGCGGGAACGGTCGTCGGAACGCCTTCGTACATGAGCCCCGAGCAGGTCATGGGCAAACCACTCGATTACCGCTCGGATCTTTGGCAAATCGCGATGATCGCATACGAGTGCGTGACGGGTCAGCGAGCCTTTTCAGGCAACAGTCTAGGCGACCTGTTCATGAAGATCTGCACGTCGCCGCTGCCCGTGCCGTCGCAAATCGCCAAGGTCCCCGTAGGCTTTGATGCTTGGTTTGCGCGGGCAGCACAGCGAGATCCGGACGCGCGTTTCCAATCCATTCGCGAGCTGGTGGAAACGCTGTCCATGGTGATTCTGCGCTCCGGTGCAGGAGGTGCGCCGACCGTTCCTGTGGGAGCGAATGGCACCGAGATTCTCGATCCAGCCGTTCAACGTGCAGCGTTGTCCACAGGCCCTACGACGAAAACGTCCACTTCTCCCGGCCTGGTGATTGCTCTCGTCGTGCTGCCGATCTTCCTCGCAGGTGTTGGTGGAGCGATTTGGATCTTGAGCGGGCGTGAGCAGCCTGTCGTTCCGCCTGACGCCTCAGCCCCAAGCGTCGTGCCAGAACCACCACGTCCAACGACT
>CAZETM010000683.1:0-5521 GCA_964514885.1 uncultured Polyangium sp. | reverse complement strand
CCCCACGCGACAAGGCCTACCGCCGCTGCGGCGAGTATCGCCCATCTCGTCTCTCCACCACAATTCAAAGAAAATCGCATAGTAACCTCCGAGCCGAAGGTGATCGGCGACTCGGCGCGGAGTCAAGCACGAAGATACGCCATCGACGTGCTGGATTACGGAGCGCCTTTCGAATAAATTCCGCATTGTACACGCGGGAAAATACCCGACGTGTCTCCGGAAAGGAGATCCAAGCCTATGACAAGAAGATCTTGGCCATTTCTCTTAGGATTATGCGCCGCATCTGGTGCATGCACAGGACTCATCGGAGGGCCTGATGACGAGCAAACAGAAGGACCGGGCTCGACCCCAACCTCGTTCGTGTGCGCCCCAGACGCAGTTCCAGCGTCGGTAGCGCTTCGCAGATTGAGCAACCTCCAGTATCGAAACACGATGGCGGACCTCATTCGGTTCGCGGTCCCCGCGGCGAAAGACGAGGTTCTGACCGCAGTGACGCCGCTGTTCAATCAATTGCCGAACGATCGGCCGATTGGCCCGGACAAACATTATGCCGGGTTCACGCGGCTCGATCAAGCGCTCCAGCAAGAGCACACGGATGGAGCGTACGTGGTGGCGGAGGCCATTGGCAAAGCGCTCGTCGCAACGAATACGCGCCTCGATGAGATTGCCGGGACATGCGCGACGGACGCGGATCCGGCGAATGACGCGACTTGCCTGGACGCGATGATCCGGAAGCTCGGCGAACGTGCATTACGACGAACGGTGACGGATGAAGACGTGGCGTTTTATCGAGGCCCAGCGGGGACGGTGCCGTTCGAGCCTGCCGATTACGCGGACGTGATCGCCTTGATCCTGAACGCTCCGCACGTGCTTTATTTCGTAGAGCACGGGCAGGCGGGGACGGACGTGACTGCGCCACTCGACGGTTATGAGCTGGCCTCGCGCATTTCGTACCATTTCTGGCAAACGACGCCGGATGAAGAGCTGCTCGCGGCGGCAAAGAGCGGAGAGCTGATTACGGATGCCGGGTTTTCGGCGCAAGTCGAACGCGTTTTCACGGATCCACGGACGCAATCGTCGATGCGTGAGTTTTTCGGGCAATGGCTCTCGAATACGACGCTGGAGGAGTTGGATTCGCGCGCGGGCACGCCGCTCTTCGACGCGTTCGCCGATGGATATGCGCCTGGTCCGGATCTGCGCGAGCACATGCTCGACGAGGTGACGGACGCGGCGCTTTATTACACGGTGGAAAACCCCGGTACGTTCAAGGATCTCCTGACGAGCCGAAAATCGTTTGCCAAGACAAACGATCTTGCGAGCCTTTATGGCGTGCCGGTTTGGTCGGGCGGAGAGCCGTCTGATTTCGTGGAGCCGGAGCGCGTGGGTCTATTGACACGCGCGGCATACCTCGCGACGGGCTCGGCGAATACGCGGCCAATCATGAAAGGCGTTTTCATTCGCAAAGCGCTACTCTGCGACAATATCCCGCCGCCTCCGCCGAATGCGGCGAACAATCCGCCGAAATTGAGCCAGGAGCAATCGACGAGGCAAGTCGTGGAGGAACTCACGGGCGGAGGAGCCTGCGCGGGTTGCCATCAAACGATCATCAACGCGCTCGGGTTTGCGACGGAGAATTTCGATTCTCTCGGGCGAGTCAGGCAAGAGCAAACGTTGTTCGACGAGATGACGGGACAACCCGTGGGGACCGCGCCGGTCAATACGGTGGCTGTCCCGCACGTCGAAAGCGACGACGATACAGCGGTAAACAACGCAGGCGATTTGACCGATAAAATCGTCGCGAGCCAGAAACCTTTCGCTTGCTTTGCCAAGCAATACTTCCGATTCACGTTCGGGCGCCAAGAAAACATCGAAAAGGACGCCTGCGCGCTCAGCGATGTGAAGCTCGCACTGGACGAGGGTAAAACAATGGCGGATGTGCTCAAAGCGATTGCGCAAAGCACGGCCTTCCGCAAGCGTAGCTTCGAGGAATGAAGGCGCGGGGAAAAAGAGGAGAATCGATATGTCTTTGAATCTCAACCGACGCATGTTCCTTCGCGGCGCGGCGGGTTTTACCCTCGCGATCCCGTTCCTGTCCTCCGTGTCGGGCCAAAAAGCCCTCGCGGCAGGCGGCCCGAAGCGATTCATCGCGCTCGGGACAAACCACGGTGGTATCTGGCCAGCCCGGATGTATCCGAACGACGCGACGCTCACGCAAACGGCGACGTACGCGACGCACGAGGTCCGAAAAGGACCGCTCACGCTCGACGTGCAGAATGGCCTGGCCTCGCTGTCGCCGATCCTCGCGGGTGACTCGACGAAGCTCACGAGCACGCTCGTCCAAAAGATGAATGTGCTGCGCGGCCTCGACGTGACGTTTTACCTGGCACACCATCGAGGTGGTCACCTCGGCAATTACGCCGATAACGACGGCAATGGATCCGACGGTCAATCGATCCAGGGTATGCCGCGACAAACGCTCGATCAGCTCCTCGCCTGGTCGAACAAGTTCTATACAGAGCTGGGGACGATCCGCGAACGGTCGCTGGTCATAGGAGCGAACGGGATGTCACATGGCTGGTCGAGCCCGAGCACGCAGTCGGGATCGATCCAGGGCGTCGCGCCACAAAACGACTCGCTCGCACTTTTCAATAAGATCTTCGTGCCGCCGCAGGATCCGGCGCAAACGCGCCCACCGATCGTGGATCGCGTGCTCGAGGATTACAAACGGCTGCGCGACGGCAATCGGCGGCTATCGTCCGCAGACAAACAGCGGCTCGATGACCACATGGATCGCTTGGGCGAGCTGGAGCGAAAGTTGACCACGGTCGCGTCTTGCATGGGGATTACGCCTCCGGCAAGCTCTTCGATGGACGAGGTCACGTCTTCGTTTTCGGTGGATCCGGACGCGCAGAAGCGATTCTGGCAGCTCATGAACGACGTGGTGGTGGCCGCATTCGCTTGCGACACGTCGCGTATTGCCACGATGTTCGTCGGGGACCATTTCTCGAATTACGTCGGCGATTGGCACCAGGACGTCGCGCACCAGGCAAACGTGAGCCCGGAGCGGCACGAAATCCTTTTTGGTGGCAATCGGCGGTTCTTCGAGGATGTATTCGTCGATTTGATCAGCAAGCTCGACGCAGTAGCGGATCCGAGCGGCGGAACGGTCCTGGATCATTGCCTGGTGCAATGGACGCAGGAATCTGGATCGGTCACGCACGACCCGATCGAAATGCCCGTCATTACCGCGGGCGGCGCGGACGGCTTCTTCACGACGGGCAACTATTGCGACTTCCGGAACCTGCAAAAGAAGGCGGCCACGTCCAATGGAATGACGAGTTTCGTCGATTCACACAACGGGCTCGTCTACAACCAATGGCTCGCGAACGTGCTGCAATCGATGGGCCTGGCGCCCGCCGATTACGAGATGGACGGCGTCGGAGGTTATGGCCTCGTGAAGATGTCGACCGAGAACTGGTACGGTGGCTATGAGAGATACACCAATGCCGAGTTGTCGGTGATGAACGAGATCCTGCCTTTCCTTAAGGCTTGATCCAGAGAACTTGATCCAAAACGAGTGGGCTCGGGGGTCGAATGACACTCGGGCCCAGGCTCGCTAGCACGGTAGGTATCGACTTTCCAGCCAAGGCACCCTAAAGTCACGATCGTGACCATATCCGAACGTAGATCAAGTCCAGCGGATGCCGAACGAATCGAAGCAAGGTCGCGGGTGGCGATTGCTGGCGGTAGCGGTTTCGTAGGAAAAGCGCTGATCAAAGCATTGGCGTCCACGCATCATGTCATCGGAATCGCTCGCAAGGTCGAAGGGCAACCGGTGGAGCCGAACGTCGAATGGCGCTCGTGCGACTTGTTCAGCCTTCGCGACGCTGAAAGTGCGCTCGCTGGCGCCGATATCGCCGTGTACCTCGTCCATTCGATGATGCCTTCGGCGCGCTTGACGCAAGGTCGTTTCGAGGACCTCGATTTGATTTGCGCCGACAACTTCGCGCGGGCCGCCGCATCGAACGGCGTTCGGCATATCGTGTACCTCGGCGGCCTTTTACCCGCGTCCACCGAGGGGCTTTCACGGCACTTGGAAAGCCGTTTCGAGGTCGAACGAGCACTCGCTTCGCACGGAAGTGCCGTCACCACGTTACGCGCAGGGTTGATCATCGGTGCTGGCGGCTCGTCATTCGACATGATGGCGCGGCTCGTCGGTCGTTTACCGTTTATGATTGGGCCAAGCTGGACGAATTCCAAAACGCAGCCCATTGCGCTGCACGACGTCGTGCCGCTGCTCCAATTTGCCATCGAGCACCCCGACCTGGCCGGGCGCGCGTACGATATCGCGGGTCCGGACGTGCTTTCTTATGCAGACATGCTGCGCATGACGGGCGAGGTCCAAGGCAAACGCACGCGGATCGTGGCCGTACCGGTGAATACGTTAAAGCTATCGCTGCTTTGGGTCAGTGTGATCACGGGGGCATCGCAAGCGCTCGTGCGACCGCTCGTCGAAAGTTTGCGCCACGATATGGTGGCAACCGATGGGCTCATTCTGCAAAATTTGGCGCAGCTCGACGCAAGCCCGCTACGCGAAACACTCGAACGCGCCGTCGCGGAGAAGGCCAAACGCGGTACACCAATATCGACTTCGCGGCCTCGTCGACGCGAGACGATTGACCCACGCGCATGTTCGGTCCAACGACTTCGCGCACCACCAGGCCGCGAAGCGCGCTGGGTGGCCGAAGAATACGTGCGGTGGTTGCCGAGTTTCATGGGGCCATTTTTAAGGGTTTCGGTCGACGAGTCACGGACATGCCGATTCTATTTTTGGCCCCTTCGCGAACCGTTGCTCGTATTGACGTTTGCCCATGAGCGAAGCTCCGCGGATCGCCAGCTCTTTTTCGTGACCGGCGGGCTCTTGTCGGGTGAGGCTCGAACGGGCCGCCCGCGGCTCGAATTCCGCTCGATGCTCGACGGAGGCGACGTCATTGCCGCAGTGCACGACTTCGTGCCGCGACTGCCCTGGTACGTGTACAAATACTCGCAAGCGCTCGTGCATCTATTGGTGATGCAGGCTTTCGCTCGACACCTCGAAAGACAAGCAAAACGCTCATGAGTCTCGCGCCGATTCATTAGAGGATATTGCGTCTACCTGCGCAAACCGTCACCGCGAAATCGCGACGCTGGCCCTTCGCTTCGACCTCGAGCACCCGGCACACTTCGCACTCGCGGCTATCATGCGATGACGCGTATGCACGAGCATCCCACACCGCGACGCTTCAAAAATGGGAGTACGGAATCTCAATGAAAAGACGAGCTTCATCGATTGTTCTGAGCGCCATTGTGTTTTTCCTGAACACACTTGCCGCCGATGCGGACACTGTCGACACCGCAACCCCCATCCCGGCCAACGTGACTCTCCCGACGGTCGTCGAACATATCGATCCTATTTATCCTCCCGAAAGACTCGCTCAAGCGCTCGACAAAAACGTCGAACTGGTGGTCACGGTGGAGCGCG
>CAZETM010000682.1:2489-5534 GCA_964514885.1 uncultured Polyangium sp. | reverse complement strand
TCGCGGGGCTCGCGCCAGAACAACGGCTCGCGGGGCTCGCGCCGGAGCAAGTCACACTGACGCTGCCCGACGACGTGCTCCGCGCACTTTCCGATTCCTACATCGACTCGCTTGCCGAACCGACCCGGACGATCATCCGCAACCGCATCGGGCGGTGACGCTCATCCCCATCAAGACGTGACCAGTTCGTATACTTTGGTCGTGTTCTTTCGACCCGTCAGCGATCGTTCGCCAAGTAGCGAGATCTCGAATGCCGCTTCGTCGACCAGCGCGTGCGTCGATTCTCCAAGCAATACCTGATTGGGCCGCGCAATGCCTTCGAGACGCGCCGCCACGTTCACCACGTCCCCGATTACCGTATATTCCATACGCTGATCGGATCCAATGTTGCCCACCAATACATCACCCGAATTGATACCAATTCCCAATTCGATCGTCACGCCATATCGCTCGCGAAAAGAATCGTTCGTCGCTTCGAGAAAACGCATCATGTCTTCCGCAGCAGCCAGCGCACGCGAAGCGTGATCCTCTTGCGCCACCGGCGCGCCCCATACCGCCATGATGCAATCGCCGAGGAACTTGTCCACCGTGCCGCCATGACGAAATACCACCTCCGTCAACACCGAAAACAGCTCGTTCAACAAGGCGACGATTTCCTCGGCAGGCTTCGACTCCGCCAATGGAGTAAATGCAACGACGTCCGCAAATAAAACCGTCACCGGCGCTCGACGACCGCCAAGCGACAATTCGTGCCGACCGCTGATGATCGCATCCACCAAGTCTTTGCTCAAGAAGCGACCCAAGTCCGCTCGCTGCTGCGCCTGACGGGCAATCAATGCCTCGCTGTCCTGCAGCTCGGTCGCCATTGAAGACAATCCGCGCGTGAGATCCCCAATCTCGTCGCTTCGTCCAGTCGTCAACGACAACTGCTGCCACTTGCGCTCCCCAATGCGCCGCGCCTGGTCAGCCAATTGCACAATCGGCTTGGATACCGATCGAGCTGCGAATGCACCCGCCGCAAGAGCCAAAAATGCAGCGAATGCGGCAACGTAAAGACCTCGCGTGCGCATCGAGATGAGAACGCCATAAGCATCCGCCTCGCGACGTACCGTCACGACGCCCCATCCAAGACCCGCAAGCCATTCGACCGCGCTGATCATCTCGACGCCATCGGCGCGGATATACGGAGCGACGCGACCCACACCAATGCTGGATGTGTTTTCTTTGGAAAAACCAGCCCATATTGGATGAGTGGCAGGATCCGACAATTGCACCAGATCTGGCATGTTGAATGCCGCGACAGGCCTTCGATTCGTATCGACCACCGCCAAACCCACCGCTCCACCAAATCTGCGTTCTGCAATGTCTTGAAGCTGCCCGTTCAAATCATCCAATACCAAAGCAGCCGTGACGTATCCCTTGGCCGAACCCGCAGCCTTTTCGCCACCTTTCGCCGAAACGATTGGAACGACGACCATCCCACGTGTATTGCCAACATTCGCAATGGCCACGCCTCGCTCGTCCGCGATCTTGCGCAATTCGGGCGTCGAGACAGAAACGTCCGCCGCGCTCGATGCATCCTGACGGCGAATCACCGTACTGACATTTCGCTCGGGTACTTCAAAACGAACGGCATCGACATTGCGTCGTGATCCGAGAATCGCTCGGACAACCTCGAGCCCGTCGCTTCCTGCCGGCGGCTCCGGGGCATTGGCCGCGTCATGCAATGCAAACGCAACCGCAGTCGCATCGTCACGTACGCCATCGACATGGCGAAGCGTCACGTTCTTCAATTCGTCAATGACCGCAGCTTGAAGTTGTTGCTCCGTCGTTTCCACCGCACGTTGATTGACCGATATCAGCAGCGGTACGACCAAACCGACCGGGACCAACCCCACCACCGCAAAAAGCGCCAGCGCTCGACTACCGAGTTTCATTCCACGCGCCCTTCTCGCCAAGCCCGAGCGCCCTCGGGAGATCGTTTCAAAATCTGAAACTCCACACGCCGGTTCTTCGCTCTGCCCTCGGCAACGTCGTTGGACGCAATCGGGCGACGAGGACCAAAGCCTCGCGTTTCGAGACGCCGAGCGTCGACTCCATGATCAACCATCCAACGGACGACCGAGACCGCTCGTCGTTGCGACAAGGCCAGGTTTTGATCGACGATACCCACGTTGTCGGTGTGGCCTTCGACCGCCACGCGCACGATCTCCGGATGCTCCTGAAACACCGACGCAACTTGCTCGAGCAAAGCGAAACTGTCGGGCGAAATCACGTCGCTCGCAGTGGCGAACCTGACCTCTTGCAAGATCACGATTTGATCGCCCGTGAGGCGCACCAAACGCGGACACCCAGAAGTTTTCGGGTCCTCGCTGCGTTCGCCTTTGTCGTTTGGACATGCGTCTGCAGCGTCCACGATACCATCACCATCCTTGTCGCCAGGACATCCGAAACGTGCGGGATCGGCACTGACGACACCTGGTTCGTCCGGGCATCGATCGTCGACGTCAACAATGAGATCACCGTCGCGATCGGACGGACAACCAAGGCGTTTCGCCGTAGCGCTTGGATCACCCATGATCAACGGACAAACGTCTCGTGAATCCACAACCCCATCGCCATCGGTATCCAATGGCCTTGCGACGACGGCCAATTCAGCTTCGATTGGTTTCGTCGGCTTCGGAGGCGGCTTTTTTGCAACGGCCGGACGAACACGCTTCAACTGAGCGTCAAACGATGCGCCAATGGTGCCGACGACGCGAAACGTAGGCGTACCAATGCCCCGCGCGAGCCCCGGACCACCCATCACGCCCGCCGTAAGTGGACCGAACGAGTATCGACCACCGACGAGCAATTCCAGATTGCTCGACGAAATCGCCGTGGACACAGGATTGGTAGCGTTGGTCGAACCAAATATTTCGACGTGAGCAGAAAAAGCATTGACACGGGTCGCAAAGCTGGCTCCTGCAAGAACTTCGCTGGTCAGCAAACCTGTCGCGTTTCCATTGTTTTGTCCATTGTTTTGTCCATTGTTTTGTCCATTGT
>CAZETM010000682.1:0-2389 GCA_964514885.1 uncultured Polyangium sp. | reverse complement strand
TCCATTGTTTTGTCCATTGTTTTGTCCATTGTTTTGTCCATTGTCTTGCGCGCGCCGAGCGAGCTGAAATGACCACACATGGCGACCGTATTCAGCACCCACGATGATGGATGGAGCGTGCCGGACGCTGCCCGTGCTCGTGTATTCCGCAGCATTGCCCGAGGGAAACCAAACCGTATACCCGACACTTGCCGCAGGAAGTCTACCGCGTTGTCGAGCGAGCACGATTCGGGCTCCGAGGCGCACATCGTTCATCGCAGCGCCCGTGGGCGATGGAAACGATTGAGGAACGTCCTGGGGTGTCACGAAAGCGCTTGGATCGATGGTGGGTGAGTCGCCACCTTGAGAGATCGTGAAAGGTACGTCGAGATCGAGCTTGACCCGGCGAGCGATTTCGACACTCGCCAAGAAATGCGCCGTGAGCTGATGGCTGATGATCCGCGATTCGGACGTGAATCGTCCGGTTTCGATGTCGCGGGTGCGCAGGACGAGCGGAGCGTGTCCGTAAACGAGCCCAAACGCGCCGCTCGCACGAAGATCGCCGGCAACGTCGGCTCGAGCGACGGCAAACGAGCCGTCCCCGGCCGGTGCAGGGTCGAATCGGTCGAGAGGCGTGGCCGCCTGTCCAAAAGCAACCGCTGGCATTACGAGAACGGCCGCTGCACAAACCAAATTTTGGGGCCAAGCAAACGCCATCGTGGCGACAACCATACAGCAACGATGCCCGCCCGAGCAAGACGTCAATTTTTTGCACTCACCAACGCCCACAAAGGTCCCAAGACGCGCTATCGTGGTCCGCGTCGAGGTCAGTCGAAGATGAAATTGCATCGAACGCGTCTCGTGGTCGGGATGGGCGTCCTGCTCGTCACATCGCATGCCCTTGCCGAACCACAAGCTCCGCCCGGTTTCGTCGAGCCAGTCGTGCATTGGGGAGTGCAAAAAGGCGAGACGTGTGAACACATCGCGAAAGCCATGTACGGGTCGGTCCTGCACGTGGGGCTATTGAGCCGGTACAACCGTGTCGCGTGTGCCGCAGCAACACCGCTTCCTGAAGGGATCACGCTGATCCTGCCCAAGTCCGTGACGAGCGTGCCGGATGCACGGGTAAAGTCGAGCAAACCGAACGTGCGCGGCAGAGCTCCCGGGGGTGGATGGAGCACCGTGCTGAGCGGGTCGTCGTTGTTTCGAAATCACAATCTGCAAACGATGGAGGAGGGCCTCGCTCATGTGGAATTTCTCGATCACACCCACGTGTATTTGGCCAAGAATACGCTCATCGTCGTGTATGGCACGGCGAGCAGAACACGCGTGTCGAAGGTGCCTCCGACGATCGAGCTGAGAACGGGCGAAGTTCAAGCAGGTTTGTCCGCGCTCCGCGGGACGCCCGCCGTCGTGACGGTACCCGAAGGAGCGAGCGTCGCGGCCGATTCGCGCGAAACCGTCGTGAGCCGCCAAGACAAACGTACGACGGTCGCTGTGTTCGATGGCAAGTCCGAAGTTCGCTCGGGTGGTAAAACCGTCTCGGTTCCCAAGAACTTCGGCACTCGATTCGAAGCGTTCGCGGCTCCAATAGCTCCCAGACCTTTGCCTCCAGCGCCTCAATGGAAAGAAGGCGGCTCGAATGGGCTCGTCTTTTCATCAGCAGGCGGCACCGTCATCACCGCAAGTTGGACGGCGGTATCCGATGCCAAAGCATATCGCTTCGAAGTATCCAAGGACGAAGCATTTCGCGATTTGGTCGTGCGCGAAGAAATCCCCTCCGACGTCTTGTCGTTCCGCGCAGAAAAAATGCCCGTGGGAGCTTATTACTTGCGCGTTCGAGCCATCGACAAGGAAGAATTCTTGGGCATTGCTTCGCCGGTGCGCACGATCGAAGCGGTCGAAGTCGAGATACGTGGCGAAGGCGTGGTGCAAACGAACGAGAAAATCACCGTCAATCCTTATGGCTCGATGACGTTGACGACGCAGGGCGGCCTGGAAATGGCGGCCGACGATGGCCCTTTCAGCGTCGTGCCTAGTGAAATCGATCTTTTGCGTCAAGGGCCGAAGTCGCTGCGTTTTCGCACGAAGACCGGCGCACCTCAACGCGTGGCCATCGATTACGTGACCGTGACGGCCGAGCCCACGATGACGTTTGACGCCGACAAACGTATCTTGACCGTCAATGCAACGTTGAATGGAGTCGACGGGATCGACCCCACCAAGCGGCTCCAGCCTCGAATGCAGGTGCAATGGAACGATCGAATGGAGGCAGCTCCATTGTCGTGGACGGCAGAGAAAAAACTGCTGGGAGCCATGTCCCTCGCGGATGCAAAAGGCGAAATCCGCGTGGCGGTATTGGATGGTCGAGGGCAGGTGCTCGGGCATGCGTCGATGGTGATCCCCGACG
>CAZETM010000681.1:1984-5541 GCA_964514885.1 uncultured Polyangium sp. | reverse complement strand
GGGGTTCGCCCATCGTCTCGCCGAGGCCCCTTGACGCGCAAGGTTCGGAAATGGCACTTTGTTCGCCCTAGGCACCCCGTAGACAGCTCGCGACAAACCATGTAACGTGCCCTTGCGACGCGCGGCATGGGGCTTCGGCGTCGTCGCTTTCGTCGAACTTTCGCGAGGTTTTCTACATGAACACGCCGACGCTGCCAGCACAACCAAACATTCTGCTCATGCTCGTCGATCAGTTGCGTTTTCCCGCATACATGAAAGGAGACGGCGGGTTTCTCGATGCCATCAAGGAGATATTGGCGTTCACTGGCGATATCGAGTCCAACCCGTACAAGGACATCTTCCCGGGCTTTTGCAAGTTGCGAGAATTCGGCGTCGTTTTTACGGATCACACCATCGCCGAATCAGCGTGCATTCCGAGTCGCGCGAGCCTGATGACCGGTCAATATGGCCCGCGCACGGGCGTCACCCAGACCGACGGCCTTTTCAAGAGCGGCGACGCGGGTGCATTTCCGTGGTTGCCCCCCAATGGTACGCCGACGATGGGCGATTGGTTCAAGGCAGCGGGGTACACGTCGCATTATTTTGGGAAATGGCACATTAGCAATCCACCCGAACACACGTTGCGCCAATATGGCTTCGACGATTGGGAACTTTCGTGGCCCGAACCGCATGGATCGCTCATCAACAACGTCGGCACCTTCCGCGATTATCAATTTGCGGACTTGGCATGCAGTTTTCTTCGCAATCGAGGGCTCGCGGTGCCTTACAATCGTTCGACTTCGCAACAAGATTTGGATGATCCGCGTGACGTCGAGGCGCCTCCGAATACGCCGTTCTTCGCCGTCTGCTCGTTTACCAATCCGCACGATATTGCGGTGTATCCAGCGCTCTGTCGCGGTTTGCAACCGGAAACGTGGAATTCCGACACGAAGGAATGGGTCAAGGATCCCACCGTCGTCAAGGATGGGAGCAAAGCTGTACCCATACCGCCCAAAGGGTCGGTGAGTCGCGCGCCAAAAGGTGGCACGATGCGCGTGCCGCTCAATCCCAATGGACTGGAACAGGATTGTGCGACGCCAAGTCCATCGCAGAACGAGCAACTTCTGCAGAACAACAAGCCGCTTTCGCATTACGACAATGCATACAAGGTCGGGCTTGGTTTGTCGGCGAAGGTTGGGCTTTCCGCGGCACAGGGTGTGGCGCAGGCCGTCACCGCAAAAGATCCGTCGCATCAAGCGACTCCGCAACAAATCGCGGAGCATGCATTAAATGCCACCCTGGAGGCAGGCGCGCCGTTCGCCATCCAAGAAAACACGAGCGCCGCGGCCCTCGCGTTTTTGCAGTATTACGTTTACATGATTTCGATGGTCGATCGGCACATTCTTCAAGTGCTCGAGGCGCTTGATCAATCGGGTTTGCGCGAAAGCACGCTGCTCGTGTTCGCCGCTGACCACGGTGAAATGGGTGCCGCGCACGGCATGATGATGGAAAAGTGGCATACGGCCTATCAAGAAGTGCTGCATGTGCCCGTCGTCTTCAGCCATCCGGCGCTGAATGCATCAACGGATACGGCGCGTATGATCAATGCCCAAACATCGCATATCGACTTACTGCCAACGTTGCTCGGTTTCATTGGCACGTCCGACGACAAGGAAACGTGGCGCCGCGCATTGTCGCTTGATCATTTGGCAGCGCCACTGCCCGGTGTCGATGTGTCGGGTATCGTGAAAGGCACGGCAAACTCGATAACGCTTCCGGATGGAAAGGTTCGTCAGGGCGTGCTTTTCGTGACGGACGATATGATCACCGAACCCTTGCCGCTCGATGCCGACCCGCACAACGTGCATTCGTGGGCGCAATTCGGAATTTTCCGCGAGGCCGTCGAAGTGTTGCGCGGTCAAAAGGCGTCTGACAATCGCACCTATGGCATCGCGCCAAATCTCCATCCTGGGTCGGTGTGCCAACCCGCGCACGTGCGAGCCTTGCGTTCGGGGTCGTGGAAATTGGTGCGCAATTGCGATCCCTGGAGTGCCAAACCAATGGCCGACCAATGGGAACTCTACAACCTTTCGGTGGATCCGTACGAGATGACGAACCTCGTCGTATACAACCAACCCTATCCAACGTTCATCAATGGCGCGGCAAGCAAGGTAGGCTTGGACGACGGCGCCCTGAAAACCACCGCCACGCAATTGCTCGATGAATTGAAGCGTCAGGAGGCGGCGTATTTGTCGCCTTATCCCGCAGCGCATCCGACAGCCGGTGCGACGATCGGTCGATGATGGTCGACCGAAACATCTCTTGACATCCAAACGCGTGGGCCGTGGGGTTTCACCACGCACCACCCGCGGGCTTCAGCGCGATTCAATAACGCTCACCCTTTCTTCCTCGGCCGAGGCATCCCATACTCCGATAACCTCCCCACCAACCTCTCCGCCGCGCGCGTCTGGGCTTGCGCCGAGCGAAACCAATGCGTGTCCCGCGCCAAGATCGCAGCAAAGTGATAAGTTGGCCCAGGGCGCCTGGGCGTCTACGAATCGATGCCGATGAGGTTCGGCATGAAGTATCGTTGGACGAAGTTTGATAACGGGGGTCGTGGTGGCGGCTTCGCGGCAGAAACCACGATTCATGGCTGAATCTTCCAAGGGTGGCGAATCAACGAGTGAAAGCACGGGCGACTGGTTCCGACGATTCGGTGAGCTCACTAAAACGGAACCTCTCGTGCACGTCGCACGCGTGATTACCATCACGCAAGAAACGCTGCACGCGGGATTCATGTCGGACATTCTCGAGCCTGTCCATATAAAGATGCTCAGACCCAGCACGGGCGCGGAAGCCGAGACAGTATTGAGCTCTTTCTCGATCGGCCAGCGGCGTCTCCGTGCATTCCTACCCGGTGCCTGTCATCGGCGCGGCGAAGGTACATCATCCTGACAAACGAGGCATGAAAGTGTGTGAAGTTCGCGCGCGACTGGTAGGCGGCATTCGCGAATCGTTCCAACACATTGCCACCCGCACCGTCGCGCAACCCTGCCCAACTCGTCCTTGCCCGCATTGTGCCGCCGCGCAGTCCCGTCAACCTCACACCTGCCGCCATTACGCCGCCGCACAACGTTGCGCGCTTCGTCCTGCCGCCATTGCGCCGCCGCGCAGCCTAGTCAACCTCACACCCGCAGCCATTATGCCGCCGCACAACGTTGCGCGCTTCGTCCTGCCGCCATTGCGCCGCCGCGCAGACCCGTCGAACTCGTTCTCGCCCGCATTGCGCCGCCGCACAACGGCTCGGGAACGAGGTTCGCATGGTTGCGTCACCGAAAAGCTCGACCATCCGGGCTGAAACCTTCGCTGCCGCGGCGCTTCTGCTCTCCCTGACCACGATACCACCGCCACCTTTTATTCTTGCCCCTACCTGCGTCTTTCTATAGACTAGGCCGCTGGTAAAACGTGACGCGGCTGCTGAGGTGAAAAATGGCTCGATTCGTCAGCGATCCTGACCGAGTGTGAAATCTTGGTTCAGCGCCGCAGACGTTTTGAGGAACGGTTGAATGTTTCGTCTT
>CAZETM010000681.1:0-1884 GCA_964514885.1 uncultured Polyangium sp. | reverse complement strand
GCCACGCTTGCCACGCTTGCCACGCTTGCCACGCTTGCCACGCTTGCCACGCTTGCCACGCTTGGCGATGGATCATATTCGAAGGGATGGGTTTGGTGAATGAGGTTGTCATGGTTTTCGCCCGCGGTCGCCATTGCTCTTGCTCTTGGTGCGGCGACCGGTTGTACACATACACATCAGGTGCGACCGCTGGGTAAAGGCAATTCTGCAGTGCATGCATCGCTCGGTGGACCTCTCGTCGGCGTATTCGGGATCGTCATTCCTACACCGATTCTCAGCGTAGGTGCCGCTCACGGCGTTACCGACCAATTGGAGGTTCTTGGCCATGTGGATTTGACCGCGGCAGCTTTTGGCTCGGCCCATTACGTCATGGGTGCTGCTTGGCATCCTGTGATTAGCCAAGGAGGCGCAAAGCCCACGCTGACGCTTGCCGGCGGCGTGCATGTTCTAGCCAGCAAAGATGTGCTCGTTGCGCCCACTTTCACCATTGCTTCGGCTTGGCGTATTGCGCGGCGGCATTTGATCTACGTCGGTGTCGATACCGCATTACCCATCCGTGCACAGTCCAACTTCATTGCTGGACCATTGCTTGGTGCAGAAGCTCGATTGGGCAAACGAATTGGCGTGTCGTTGGAGGCAAAGTATCTCGCGCCATGGTACGACACGTATCCGAATGGTCCGAATTGGGTCGCGCCGGGGAGTCATGGTTTCTTTTCCCTGCTTCTCGGGACCAACATATACTTTGGAGACGTGCAATGAAGCGATGGTTGTGTATGATGTCCTTGCTGCTGGCTGCTGGTTGCGAGCCACTGAGCCTCGATTCGTTTCTTTATGCGGTGAGTAAAGCGCCGCCCGAGGGATATGAGCTTTCGACAGCCATCATTCCCGCATTCGAGGAGATGACGGTGCGCACTTCGGATGGCGAGGACATTTTTGCGATTTGGGTGCCGGGGGCAGATTCGACAAATGAGGTCACGCTGATATATTGCCGAGGTCAAGATGGCAACATCAGTGACTCGTGGTTACGTTTGGAGCTGCTTCATCCGGCGGGTTTCAATATGGTGGTGGTTGATTACCGTGGGTTTGGCCGCTCCACGGGCACGCCGACCGAGGACGGAATTCGTATCGACATGCTCGCGGTGCGGGACGAGATCATTGCCACGAAAGGAGTCGATCCGAACAAGCTCGTTTATTATGGGCGTTCGCTGGGAAGTGCAGTCGCGATTGATCTCGCAAGTGTCAAGCCGCCCGCGGTGTTAATGACGGAATCGCCGTTTACCTCGGTGCAAGCTGTGGTTAGTGACAGCGCTTACGCGGATATTCCTGTTTCTGCATTGAGCACGGCGCGCTGGGACAATCTTTCAAAAATAGGATCCATTGCGTCTCCATTCTTGACGATGCATGGCACGGCGGAGGAATTCGTTCCGGCAAAGTATTCGCAGCAGCTTTACGATGCTCATCCGGGACCGAAAAGGCTGGTGTGGGTAGCCGGTGCGGATCACTTGAATGTGCCCTATATCATGGGCAAAGAACCCTACGCGGAGCTGGTCGTGGACTTCGTAGGGCAATATGTAAAATAATCGTGGGCACCTGCCAACCGAGCGTCCACCGGGAAAGATGGTAGTTGGTCTACCCGGCACAATGTCGCAGCATGCAAAAACAGTCTTGACACAGGTGGGCGGCAGATCAAATATCCATTTTGCGTCACGGCGCTTTTCTTGCTGCTTTAGCGACGATGCTCTTGTGGCCCAAGGCAAAATCCAAAGAGGTCGCCATCGCGCCCGCCGTGTTGCCTGGTGGCGGCGGAGCCTTGGTTTCCCGGCGATTTTGGTGCGAAAGTTTGCCTTGTACAGCGCCGCGTCTCGTGATAACTTCGCTTCATGA
>CAZETM010000680.1:0-5547 GCA_964514885.1 uncultured Polyangium sp. | reverse complement strand
CACTGGATCGCGGGTGTGGACTAGCAGGGCCATGCGATAGGCGTTGTCGGCGAGCAAGCGCGGCAGGCCCAGCAACGTAGTGCCCGGTGCATCGAGCAGCACGGGACGAGGGCCTCCTACGAAAACGATGTTCTTGCGCCAAGCAACAGGACCGTATGTGTCCAAAGGAAATGTCCCGGTGATGCGACCGGTCGCTGCATCGATCACGAGCACCACGGGGAAGAATGTTTGCAGGCCTTGTTTGCTCGTTTGAAGGCGTCGAGTGGACAGCACCAAGGCTTTGCCGTCGGGTGAAAACGTCACCCAGCGGTGCGTGTCATCGAGCGTGCCGTCGGGGTGTTTCGTGTTGCCGAGTCCAGGCAGCGGCGTCGTCCAACGAATCGCACCCGTATCGAGTCGCATCAACGCCAGCTCATTTTTACCTAAGAGCGCAAGCGCATCGCCCTTCGAAGACATCGCGACGCGCTTCGCTTCGTGCGCAACTCGAGCGACGGACTTACCGATCGGTCGTGAGATCTCGCCGTACGGCGTGGGAGGCAATGGTGGTTTGGGCCCAGCAAGGTTCCATCGATCCACAAGGATCTCGTGCGTTTCTTTCACTGCGGGCGTGCCGAGCTGAGTCTTCTTTCCGGTCTGTTTCCAGGTCGTACGCATCGCGACCGTGAGCAGATCGTTTGACCTCGGAACGAATTCCGCGAACCGCAGGAAGTGCCCGTCCGTCGGCTTCCATGCACGGAGCGTTCGTCCTGATTTCGCATCGCGTACTCGTAGGTCGGTGTGTCCCGTCGTCGTCGCGAAGAACTCGCCACTTGGCGCAAACGCCAGGCTCACCATGCGTCCCAGGTCGCGTTCTTCCTGCGGCAACGGCACGGCGAGCGATCCGTCGCGCAGGTTCCAACGCATGACTTCACCAAGGTATGAGCCGGTCACCAGTTCGTCCGCTGTAGCGTTGAGCGCGATGGCATCGATGCCTGTTTCACGTCCTTCGATCGTGCGCAGAGCGCGCATCGTCTCGACGTCTCGTGCATCGATCACGGTCCCTGCTCCGAGAACGTTCTTCGCAAACACGACCGTGGATCCATCCGAACTCGTTGCGATCACGTCGGCGCTCGGCGCGTTGACCTTGGGCAGCTCGATGGGCGTCAGGTTTGGAAGATCGAACGACGTCACGCTCGTCTTCATCGTGTCCGTTACCCACAAGCGATTTGCAGCGACAGACATCTCTTTGAAGCTGCCCGGCAGTACGCGTGGCGCAGATGCGCTCGTCAGGGAGTACATCGTCACGGCTGCACTCGCGGAGCGCACGATGACGTGCTTGTCGATCAACGCGACGCTCATGGGCGTGTCGGCAGTTGAGGAGCCGCTGAGCGCCAAACGATGCACGATCGTCCCTTTCGCCGCGTCCACGACGATGACTTCGCCAGGTACTGCCAGAGCGATGCGTGCATCGGCATCGTCGTAATCGATGGCAAGCACGATGCTCGAGGTCAGGCCGAGTGGCACGTCGTGCAGCAGTGCGGCTGAGTCGACGTCGTAGATCGTGAGTTTGTTCGACGCGATCGCGATTCGCTTGCCATCCG
This sequence comes from uncultured Polyangium sp., assembly GCA_964514885.1. GTDB lineage: Bacteria > Myxococcota_A > Polyangia > Polyangiales > Polyangiaceae > Polyangium. The sequence continues at coordinate 3,967 of CAZETM010000680.1, read as the reverse complement.
ACGACAACTGGAACGATCCGTATTGAGGCGTCACCGATCGCGGTGACGTTCCCTGATCCAGATCGACGATCCGAATCGCGAGTGATTCGGGAGTGCCATCGGGCGCGTAATACGCGAGGCGTCTGCCATCGCCGCTGAGCGACATCCCGTTGACGAAGAAGCCGGCGGTGCCGAGTTTGCGTAGCAAGATGCCGCTGCGCACGTCCCACACGCGAACGGTTCCATCGAGTCCCGTGGATGCGAGCGTGCGGCCATCCGCACTGGCCAACATCTTCAATATGGGTCTCTCGTGACCGTTTTGAAGGACGAACTTAGCGCTCTTGTCAGCGACCGGCGCGGGTGGCTCGTCAGGACAAGATGGCGGAGGTGCGTCCGGAACAACCGGATCGAGTGATACGACAGGCGTGTCGATCTTCGTTTGAGGAGCAAGTATCTCGCTCTTGCCGCGTATTCGGATTGGCTGAACCGTGACACTGCATCCGGTGACGATGAGCGTGGCCATGAGCGCGTGGGTGGCGGAGCGAATCGATTGACGAAGCACGCTTCATCGTAACCGATCGTGGTCTGCGCCGTGGGCGACGCCAGCGGGCTTTCCCCACGGATACCGCTCGATGAGCACGCGAGCGCGTTCACGTACGTCGTGAGGCAACTGCCCGCGGCTCGCTTTCCGAAATGCTGCGGCAAACTCACCGGCTTCGGCAAACCGATCCTCACGCTTCTTCGCCAACGCGATGGCCAGGACGAGGTCCACGTCGCGTGGCAGATCGGCCATCAGCTCTGAAACGCGCGTCGGCGTCTTGTACACAATCTCGAACAAGATCTGCGGCATGTCCGCGCCGGCGAACGGAGGCCTCCCGGTGAGTGCGCGATACACGACTGCACCGAAAGAGAAGATGTCGCTACGCGTGTCGACGTTCGAACCTTGTGCTTGTTCGGGTGACATGTACCCCGGTGTTCCTACGACCGCAGCTTGAGTGAGTGTCCCTGACGAACCCACGAGCTTCGACACGCCAAAGTCGAGGATCTTCCACGTCGTCGGGCCTTGGTCCGTGTCGGCCAAGAACAAGTTTTGCGGCTTGATGTCACGGTGCACGATCGCTTCTGCATGGGCTGCAGCGAGTCCGCGCGAGACTTGTTCCACCAGCTCCGCGACGGCTGGAAGATCGAGCTGCTTTTTCTGGCGCAGATGAAACGCCAAGTCGTTACCGATGAGCAGCTCCATCGCGATGAACGGAGCGCCTTCATCGGTCGCACCGACGTCGAGCACACGCACGATGTTCGGCGCTGCGAAGCGTCTGGCGATTTCACCTTCGCGCAAGAATCGTTCGAGCAGGGCAGGGGATTCGAGTCCTGCGGAGGACAGCAGTTTGATCGCTGCGCGCTCGCCCGTGCTGACGTGCTCCGCGGCGTAAACTTCGCCCATTGCTCCGCGACCGATCACCGCTGCGAGGCGAAATTCGCCAGCGAGCGCGCCGCTGTACCGTCCTTCGACACCAGCTCCCAGGCGTAGTGCGCGATCGAGATTGATGTTGGCCTCGTCGAGCTGAGCTTGCCGCTGCGCTGCCAGTCGTGCTGCTTCGTGCGCGCGCTTGATCGCGTCGAGCGTTGCTTGGCGGCTCAGACGAGTTTGCCAAAGAATGATCCCGAGCACGCTGGGTACATAGAGCGTCAGGAAAAACTTGATGTTTGTCGGAGCGTCGTGTGCCTTGAGCAGCCCAGCATCAGGCAGCGCGCCGAACATGATCGAGACGACGAGCAGCGCGTACGCCGCGATGGCCACAGCGGCGACGCTGGACATGAAGCGTCGATCGTCACTGTGACTGAAGATGAAAAACCCGAGCGTGATCAGCAGCGGCGCCGGTGAAAAGACGCCGATGTAGTACACGACAAACGGTGCAACGAGCACACACGCGACGGCAAACACTCGAAAGACGTTCCGTGTGTAGGTCGCTTCGTCGCGGCCTCGTCGCCACACCCAGATGCTTACGCCGAGCATCGCCGCGAGCGACACATAGAGTGCTGTGCGTAATGGTGACTCGGGCGCGAGCGGCTTGAACACGAACCCGATGACGCACAGGATTTCAATTGCGCGTCCGAATGCGTTTGCGCGCGCGGCCTGGCGGCTTGTCGCCGTGCAGAAGTGCAGGCCTGGACGATTTCAGCCCAACGCTTGCCGGTTCGGCCATCGTGGGCATATCGCTGCCTTCACCTGTGTGGTCGAGCAGCTTGGGGCCGGCAGGTGGCGTGACTTCGCCCAAGAGATCCGCCCCGCTTCCGCTCACACCCACATGTCCAGAATACTCCAGCTCGGGTGACTGGTGACCGTCGAATCCGAGCTTCCTCGATGGTGCACCGAGCATCACGACACGGCATTACAGCACTGCGTACTTGCCCTCTCGCTACACTCCGTGATCAGGTTGTCGAGCACAGTTCGTTTGTTCTCGAGAGGCGCACATGTCTTTGCTCGTGATCGTGGTCATCGCTTCGGTCGTCGTCGCACTTGTCGGCGCGCTTTTCGTCGTCGGCATCAAGGGCTCGAAGCTCGGCGAAGAGTTCGAAACGCTCCAAGGCCAACATCGAGCACTGCTCGACAATGTCGAAACGTTGCACGCGGCCGAGCGAGAACTGAGCGTGCAGCTCGAGCGACGCCCCGAAATCAAACGCAAGACCTACCGCATTCAGACGCTCGGGATGAAAGCGACAGGCAAGACGTCGCTAGCCCTGAAGTGGGCCAATCCCCTCACGGATCTGTCCTCGATCTCGAGCACGAAGAACGAACGATACGAGCGCTCGGTCAGCCACGTGCAAACAGCCAAGGAAGACTCCGAGCATGTGTTCGAGGTGAGCGACTGGGGTGGTGAGCACACGGTCGATGCAGTTCAGGAACTGAGCACGGAAGACGTTCATGGCTTGCTGCTCGTGGTCGACCTTGGTGGAAAAGGTGCGACGCAAGTCGAGCTCGAGCGAGTCAAGGCGCAGCTTCAAGAATTTCAGCCGCAAGCGCTGCGTTACTTCTTCGTTCCGAAGGTGGCCGCATCGTGCAAGACCGTGGTGCTCTTCATCAACAAGAGCGACCTCATTCTCGGCACGCCGGAGCAAGTCGAAGAGCAGGCGAAGTACCTTTACCAGCCGCTCATTGACGGATTGATCAAGGCAGCGAGCCCCATTGACGTCAAAGTCGTCGTCGGCTCGGCGCAGTTCGGCCACTCGACCCATTGCGTGTTTTCGCACTTCATTGCGAAGATTTTGCCGAGAGACGCGTACGACCGGCAGCTATTGCAGCACGTGAAGAAACCGGAGCGCGAGACATCTTCATCGATGTCGTTTTCTGCGCCGCCATTGCCGCCGAGCGAGTTGCGTACGGATTCGCCGTCATTCGTGCGCAAGCCGCCGCCGCGTCAGAACACCCTGAGCGGTCCCGGGGATACCGCGGCATTTCTGCAGAAGATGAAGAACAAGAACGTGGCGTGATACGTGGGCGCAGAGTTCGCCCCGGTCATGAGGTTTGACCAAGAACCTCGCCGCGATTCTCGTCAGTTCCAATCGCTTACGACGTCCGCTGTGGCAAAGTTGGCGCTGCATTGACGCCAATTGTAAGGGTAAGGTTGACGAATGACCTTCAGTCGCCATACCATAGACGAATGGATTACCAACGACTGATCACGATCGAGCCGGGCAAGCGCGGAGGCAAACCGTGTGTCCGAGGTCTTCGGATTACGGTCACGGACGTCCTCGAGTATCTCGCTTCGGGGATGACAGTAGAAGAAATTATTGCCGACTTTCCAGATCTGACAGTCGAGGATGTGCGGGCTTGCTTGGCATTCGCCGCCGATCGTGAGCGGCGCTTATGGATGGTGCCTGCCGCTTGAGATTGTTGTTCGATCAAAACCTCTCGCTCGCCTGATCAACTTGCTCGCGAGGGAGTATCCTGCCGCTATTCATGTGCGAGACGTTGGGCTCAGCGCCG
>CAZETM010000679.1:0-5548 GCA_964514885.1 uncultured Polyangium sp. | reverse complement strand
ACCATGGGCACGACGGGAAACATCGACCCGTTCGTGGAGAAGTTTCGCAAAGAATGCCTTGCGGTGTTGAGCAACCGAGACACGATCAGCTACGACGAACAAAGCATGAAAATGCTGTTCATCGGAGCGCTCACGGCAACGACCGTGTTTTTCGTGTTCAGCGAGAAAGAATTCGCTCAAGGGTATGGGGATTTGTTCTTGGTTCCGAATCCGACGCTGCGAAATGGTAAATTCGCGTGGCTGTTCGAATTGAAGTACCTGCCCACGAACGCAACGGCCAATGAGATCGAGGCCAAGTTTGAAAAGGCGCAGGCGCAACTGTCGAAGTATTTGTCGGACGAGAAGTTTGTCGGGGCGTTGTCGAAGGGGCTGGAGTTGAAGGCGGGGACGATGGTGTTACCTCGCCACAGGGAAGTTGACTGATTCAAAATTCGATGACCGAAATGTAGGGGCGCAATTCATTGCGCCCCATGAAACGGCATCAGGGGGCTGTTGTCCCTCGTGGCGGTGCCTGCGTTTTATTTGGCTCGAATCGTCAAAACTTCGAAGCGGGCGCCAAGTGGACCGACCTCGCCCTCCGTCCCTCCCCACACGAGCGACAACAACCCTCGTTCATTCTGAACAACCTACGGTAAAACATTGCCAAGTATGTCAAAGAGTCCTCGCACACCGGACTCCAACACTGAGGTCGTGGAACGAAGGGCCGTAGCTGTAGCGGTACGAGGAGAGCACGTAGAGCGCACCATCGTTCCAACCGCCGCCCCGGATCACCCGTTTGGTACCTTGACTTATGTTTGCACAATTGATGCAAGGGTTGGCGTAGGGTGACTGATCCCAGTCCAAGGTCCACTCCCACATACTCCCGCCTAGGTCAGCTTGACCCCATCGACCATCGCCTTTCGGCGATTTTGACCCGCCAGTCAAAATATCTGCAAAAACACAATCGCCTGCCGCTGAGCCATCTCCCAAGCAATCGTACACCGCATACGACGCATCCGGCGCTGTCGCTCCCCACGGGTATTGCCGCTGCTGATCTCCACCGGCCGCCGCGTAGTTCCATTCTGCTTCCGTGGGCATTCGACCACCGTCCCACGCACAGAATGCAAACGACTCATACCAATCGATGCAACTCATCGGCAAGTTTTCGTTCGCTCCAGCCGTATCCGTCCACGCTTGTAATGGCGGGTTGCACTTCACCGCTGCTATTAACGCAGCTTGATCCAGCGGCAAACTCCCATTCCACGCGTCGTCCCACCCGCTTCCCGCAATCAGGGGATGCGCGCCCGCTCCCGACGAAGGTTTATTCCCAGGATACGCCTCGACAAACTTACGAAAACGCCCCACCGTGATCTCGAAGCGATCGAGGCGGAAATCGCTTACCGTGGCGGGGTAAGCCGCGTCGTTGCTGCGGTTGCACGTGCCACCTGTCACCACACTCGAAACGCAGCAGCTCTCGCTCTGAACAGGGCCGCACGCCGAAGGCAAACCAATACAACTCGGCCCTGTACAGATGCTACCATTACACGAATTCGTCGCACATTCGGACCCCATAGCGCAGACGGCGCCATTGGCCAGCTTGCACGCACCCGCCGCATTGCACACGGAGCCATTGCCCTCGCTGCACATCGTGCCCGATGCAACAGGTGTGAACGTGGGTAACCCATTAACGCACGTATCAACCGTGCATACCGTAGCATCGCTTGCCGTATCAGCATCGTTCGCTACAGACATCGTGCCACCGTTGCCATCGCAAACGGTCGCCTTGCAATCGCCTGCCATTGGATCGCCGACCATCGTGCCCGATGCAACAGGTGTGAGCGTGGGTAACCCATTAACGCACGTATCAGCCGTGCATACCGTAGCATTGCTTGCGGTATCGGTATCGTCGTTGTTGACCTTTGTGCCACCGTTGCCATTGCAAACGGTCACCTTGCAATCGCCTGATGTTTGCGTCGGAATCGCCATATCCATCGCCGTAAAGGCAACGCCACAAACGCCGTCGGTACACGTGCGCCGCTGACACGCGTCATCCGTGCCAGCGCAAGCCGTGGCGTCGCTGCATCCACCTCCAGCACCACCGCCACCGGAGCTACACCCGCAAATCACTGCTGATGCAGCAATGATAAAAGAAGAAAAGGATCGGTTCATCGCATTCATCGGAAACTCCTAAAACAAGTGTTTGGGTTTTCGAAAGGTGGTTTGCTGCGCCAAACGTGCACGACGTCTACGCAGGCACCGTTCACGATATCGCAATTGCTTTGGCACTTAGACCAAACAAATTACCATTTTCGAACTTGGCGTGTCAAGCGCATCTCGGAGAGATCCAGCTTTCCGTATCGCTACCCATGTTCTGATGCCTCGTTTCGCCGTCTTTGAACGGGTTTTGCGCGTCGATGACGATTTTTCTCGACTTGCGGACACACGTGTGCATCGGCGCCGGTGTGCACGCGCGCAACATCAAGCAAAATGCGTCTCTCCTCTCAACCGCCCTCCGCTGCACGCCTCCCATCCCATCGACATCGCGTGCCGACGGCACTTGTTCGCGTGTCACTCCAGCCCTCGCGGCTGCCGACGTCACCTGTTCGAGTTCCGAACACCCACCATCGCCGGCGCCGGCACTCGTTCTGCCGCAAACAACTGCCATCGCCCCAGTCTGTCGCCCCTTGTCTGCACTGCAAACAAGCGCAATCGGCTTGCTCGGTCGCCCATCATGCGCGCGGACAAGCGTCGTCGCCGTCGACGTTACGCGAACCGCTGCCCGAACAGGTGCCATCGCCAGCCGACGTTACGCGAACCGCTGCCCGAACAGGTGCCATCGCCAGCCGACGTCACCCGATCGCGCACCGTGGACACGATTACCAACGATGACCGGACGCATTCTCTCTATCGCTTCTCGGGGTAATGCGCGGCAAGCGCAGCGGAGAGACGTTATCAGGTTGTGTGCAAGGAGCGGGTTTCGCGCGAAAGGAGCCACCAGGCCCCCAGAGCCAACACCGGGTCGAGGATCGCGAACATAGTCAGCAAGTGCGGGAAGACTCCGGCCAGCGCCGTCGGGACGAGCACGAGGGGCACCAGGATGATCCGGTCCAGCACAGAAGCCGCAACGACTTGTCTACCGCCAGAGCGGCCACCAAAAAAATATAACCAGCCAATGACTGCCACCGTCATACCCATGACTCGCAACAATGCAGCTTCGCGACCGACAAAGTCCGGGTCGAGAAACAACGTTTGCACCGCTCCCGGCCAAATCATGAGTAACGCGCCGGCAGCCAAATAGAGGATGCCGTTGAGCGACGTGTATTTCGACGACATCGAAATGTTCGTCGGCGATTGTTTCAAGTCTGCAATAAGTGACATATTTATCTTTCGTTCTGATGGACTGTTTGCGGCATTGATTCGACGCTGGAGCCAGCGCCGCCGAGCCTCATGGGATTTGCCGTGCCGCGATGCCGTTCTCGAGTGCAGAGCCGCGTCCCTGCCCGCGGTGTGATCGTTGAGGAGGTTCACGTTCATAGTTGAACGTGTCAGCGTGTCAACGTGTATGAATGACCGGGCGCTGCGTGCGGAGATCCCACAACAAACGATGGTGTCCTTGCGTGAAAGCAAGACGCAGAAAACCGCAGTCGGACGCATCTTTCATTCTTCTCGCTAGCGTTCGTCCACACTTTTTTTGTATGCTGCCGGAAGTCGTTCAGATCGTAGCCACCACCTTGGGGGTTTCATGCTTCCGGCGAGCGAGCAAGCGCATGTCGATACCATGTTGTCGTATCTCCAATTGACCGATCTTCGTCAACCGTCCACGCCCGTGATGACGCTGATAGGCACCCGAGGCGTCAACGAAACGTGGTCGGATCGCCGAGCATCTCAGCTCTTTCGAGCGTTTCCGCTCATTTCGCAATTGCTCGTCGAATCCGCGCCCATGGCGGCACAGCTCTTTCGCGTCCTCGGCATCAAAGTCGCCGCGCCGGCGACCAAAGAGGTTGGGGTCACGGAGAAAGCGTGGGGAGCGGGTCGGGCGGGCCTGTTTTACGTCGAGCATGCGGCGCGCACCGTCGATTCCCAAAATCGCAAGATTATCGTCGCGCAGCCGTTTGTAGAGGAGTATGGTGTCCAAACGGTGTTTGGCATCGCCCGTGCCTATCGAGATGACCTGTTTCTCACGACGATGATTTTCTGCCGGCATCACGTTTCTCGCGAACGTGCACGCGAATTTTTGCCTCTCGCCACGCTCTTCCGCAGCGTCACATTACGCGCATTCGATACGGACAACGTTTTCCCCAATGCTTGACGTGCGGTCGTCCGTTCCCTCCCGTCAACTTTCTCGAACCCCCTGCCGTCGGCATGTCGGCGTACGTTGTTTTTCATGAAAGCCCTGTCAACAGGCGTTTCGCGCCGGTGAACTCTCTCGGACCCCTGGTGACCCGGGCCGCGCAACAGATGTCACGCGTGGAACAACCTGTCCAGGCGGAGCAGCCTGAAGATCGCCTTCGGTTGATCTCGCAAGTTGATCGCCCTCACCTCGGCGCCCGTCGCGCGCAGGTGCTTGAAGTACTTGACCAGCTCGCCGACCCCTTCGGCGTCGATCAGATCGAGGTCGGCAAGGTCGAAGACGACCGGGGACCGCCGCTGGTTGACCAGCTCGTCGAGCGTTGAATCGAGCTCGCGACAGGTGACGGCGTCGAGCGTCCCGGTGAGATAGATCGTGGTCGCGTCACCGTCGTCGGTACGAGAGAACTTGAAAGACATGATTCACCTGCTGGGGAGTAGGGGCCGATGGCCGTGTCGGACGAGGGTACATGTGCAAGCGACCGGGGGCAAGTGCCGCTCATGCGTCTTTCCCCGCGTTTTCAGAATCGCTTGTTTGGCCCGCAACTTGCCGTTCGTTCCCGTACATGGTACCGTCGCGCCGCTCGCATAGATAAGGGTGACGTCATGGTGGAATTCGCGTACGGGGAAGCTGATTTTGCAAAAATTCGACGGGAGGGCTGCTTCTACGTCGACAAGACGCCTTTTTTGCCCCAGTTCGAGAGTCGCAAGTTCGGGGGCAACAAGCTGTTTTTCTTGCGTCCGCGCAGGTTCGGCAAGTCCTCGCTGCTCAGCATGATGGCCCATTATTACGACGTTTCGCGCGCAGACGAATACGACGAGCTTTTTCGAGGGCTTTGGATTTACGATCATCCCACGCCCGAAAAGAGCAAGTACACGGTGATGCACTTGAACTTTTCGCAAGTGACGACCCAAGGCACCGAGGACGAAGTGAGGGACAACTTCACGCAAGTCGTCAAGTCAGCGGTGAAAACCTTGGAGTTGAGCCATGGTCGGCGCAGCCCTGAGCTCGCGAATTTGTACGATGAGATCGGGGCCGAACCCGATGCGGCCAATGTGATGATGCGGTTGATTGGCGTCATGAATCGTTCGATCCATCCGCTGTACGTCATGATCGACGAATACGATACGTTTGCGAATGCGCTCTTGTCGGCGGAGAAAAAAGAAATCTATTCGAAGATGACCGACAAGTTCGGTTTTGTGCGCGCCTTTTATCGAACGC
>CAZETM010000678.1:0-5568 GCA_964514885.1 uncultured Polyangium sp. | reverse complement strand
AACGGCCCCCGCGATACACACGCGTGTCGTCGGGCGCTAGATTTGCGCAATTGTTGCATGGGGTCAAATATTCGCCCCCTGCATCAAGCATCCACTCCCACATGCTGCCGCCTAAATCGGCTTGACCCCACTTGCCGTTGCCCTTTGGCTTTGAACCAACATTCAAGATATCCGCGAATGTGCATTGCCCGGCTTCTGAGCCATCCCCCGTGCAGTCATATACCGCGTACGTCGCGTCGGCCTCGATGGCTTTCCAAGGAAACACCCGCTGATCATTACCGCCCGCCGCGGCAAAATTCCATTCTGCTTCGGTCGGTAATCTGCCTCCATCCCATGCACAAAATGCAAACGCAGTGTACCAGTCGATGCAGTTTATCGGCAGGTTTTCGTTTGCCGCTGGCATATCTGTCCAAGTTTGATACTTTTCACTGCATTTCAACATCGCCACCTGCACCGCATTGTTCGCAGCCAGATTCGCATTCCACAACGACTTCCACCCGCTGCCCTCAATGAGCGGATGCTTTCCATCTCCTTCTGCGGGTTTACTCCCTGGATACGCTTCGACAAACTTACGAAATCTGCCGACCGTTACCTCGAAACGATCGAGCAGAAAGTCGTCGACGGTGGCAGGAAATGCTTCGTTATTGCTTCGGTTGAAGATGCCACCATTGACGAGGGGGGCAGCGCAGCACGATTCATCTGCATTCGGTCCGCACGTCTTAAGTAGGTCGAGACAGCTTCGCCCCGAGCAGTAACCCCCAGCGCAAACTCCGGACATGCATTCCTTTTCGTCTGCGCAGGATTGAGCGTCGAGCTTCAAGCAATTGCCGGTGCCATCGCACGTGCGTTCCCAACCAATACATCGCTCTGTTGCGTGCGTATCGTCGGAATTCAAAGGCAATTTGCTACAGGTGCCGAACGAACCGGGCACATTGCAAGCTTTGCACGTTCCCATACACGCGTTCTCGCAACAAACTCCGTCGACGCAGAAGCCGTTCAGGCAGTCGGTTTCCGCTGTGCACGCCTGACCAATGTCTTTTTTACAAGCGCCGCTTTCGTTACACGACATTCCGGAACTGTCACACGCGGTCTCGCAGCAAACGCCATCGACGCAAATGCCATTGACGCACTCGAATCCATCCGTGCATGCCGCACCGAGTGTCTTCTTGTTCGCACCATTGTTGTCGTTTGTCGATTGAGAGGTTTCGAGCGTCGTTTGGTCCAGTCCAAGCACCAGGTCACAACCACCCGCAAGCACCACCAACAGTACCCATATCCATTGCTTTTTCATTCTCGTCGCTCCTTCACCAAACGCCACGCAACCCAACGCCCGTCGGCGAAAAATCGACTCCCCATCGAATACGCGTCTCGCGCCTCGCCACGTCTTTCGGCTTCGACGGTGCCGTCAACGACACGACTGCGCCTCCGGCGACGAATACCGCTCCAATCACTGTCGTTACCGTGGCAACCTTCGCCAACCCCATGGCTTGTGTCTGCAGTGAATGCCCCATTTCGTCACACACGTTGTTCGCGTCGCAATGCCCCTGACTCGCGCCGTCCAATTGCTTGGCCACGCCTGCCAGGACACCCGTTCCCACCAGGTTTGCCGCGCCAATCCCTATGAATGCCCACCCGAGCGGCCGCTGCCACGGTCGTTGTAGTGGTTTGGGCGCCATTGTAGGCATTGTTTGCGCGTTAGGTGGATCGGGAGAGGGAATCGGCGACAGCGACGGGACGTCGACCGAAACATCGGCTCCTTCTGCGAGAATGGTGACTGTTTTTTTCCAGGTTTGGCGCCCCGGAGCTTGTACTTCGATGACGTGTTCGCCCGTATCCACCGGTAACGGCATATCCCACAGCGCCTTTTCCTGAACACGTCCGTCCTTGGAAATGGATAGGCCTGGCAGACCCGACGTGGTCTTCGGAACCTTGATGGTAATTTTTGCGAGCTTGGGCATGAGTGCCTTCGCTTTTTTTGCGCAATCGATCGAGCGCTTGGAATCCCCTGTGGCAACTGCAAGCGTTTGGCAGGTCGTGTACTCTTGCCATGCGCTGCCGACTCGCCCGAGCGCTTCGTAGCATTCTCCCAGGGCACTATGACCACCAACGCCTCTCGGGATCAGTTGGGTGACTTTTTCGAGTTTTGGGCAGGCAGCGGCATGATCATGTGCGTCGATGGCCATGATGGCCTCGTCGTATAGCTTCTGCGCCATGGCGACGTTCACCGGATTGACGTCCTGTGCGTGCGCGATGTCGGGCGCCAAGAGCAGTCCGGTGACGAACGGAATGTAGTTCGAGACAAACGTTTTTCTTTGCATATGTTTTTCTCCTTTTGGATGCGATGACCTTCAAGAATCCGTCAGACCTCGTGGTTGTGCCTGCGCGGGCCTTACATCACCCCGCCGTGTTTGGACCGCTCCAGATGGCCTGCCGGAGATCCCGATGGTTTTGTTCGCGACTGTGGCGACGATGCCTGTGGCTTTGCAGAGGGAGTAGTGACTGACGCCGGGGGCGCACTTGCCGAGGAAGCGCTGGCAGACGCGACGCCTGATGTGTCGCTATCATGGACGGCATCATCCGGTGGAAGCACGGATGCGATGCTCGACGCGCTGATCGCGGGCTGCAGTCCTTCATGAGCGACCTCCGCAGGCGGTTCCGACGAACCGCTCAGCGCAATAAACAATGTCCCTACGATGGCCATTGCGATAACTGACGCGCCGACCATAATGCGCACATGTAATCCCTCACGACGCCGCACAAACGGATCGCCGGTCACGCTCAGGCCCAGCTTCGTCTTCTCCGCGTCGACTGTCCGCGCCGAACCTTCGGGAATTGATGACAAGGCCTGTCGCACGTGCGACACATTTCCAGGCGGAAGGCCAGCCGTTTCACGGAGCGCTTGCGATAACTCGAGTACGGTTTGAAACCGATCCTTCGGATTTTTGCGTAAACATCGCAGAATCACTGCCTCGATTTTCGGCGGCAGATCCCGACGCCATGCACTTGGGGGTTCGGGATCCTTGTCGAGCACGTTCGTCACGATGTCGAACTGTGTTTGCCCACCAAATGGCAGTTTTGCTGCAACGAACTCGCACGCAATGAGTCCCAACGCCCATATGTCTGTTCGCGCGTCGACACTTTTCGATTCTTTCATCTGCTCGGGCGACATGTATCTGAGCGATCCCACCATGTTGTCCCCCGTTAGGTCCGTGCCGTCGGCATCCACGACCTTGGAAATCCCAAAATCGAGGACCTTCACGCATGGCGTACCATTGGGCCGCATCGTCAAGAAAAGATTTGCAGGCTTCAAGTCCCGATGCACGATTCCCGCGGCGTGAGCTTCCGCGATGGCATCGCAAACCTGAATCAAGTACATGACGGCATCTTCGATGGGAAATGGGCCATTGCGAAGGACCGACTTCATGTTTTGCCCCTCGAGGTACTCCATGACCATGTAGGGCTCGCCATTCTCCATGCGACCAACGTCATGAACACGCACGACGTGCTCTCCACGCAATCGCGAAGATGCCCTTGCTTCGCGCAGAAAACGTCCGGTGGCTTGTTGATCTGCATGCGTTCCTGGCAAGAGAAACTTAATGGCAAACATGCCCCCGAGTTCATTGTGCCGCGCTGCTACGACGATCCCCATGCCACCTTTACCCAGCGTTCGCACAACGGTGTATTTGCCGAGAATCTCCGTTCCGGTAACACTCGGATCAGCGGGTTCGACAAATATTTCTTGTGGCGCACTGTCAACGAAGCGCTGTGTTTTCATATGCCATCTACTCGCGAAAAAGGCTGCTAAGCAAAGCTAGGTACGAAAAACTCCATTTACGCGTTGTCACCGGAGCGTGGACGTGCGGTGTGCATTCTTATCGGCCTTGCGCGGTCGAGGAATCTCCGGGTAACGATTGAGCCGATTTTGCAGCGTACGGAGGGAAATACCCAGCAATTCGGCGGCGCGCCGATGGTTCCCGCCTGCTTCATAAAGCGCCCGCTCGATGCGCATTTTCTCCGGCATGTCGGTGGGGGTCACTTCGGTGTGGCTTCCTCGGTCGAGCCGAAGGCGCTTGATGCCCAGCATGTGCGCAGGCAAATTATCCATGGCAATCACATTTCCGCGGCAATGCGCGAGCGCTTCGGACATCGCATTACGCAGTTCACGAACATTTCCGGGAAAAGCGTAACTTCGGAGCACCGCAATCGCTTCCGGAGACAGGGCGGGCACGCACGGTTGACCATTCGCGTCACATTCATCTGCCAAAAATGCCTCGGCCATGGGTATGATTTCAGAGGTCCGCGCGGCAAGCGGTGGGATTTCCAACTCGAACCCACGTAATCTGTAGTATAAGTCGCGGCGAAATGTGCCTTCTTCGACGCATTCGTCCAACCTACGGTTTGTCGCGGCAATGATTCGCACGTCAATGGAGCGCGGCAGCGGATCCCCAACTCGATTGACGCGTCGACTGTCGAGAACGCGCAGCAATTTTGCCTGCATACTGAGCGGAAGTTCTCCGATTTCATCGAGAAACAATGTCCCTCCGTGTGCACTCTCGAAATAGCCTTTGGCATCGCAAAATGCACCCGTAAATGCGCCTTTTTTATGCCCGAATAGTTCGCGCTCGAACAGTGATTCCGAAAGCGCGGAACAGGGCACCGCGACAAACGGTTCGTCCGCTCGAGACGATGCATTGTGAAGCGATTCCGCAAAGACTTCTTTGCCCACACCGGTATCACCGAGAATGAGTACGCATGCTCGTGGGGACGAGGTCGCGATTTCACGAATTTCTGCGTGCAGAGCGCGCATTGCCGGATCGTGCACGACGGCGGGATGTTGCCACGTGCTCGAGCGGCCCGTTTTGGCATTCGCCGGTGGTCGTGCTTTCCGCACGATCGACATGACGGATCCGAAGACAATACGGTCCCCGGGCTCGACCGGAAACGTTTGGCCCGAATACCGTTGATCTTGATGAGTCGAGGAGCAATCCATGTCTTTTTCGCCTCTACGAATTATCGTTCCGTTGCTGCTACCGAGGTCCTGAAGGTAAAGTTTCGAGCCAATCTGCAGAATGGCGTGCAGACGCGATACGGACGGATCCGAGATCGCCACGTCATTGGTCGTTTTGTCCCGGCCGATTCGTACTGGTCCCGACGAGGGCAGGGCATAGCGCTGCGGCTCGCCGCCCCAGACAAAGACAACCAATTCCAAAGGAACGAGAGTGGTAGGGATCTTGAGTATCATATTCACCTGCGACTCGTGTTGCACCAATGATGCAAAAAATGATGCAAACATTCGGCGCACCATCGAGCGAATCGACACTGCGTTGACGCGCAACTGTCGTCGTTCGACATTCATCCCTAAACGCACGTCTCGTGCCATCACGCAACTTCGACAAATCGTGGGTGTTTGGTAATGATCGCGATGGCGTTCGTCGTGCTCCACTCGGGCAAATTTGCACGAGTAGGGCAACGCAGATGCTTGACTAACGCAACTCTGCGGTTCGTAGTGGCGCGTGTACCGCCCCGCGCTTCGTGATGGCAAACATCCCGCGCTTCGTGATGGAATCG
>CAZETM010000677.1:0-5580 GCA_964514885.1 uncultured Polyangium sp. | reverse complement strand
CGAATGGGGGACAACGTTGCAGCGCCAGGCACACCGGGCAGCGCAGTCAAACGCGCCACGATCTCGGATGGTTCGTTCACCAAACCGAACAAAAACCACGCTTCGAGCACACTGCGCAGCGATGACGGTTGCGCCAAAATGTGCGTCGAAACGAGCGTGTCCCATGTGCCGATCGAACGCGCGTCCCCAAAGGCTTGCTGCGCGGATTCAGGCACGCGCGCAGCAATGGAGTCGAGCAGCACCTTAGCGGCCTCGTCGTTCTCCGGAAGCAACTCGCCGAGCAGCTTCGTCGAAGTCTTTTCGAGCATCGAGTAATACGCCGTCGGCTCGGGACTCAAAGTGAAGGTCACGTCGAGGTTTGTCGCGCCAATGTCGATCGGTTTGTCGATGACGTTCACCTTGACGATGGTCGTTTCACCAGCAACGAGTCTGCTGGCATCGGAGCAACCCCACGCGAATTCGCCCGCGCGCACGGTGACCGCGAGACTCGGGCCCACCTGGACGTTGGGCACGATGAGCGGCTCGCCCGCTATCGCATACGCATCGAGCGATTCATCGAACTTAGCGGGCAACATCTCAGCGACGGCTGCACAAGTCGTACGAGTGACGATGCTCGCTCTCCATTCGGTGATGGGACGGTTGCCCATGTAGTTCGGAAGCAGTTCTACCGAGGCAAACCCTTCGCTGCTCGTGGCCACTCTGATCTCGTCCGAGGGACCATCGGCGATCCACGTACGTATGCGAAACGTCGTCGACTTGTTCGGTGCGCGCAGCGAAACCGTCGCGCGACCTTCATGGTTTGTCAGGGCCGCCGCTCGATCGAGCGTTGCATCGAGCGAGTCGCCCAGCAGCACGAAGTTTACTTCGTACGGCGCGGGAGGATCGACCACCACGCTCAGCATGGTTTCTTCGCGTAAACCCAGCGCGAGCTGCCGCGAGGACTCGAACTTGATCGATGTCTCTTGCGTCGTCGGAGGCGGTGGCGCCCATGCCGCAGGCTCTTCGCTGCGCTCGGAACCACAGCCCAGAAGCGGGCAGGCTCCCACGATCAGCAGACCAGAACAAACCCATGAAGCAAAGCGCATTTGAGCCCAGCTTAACGCCGATTCACGCGCGCGGCGAGCTTTCCCAGTGCTTTTTTCCAGGTTCGTCTGCGCCTCCGTTCGTCATGAACACGCCTTCACTAAGTCTTCGCAACGCACGCACCGGTCGTGTTCGTCGCGGTCATGCATCGACGAAATCCAGCGATTTGCCTAGGGAACGCGAACTCGAGCGGTCGTCGACAGTTGGGGCGCAAGTACCCGGACGAGTTTGTCCCGTGTGAACGACCGGTGCGGAACGGTCAGTAAACGCGACGCCAACAGACACGCGAGCAAGGACGAACCTAGGGACGACGCGGCGGCAACGATTGGCGGAACGAACCCTGCCGCGCACAACGGAACGACGACGGCGTTGTAGGCGAGCGTCGTGGCGAGCTGCAGACGCGTGTGAGCACGCAAGGCCCGCGCAAGATCGATGAGCCACACGAGTGAGTGCAGGCTCGGATCAAGCATCACGATGGGCGCACGAACGTCTGTCGGAAGCACGCCAGGCGTGATCGCGATGGCCACATCGGCCGCGAGCGTCGCTTCACCACGACCATCGCCAACATGCAGAACACGTGAGCCGTCCTCACGTGCAGCTTGCACGGCGATGACTTTGCCCTCGGCGCTGAGGTTGCCCATCGCAGCAGTGCCAAGACCGTGGGCGAGGGCAAGGGTCGCGTTGGCGCTGTCTCCGCTCAAGATGCGGCAACCGATTTCTCGATGCCACAAAGCGCGCAAGACATGGGGTGCGTCCAGACGAACCGGATCGGCGAGTTCGAAAGTGCCTACCACCTGACCATTGCGTCGGAAGCAAATGATGCTCGTGCCGGGGCGGGCATCGCGGGGCAGGGGATCACCAGGCTCTGCGGTGGATACTTCGACGAGCGAGCCGCGAACGCGACCAAAGACGCCGTTCGAACGCACCACCGGGGGCTCGTCGAGCAGCGAAGGCTCGATGCAAATGGCGGCGAGGTGTCTTGCGATCGCGCGTCCTGCGGGATGTGTGGCGGATGCTTCGAGCGCGGCGACGTCGGCGAGAATCGTCGGATCCGGATCACGTAGCCAAGCCAGCCTCACGACATGCGGAGCGTTTGCCGTGAGCGTGCCGGTCTTGTCGAAACAAGCGACGGACACCCGAGCCAGTGCTTCGAGGGCTGCGGGATTTTTGATCACGATGCCTGCTGAACGAGCGCGCAGCACTGCGATGGTCCGGGCGAGCGGTAGTCCCATGACGAACCCTGCTTGCGACGCTCCCGCAAGCACCGCGATGGCTGCCAGCGCGACACCAGGATGAAACGTACCGCCAGCTAAGAGTGCATGTACGACGACTGAAAACACGGCGAAGGAAATCGAAGCGACGGACAGGGCGAGTGACGCGATGCTTTCGAATCCGCGACTGTCTCGATGTCGTGTCTCGTGCTCGATGCGTTGTGCTGTTTGTTCGACGGCGGCATCAGCGGCTGCGGCCAACTCGGCGCCCACCATCTTGTCGATTCGACCCGTCACGGAAGGCGACAACAGCCGTTCGCCGAATGCGAGAAGTTGTCCCGGCGAACGATCGACAGTGCTTCCCCCAGGTAGAGCGATGCGAGCGGCCGCATCAAGTCGCATGTCGGTCGGTGCAAGTTCTCCCGCGACCAGTCGCACGCGATCTCCAGGTGAAAGAACAGCGCAAGGAATCACCTCGTCGACGCCTCGAGTCGTCACGCGTCGGACACGCGCGTACCTCGTTCGCGCTGCGCGATCGATGTCGGCAAATGCCTGACGAAGGACAGCCGCGCGAACGGAAAGACCAATGAGGGCAAACCCGACGATCGCTCCCGCAGCCTCGAAGGCGAGCACCGCGACGCCATCGCTACGAGTGCTGAAACGTGCAAGAAAGTTTGGGGTCAAACGAAATTCGCTTCCCCCAAATGCAAGGTTGGACAAACCCAACACGAGCGATGCTGCAGCAGTGCAAAGTGCGAGCAGCTCGCTGCCGAAAACGCGGCGTCGAGCAAGCTCGACGACTCGAGTCGCCAAAGGCGGCACGGCGACGAGCATCAGCAGGACGGCGAAGATCAGCTCGACCCAAACGAGCTTCGGGGCCGTGCGGGCTTGTTTCCAGAAGACGAGAGCAATCAAGTTTCCGAGGAGCGCGAGGACGACGCCGATCCGGGGCGCATCGAACCAAGCTCGTTCGCTTGGTGGAGCGCCGGACGTGGGCAAAAGCCAAAAACCTCGATGCGCCATGAGCCGCACGATTTCGCGTTCGTCGACGAGCCGCACGTCATGCACGACGCGGGCGGTTTCATTCGAAAAACGGACGGATGCGGCGTGGATTCCGGGCAAGCTACGCAGTGCGCTCTCGGCTCGACGCGCACAGTGGCGGCACGACAGCCCGTCGATATGAAACGCGGCTTCGTGTTCCCAATCGGGCCGCGGTTCAGCGCTCTTTTGTCCCAGGCAAAGGGCGTTTTGCATCCAGGTGAATTGCATCTTCCGCGCCAAACCCTTCGGCTCGCTGGCGACGTTCGATGCAGATCACTAGCGAAGTCCGGGCCGAGGTTCGCGCGGGCAGGTTGTGCACTGTTCACCACGAAGCTCGCGGGAAGAAAGTGGCGGCGACAAAATGATTTGGCCTCAAACGGATTCGTTTCCGCTCGAGGCCAATCGCTTATTGAACGATATTCAATAAGCTCTACGTGATCACTTGATGTAAACCTGCGCGATGGCCATGCCGGCGCCGCGCGTGGCTTTCATGATGATTTTGCCCGGGCCACCCATCGGCAACGGGTTCTTGAAGCAGCCAACCGACTTGCCGCCCAATACGGCCGTGCCGCCTGGGGAATTGTCCTGGGCGAGCATATATGCCGGGAGCGGTGAGGGATTGGCGACGAGCTGAATGTCGAGTTCTTGGACACCCATGCTTGCGCCGACGACCGAGTAACACTTGCCGGCCTGAATGGTGATCTGTTGTTCGAGGATTTGGCCTTCTTGGAAATTGCCCGCGATCGGGCTTCCGTCGGGCTGCATGCCTTGAACTTCAGTCCCTGCAAGCTGCGTGAGCATCGGCTGAAGCACTGCGGCCATCGGAACCGCAATGGGCGTGGCTGGGCTGCCTGTCGCAACTCCACCACCAGGCATACCAGCCGGCATGCCGCCGCCAGTTGGCGCGGGCGTCGCGCCCGTCGCCGTAGGAGCCGGCTGTTGATAACCGCCCGGTTGCTGCTGGCCACCCGCGGGCGTGTATTGCCCGTATTGGTTCGCTTGAGCTTGCGACGGGTCGTTCGGGTCGGCAGTCGGTCCGCAGCCACAAACAAGGGCGAGCGTGGCTGCGGAGGCGATGAGGAAAAGGCGCATTCTGTGGGCTCCTGGCGAAGATGAAGTTCGTGAAACGTAGTCGTACATCATTCGAGCGCAAAGGTCCGCGTTGCGGCTCCGAGCTCGCGCTGAAGACGGATGAGTTGGCGAAGTACTTACACCGAATTCGTGCTTGGCGGGAAAGGAGTTTGCCCTTCGGTCGGGCAAGACCTTGCGCTGGCGCTTGGCACAGCCGCTGGCGCAAGGCACTCGTGAATCACTTCGGGTTCTCGAAGCAGCAACCCGTGATGCAGGAAAAACCAGACGGACACGCGGGCTGACCTGGCAAACCACAAGCCTGCACGCCGGTCGGACATTGCGGAGGCGGCGGATCGGGCGGAGGATCGGCATCCGCATCCATGCCGCTATCCGGAATGCCACCATCGGGCGGGGGCGGGGGCGGGAAGCACTCCTTCGGAAGATCCTCGATGGTCTTGCCGATGCACAATTCGCACTTGCCGCAGTCGTTGTAACAAGCGCCCTTGACCTGCGTACACGGCATGCACTTCACCGGATCGTCGACGACTTCGCGCGTGCAGGTGAAGTTGCCGCCGTTGTCCTCGGTGCCAATCCAAACCGGGCCGTATTCGGTGCCACCCTTGTAAAGGACGCAGCAACCAAAGCAGTCACAGCCGTTCGGCGTGAGCTGCGGGCAAATCTCGAGGCACGTGGCCGGCTGCGTATTCTCGAGCTCGGTGCAGGTCAGCGGGGTGCCCGATGTATTCGTGTTCGGGTCGTATGGGCATTTGGCCCCTTCTGGTTCCTTCGGATCACACCCGTGATTCCAATAGCAACCCTCGTCGCCGGAACCCGAGTTGGAATCCCAGTAGCAGTCGACCGCGCAATCAGGCCCAGGGCCGCCGGGGATTTTCGGATCAAGGCCGTCTTCGCTGTTATCACACGGACCGAGACAATCGGGGTCGTAGTAGTCGATCAGGCCATCGCCGTCGTTGTCGATCGTATCGCCGCATTGATACGTCTTACCGACGCAAGTCGCTGGCAGCGGCACACCCGTCTCCGGGTCGAGCCAGCCATCGAATCCAGTGTCAGGAATGCCCGAGTCCGGCACCTCAGAACCGCCCGCGCCGTTGCCAGCCGTTCCTCCACCTTCTCCCCCACTTCTGCAGCCCCAGCAACTGCCACTGCCACATCC
>CAZETM010000676.1:0-5583 GCA_964514885.1 uncultured Polyangium sp. | reverse complement strand
GTGCCCACTTCCAGAATGTCCGCAAATACGCAGTCACCCGTGTTGCCATTACCATTGCACTCGTAAACCGCGTACGTCGCATCCGGCATCGCGGCGCCCCACGGATACACACGCTGCTCGCTCCCGCCTGCGGCTGCGTAATTCCATTCGGCTTCCGTTGGCAATCGACCGCCGTCCCACGCGCAAAACGCAAACGCTTCGTACCAGGACAAACAATTCATCGGCAATCGCTCGTTTGACCCGACGGTATCTGTCCAGGTTTGGAGCGACGCATCGCACTTGACCGCCGCTTTCAAAGCCGCTTGATCCGCCGGCAGATTCGAGAGCCAAGCACTGTCCCATCCGCTTGCCGCAATCACCGGATGCGCTCCGGCATTCGCTGATGGCTTGCTCCCAGGGTATGCGTCGACAAACTTCCGAAATCGACCCACCGTGATCTCGAAACGATTCAACCAGAAGGCGTCCACCGTTGCGGGAAACGAAGCGTCGTTGATTCGATCGTACGTTCCTCCAGGGATGGCGCCCACGGCGCAGCAGTTCTCGTCACCTGATGGACCGCAATCGTTTGGCAACGACAAACAGCTCGGCGGCATCGCTATGCACGCGCCCACCGCACACAGTTGACCCTGACTCGTGCAGTTCGGCGTGTCTACACTCTCGCAGAACGTCACCCACTCACCCTCGGGCAAACCAACGATCTGCGCACATCCCCAAGCGCTCGCGAGCGCCAAGCCCAACCCAACCAAGACAAACTCGTTTCGTTTCATGACCACTCACCAATACATCGTCGATCACGATTTTGCACGGCCGAACGCGTCCGAGTCTCATGCATCCATCGCTCCAATCGCGTTGACATTCTACCGGCTTTGTTCAACAGTCTCGCCACACCGCCGGAGGTACTGCTCGTGAAGTTTCGTCCTGCCATCGGAGAGAGCGACTTTCGCAAAGTGCGCGAGAGCGGCGCAGGTTATGTCGACAAGACGGCTTTCATCCGCGACGTGCTCGAAGACAACGCGAGCGTGCTGCTTTTTCCTCGTCCGAGACGGTTTGGCAAGACGCTCAACTTGTCCGCGCTCGCGTATTTCCTTCGCAAGACCGACGAAGACTTGACTCACCTCTTCGACGGCCTCGAAGTCACCCGTGACGCGTCCTCGATGGCGCATTTTCAAAAATATCCGACCATCTTCGTGACGTTCAAGGAAGTAAAAGCCAAGACATTTGCGGCAGCGATCGAGGGAATTCGAGAGCAAATCACCCGCGTTTACCAAGAACATCGTTACTTGGTCGACGACAGTCGCCTGGATCCAACATCGACACGGCAATTTCAAAGCATCCTAGCCGGCACGGCAACTGACGTCGAACTCCAGGTTTCCTTCAAATGGTTGTCCCAGGCGCTTTTCGAGCACCACAAGACGCCCGTCGTCATCTTGATCGATGAATACGATACGCCCATTCAAGCAGGCTACATGAATGGTTTTTTCGACGACGTGGTGCTCTTTTTTCGTAACTTCTTTTCCGCTGCGCTCAAGGACAATCGTGCCCTCTTCAAAGGCGTGCTCACGGGGATCTTGCGCGTATCGAAAGAGAACATGTTCTCGGGCCTGAACAACATTCAGGTGCATTCGATCCTCAGCAAAAAGTATGCGTCTTCTTTTGGTTTTACCGAAAACGAAGTCGCAACCATCATCGAGCCCAGTGACCTCGAAACCGTACGCGCCTGGTACAACGGCTACGACTTTGGCGGACAGGTCATCTACAACCCTTGGTCGATTCTAGGATTCATCAACGAAGGATTGCTCAAGCCTTATTGGGTGAACACGGGTTCGAGCGAGCTCATCGAGCAACTAGCGGCCAGACAAGGCTTGGGCTTGTCTGAAAAGTCGGCAGCACTGCTCAATGGCGAATACATTGAACAAATGATCGACGACAGCATCGTGTTGCGAGACATCGATTGGCGTCCGGATGCATTGTGGAATTTTCTGCTGTTCGCCGGGTATCTCAAGATGGTCGACTTGAGGCTGGAAGTGGGACGGTATTACGCCAAGCTCGCCATTCCCAATCAAGAAATACGCCTCGTCTACGAAGACATGTTTCGGAATTGGCTGCAACGGATCGATCCGACGTGGGATCGCACAGATACAATCGTCAAGGCGCTTCTTTCGGGAGATGCAGCGCTGGTGCAGAAGAACCTAGGGCGGCTACTGCTCACGGCAATGTCGTTCCAGGATCCAGGGGGCGCAGAGCCGGAAAAATTATATCACGGCTTCATACTGGGATTGCTCGTGCATCTCGAAAAACGCTACGAAGTGCGATCGAATCGAGAAGCTGGCTACGGTCGCGCCGATATGTTGATGCGACCGAAAACTCCAGGACAACCTGGCGTCGTCATGGAATTCAAAGCTCTCGATGAAGATGAAACCGTCGACGAATTGCTAAAAGATGCGGCCAAACAAATTCGCGACCGTAAATACGCCACCGAATTGATCGCCGCCGGTGCGTCGCCCGTATTCGAATACGCCATGGTATTCGACGGCAAACGCGCCTGGGTCAAACTCGTCGATGAAGTCCTGGGCGCGTAATCGCGCAATGCAAGTCTACCCCGGCCCAAGCATCCAAATGGTGCCGTCTCGACAAGCAATCACGAGTTTTTCGTCACCGGCAGGCTGAAGCGCAATGGGATTGCTGCAAATCCGCTCGCTCACAACTGCAACCGTGCCATCGGTTCTCACAATACCGACGCGTCCCGTGTGACGCACAAAAGCCACTCGGCCCGCATCATCCACGACGAGCGGAGGACTCGGTCGAGCATCGCCCGTGCCAAAAAACGCGACCGGTATGGGCTCGCCAGAAGTCTTGTCGAGCAACGCACGCATCTTCTCATTGCCCGCTGCGTCGACACCGAAGAGCAAACCCGATGCAAGCGTCACGAGCGCGAAGCCTCGAGGATGAAGCGCGACAGGCTCGTCGAATGAGCCAAGACCAACATCACCAATACGCGTGTGCGTCAAACCAGTGGGTACGTCGAGACCAACCAAACTTTTACCACCAACGATCGCGAGCAGTGTTCGACTTCCCTCGAGCACAGCGCCACGACGAATGGGACCACCAAACGTGCCTACGCGACGTGGTGCACTGGGCGGATGAAACGAATACACGGCGCCGGTTTCCGTGGTGGCCAAGATGCCGTCAGGGCCTTCGAGAAGCGCTCCAACCGCTCGCTCGGGAAGGCTCGCGCGAGTACGCACAGCACCCGTCGCGTCGACTTCGACGAAAGCTCTGCCGCCAAAAACGACGCTGCCGTCGGAACGAGCAAGCGGAGCGACATCGAGGTCTCGACCGCGTAAACCAAGGGGAGTCGCGAACTTGACGCGACCATCACGAGTCAAGCCGATCGCCGCACCGTTTGTCGTGACAACCACGAAGGTGCCATCGCTGGTGAACACGGGAGGAGCGACGGCCGCAGCGGTTCCGATACGCACACGAAAGGCTTCTTTGCCATCGGTGCCGATAACGACGACCTCGGGAATGGTGAGCGCCGTCCATGTCCGGCCCGCTTCGTCGACGACGGGAGGCAAGTCGATGTTGCCACCAAGATGACGTCTCCAGCGTTCGACCGCGGGCAGCGGAAGCTTTGAACTCGTACGACCTGAACGACGCGCATCGACTCGTTCACTGGGCGCATGACCACGCGGCTTTCCAACGACGATCGTGCGCGGCATGGATGCATCGATGCCGTCAGCTCGTGCATCACGAAGCGCCGTAGGAACGACGACAGCCGCTAGAAATGCGAAAACTACGAGAACTACGAGAACTACGAGCGCAAAAAGAACGCGTCGTGACGCTTGCATGGGCGAGCTTCGTCGTATCATGGCGATGCTCGATTCGCTCCAGGGAGCGTGAACGCAACGTTGATCGCTGGCATCACTGGACTGCCTGGAGCGATCACCGGCTTGGCAATCACCCCGTACGCAGTGAGCGGATCACCGACCTTCGCCGAAACCGCGGCACCATGCACGAGACGCACGCGACATGCATCGCTCGTCTTCGAACAGCCGTCTTTGGCCGACACGTCGAGCAAATAAATGGTCTGGTGATTCTGCGTGCGCACGTCGATGATTTGACCTGCAACGATCACGGGACGACCCACATCGTCCGTCGACGCGAGCGACAACGTCGTATACCCGACGGGTTTTTCTTTCTGGAACTCCTTGGCTGCTTGCTCGAGGCGCTCGACACGTTGCACGGCGATGGGCACGATCCTCGGAGCCATGCCGGGCACCTTGGCGCGAACTTCGATGTTGGTCGCTCCAATCGACGAAACGCTCATGCGCTGGGCAAACGCTCCATCCGCGCCGAGCTGAATCGGTCGACCCGCGACGAGGACTTCCGCACCTTTCATGGTGTGTCCCGAAAGTACGAACGTGTCGCTTTCGGTCACGACACGCGGGCCCGGAGCATCGATACGAAGTGGAACGATTCCGACTGCGACATCGACGACGCCTTCTTCACGCTTGCCGTCTGGAAACTTCACGACGTACGGGATGCGCTTGCGCAACGTGGCTGGCTCATCGGAGGAGCCAGAGCAATCGGCAGTGACGTCGATCGCGTGTGCAGTGGGTCCATCGGTGAGTTTGACGATGCGACCTTCGATGGTGATTTCCGTGCCGCTGACGGCTTCGATCGAGACATGTACGGTGGGTTTGTCCGCGGAGAGCTTCGACAGATCAGGACGGAGGCGATAGCCGACGTGAACGGATACGCCGACGGTTTCGTCCTGGCCTCGGCCGGGTCGATCCAAGCTGACTTTGATGCGGTTATCGCCAAGCGCGAGCGGTGCAACGAGAGGGATTTGCACGACGCGTCCGGTGATCGTTCCGGTCGCGTCACCGATGGCAACCTTGGTGCCATCAGGACAACTGGCACAATCGATCTCGACGGCTTCGTGACCATCCGTCGTTGCGCGCACACGTGCAGAAATCGGCGCACTCGAGCGCCCAAAGATCGCAAAGCCAGCGGCGAAGACGAGGAGCAACATCGCCGCAACGATCACGGGCCAAACGCGACGAGGACGTTTCTTGGCATGGTGACGAACTTGGTCGTCTTTCGATCGCACGGGAGGAAGAACGACGCGACGTTTGGCGAGTTTGTCTCGGTTGACCAAACGCGCATCCGGCTCGAGACGATCGGCTCCGATTCCTTTGGGCCGGCCACGAACCGGAGCGGGTACGATCGTCGCACCAAGCTCGTGGGGCATCTCGCGTGGAGCTTTGGGCTCGCTGGCACGAAGAGGCGTGATGGCAGGCGCGATGCCACCAAGGACCGTGCGCTGAACTTGCGAAGGAATTCGCGCTCCAGGCGCATGCACAGGCTCGTCTGCAAGCGGAGCGGGTGGACGCGCAGCAGACGCACCTGGAGCGGCAACGCCAACAATCGTACTCGCAACGTTGAAGCCAGACTTTGCACCTACGTCCGCATCACGGACGGGCAACACCTGACCACACGCCGCGCACGCTGAGGCGCCCGGGTTCGTTTTCGTCCCGCACTCGGGGCAGGTGCCGCTGACGTTGCAGGTCAGGGAGTAGC
>CAZETM010000675.1:0-5587 GCA_964514885.1 uncultured Polyangium sp. | reverse complement strand
GACCATGCAAACGTCAGAGGTCCCAAGGCAAGGTTTCGGGGCGCCAAGGCAAGGCTCCGAGGCGCCCATGTGGCGTAAGGGGCCTGTCAATGCAGACCGTTGCCGCGCCCATGCAGAGCTCGCGGGGTCCAAGGCAGAAGCTCCGCGGAGCAAGGCGGCGGAGCTGGGAGCGCTGGAATAGCCCACTGCGCGACAACCTGCGAAACAATGCATCAGAATCCGGGTCAATCATCGATGACGTGAATCGGTTTCCACTCGAATTCGGTCACGCCTACATTACACAGCACGCGCATTACCCTCGGAGTGACCAATAACCACGCCCGGTGCAATTGCCGCTCTTCGGAGAACGGTTCGACGAGCCGGACGTCAGTCGTGTGCGTCGCAAGCCTTGGGCGTGGCTGCTTCGACATGTATTTGCGATTGAAGTGAATGTGTGTCGACAATGCTCAGGGCCGATGAAATGGCGTGACGTAGCGCTGACGGTGGATGCGATTCGGGTGGGCCTTTCGCGAGCGGGGCTATCTGCACGAGGGCCGCCGAATCGCCAGAGGGCGCCGCTGTGGCAGCTCTCGTTAGCGTTAACCGGAAATCATCGCATAATGCCGGCCGGCCCCACAAGCAACGCCAATTCTTCTTCGGTCGGCGCACCATCGAGTTTGCCTTCGCCGAATGATGCCATCAGGTCTTCGAACGACAACTGCAGATGCTTGATTCGACGTTCGATGCTCTCATCCAAATGGGCATGTGATTGCAAGAGCGATTCCATGAGAAGCCGCAACCATCCACGAAGGTAATGGGCGGCTTCGTTCAAGAGCGACGAGCCATCCCCAGGGAAATGATCACCCTCGTGTTGAATACGATTTCGCATGTCATAACAAATTCCGAATTGGACGACGATGTGATCGTGTTCTTCGACGACGAGCGCGAGCAACCGCTGCCGCTTGTTGCGTGCGTTATCCCATTTTTCCCAAATCGGTGAAAGCGAAGGCGCGTACACGTTGGTCTGCTCGAGGAACCTTTTCATTTGCGCCTTGTTGCCATCGAGCAGCCGCAGGATTTCTCCAATCGATGCGGTCTGGAGTTTGGGGTGCCGCGATGGCAGCAAGGAACTCCCACGCAAAGACTCAATAGGAAAATCTTCGCAAAATTTCTCGGTTTGCTTTGCATTCATGCAGAACATGCACATCAGATCATAGAGTTCCTTCGCTTCATCGGCATTTTCAACGTCTGCAATGGCGCGAAGAAGGCGCTGCACCGTTTCGTGGGCAAGTGCTTCCACACGGCGACGCAGGGCGGGAAACACAATGGTTCGTGCCAACCGAGCAGTGAATGCCAATCCCTGGGTAGGCCCAACCAAATGCTCGATGCCCGACCACAAACAATTAAACCGCGTGAGTGCGTCTGGCGCGACCTGGGCGCGATGCCACCAGGCGATGGTACGATTCAATTCCGGACCAGCCGAGTGCAGTCGCGCTATCATCAGGATTGCGGAATCCACGGGCGGGCGCCACGCATGCAGACGCGTGGGATCAATCCCATTCCTTGCAACATTGGGCGCGTCATCATCAACGATGGGCGCGATGGCGATAGATGCCGCTTTTGCTTCAACCCAGATGGGTTGTTGGTCTAGCGAATCGAAAACCCAGGCTAAACTATATGGTTCAAGGTGCTCATATAACCACGCTTTGGCCCGTGCTCTTGCGTCGCGTTCGTCCGAGCCGTAAACAGCCGCAGTTGCGGTCAGTTCCCCTGAATCATTGCCATCCAATGAATCGGTCGTCGGAATCGCGAGCTCCAGCGTTTCCTCTACGAAACCATATTTACGCACAAGTCCTAATCGCCCGCCTGGATACGCTTGCGCCAAAGCGGGCACCAACAATACTGGCAATCCTGCGGTCAGGGTCACGTCAAAGCACGGCAGCGTCGATTGCGATACCGGGAAGAGTTTTTCGAACACGCGGCCCAACGCTGCTATGCCTGTGCTCCTATCGAATACGGGTGCCAAATCGATTGAATGAAGCCGCCCTTCGACGAGTGCATCTCGCAAGAAGAGTTTGGTCTGGTCAATCCTTTTCTTGAATTTGTCCTCATTCTCATTAAATTTTTTCACACTAACTTTGAGCTTGTCCTCGTCTTCCTTGATCCTCTTATCTGTAGCCTCCTTTGTATTCTTATCCTCGGTCTTGCTTTTCTGCTTTTCCGTCTTGATTCGTTCCTCTTCAATTCGGTTCTTCTCCCTTTCCGCTTCGAGCTTTTGCTTCTCGTCAATCGCGTTCTTCAGCCATTCACAAAGAACACGTTGATGCAAAATCGCGTGGTTTCTTGTTTCGATGATCCTCCCATGCGCGCACCACATACGATGTGCCATGTCTTGCCTGTCTTCGCGGTGCCGGAGGAGCCGTTCTGGCAACTTCGAGATGGTGGGAACGTCGTTGTAAAACGTTGTTTCCAATGAATTCAGAACCAACCCATAAAGGCCGGCCAACTTCACGTCTTTTCCCGCAATGCGTTTTTTCGACGCCTCGCCGAGCGCATTCCCCCTCGTCAGTCGAAGCCAAAACCGCCCATCCTGCTTCCTAGATGTCGATTGAACCAGACCTTCCGTACGTTGTAGTAGCTGCTGCAATGCCGAAGTCGCCCCTAAAAGTGGCAATCCTGCTGGTCGATCTTCCTCGAATAGAAGCTGGTTTTCGATCAAATCACGAAACCATACGGGCAGTTCCTGGCTCGCCTTCGTGCCCGCTGAAGCATGGTCGTTGGCAATGCGCGCATTTTGGTGCGGAGCTGGTTCTTCCACATCGCCATTCCCGGCTGTGGCTGGCAGAGTCATTGCCACGATAACCTCCGGACCTGGCGACTCGCTGGGGAGCATGGACGCGGTATTCGACGAGTCTGGCGCGATATCTGGAACATGCAATTGCTGCCCAGCGAAAAGCGCGGGCACATCTGGGACGTCAACCAGGCGAAAATAACGCTCATCCTTCTGGCGACCAGGTACCCATTCGACCGTCCCCGGTCGAAGTTCACGCAATCGCTCCAGAACCGATATGCCCTGCGCGAGCTCAAATCCCCCGGCACTTTCTTGGATCGACAGACATTCAGCGAAAAGAAGAGCTTCTTGGAGGGGCCATTGTCGTTTGTATGGCCAAAGCGTTGCTCCTGCCTGCCGCAAGAACCGGGGCAAGGTTTTCAATAGATCATTCTCATTGGCCGTATCAGCTCTCGATGCAATGTACCATGCTTTGTGCAGATGAATCGTGCTCATCAATTCGGAATCATCAAGCCATTGCGCTATCTCCGGCTGCAAGTCAGTCCCTAGCGTGGACAAGCCATAACTGCCATTTTTGCCAGCGACCGCAATCCCGAGATCAACCAGCGGGACAATGCGACAGCTCAAAAGATCACGGTACTGCGTAGACTTCGTCGCATCCGACAACCGTTTACGTATCCACGCAGCAGTCTTTCGCAGATGTGCCGGTAGTGTAATGTCACCCAACTTAGTAATGATTCGTTTTCCGATGGCCTCCATGCTCATTGCCTGCGCCGTCATCGACGACCAACAACTGAGCAGCAACAGTCCGTCCGCCGCAAGAAGCGTCGACCAAGCGACCCATTTACGGCGTATGTCCGTCGTGAGCAAAGGATTGACCTTCCAGATCTCGGTCACCCCTCCCCACGCCTCAAGCCAAACGGCGCCCAGGTCGGTGATGTTCCACCCGTCAGTTTCAACAAGTCCAAGACCTTTCGCCCATTGAAAGAGAGGCTGTGCGCTACTCGAACTCCACGGCCCCTCGATCGTGGGTAAACCATGGGCATTAAGGCAAACGTCCGCGTGCGGCGAAATCATCTGGTCGCAGTGTTCGTAGAACGCCTTCGCGCTGCTGATGGACGCCCCCTGTTCCTTCGCACAAGCAAGCAATGGCACGAGCCAGCCAAAACGCTTGTTCGTACGATACGTGTTCGTGAGCAATCCCGAGGTCAGTCGCATCAGACGTTCCGAAGACGAGGGAAGTGCCTCGTCATGAAGTCAATCGAGATCGTAGGCGCACGCAGATTATACGCGACGCGCGTAATCGATTCCAATGCCACGAGCACCGTCCGCGGCGTTGGATCTCCTTGTCGTGTAAGTAGCTTTCGACGTTCGTCCGCCAATCCAATCAGAAGCTTTTCGCAATGCTCGGCGAAATGTGCAAAGGCTGCAGGCTCGAATGGATGGTATTCTCCGTGTCCGGGCTCGACCAACTCGACCAACACTCGACGCAAAAACTCCCGACGCTTGTCAGGCGTAGCCAGTGCGCCGAGTTGAATCACCTGCTCCGCGGGATTAAGCCGGGATAATGTGTCCGGACGAATCAAGTCGCTCTCGTTCAAATCCGTCGCATAAAATGCGAGGATCACACCTATGTCTTTCTGCGATCGATCGAAGAGCGCTCGGGTTGCTGACGTAAAACTATTGAGTGCATCGCGATTGCGCTTCAGTTCACTCACCTGCTCGGCTTCGTCGTACAGCAGCAGCAACTTCTTGTTGTGATGAAGCTCCGACAAGTAGCCCCAAAGTTGTAAGAGGGGAACCAGGCGAGCCGGAGTCGCATTCTCGAGGAGTGACGCGGAAACATTCAACGCCTTGCGATCGGATTGCCTGAGCACATGACCCGTCAACCACCGCCAAGCCATGTTTGTCTTGGCATCCGGCAAGCGAGTGACATTGGATAGGGAATCGAGGCGCGCAAGCTGCCTCAAGACGATCTCCAAGTCGGTATCCTGACCCAATGGTTCGGCAAGATGGGAGGGCAGGCTGAGCGCCTTATTTTTGAAAAAATGAGCATGCACCAACGAAGAAATGAAAGGGAGTCCAAGACGACCCATCGTATCGCGATAAAGATCCACAAACCGCGTGCGACTGCCAAACCCAGCCCACTCAATCCGTTTGACCTGAACGGCACCGTGCGTTTGGTCATTGTCGAGCATCCATTCGCAATGCCGAAGGGCATGCGTTTTTCCGGTACCGTACTCCCCATACACGATCAACCGTGGGACACCCTGGTCGAGTCCGTCGAAGACCGCGCTTTTCACCTGCTCCTGAACCGTAGAATCACCACACCAAAAGCGAGCGTCGCCACGTTCTGGATCGAGTTCGAACGTCAGCCGTTTGCGGTCCTTCAGCTTGAACCAGTCGCCAAGTGTTTCGGACGATGTCTTGTCGATCGACAGCACGGCGGTGTTCTCTCCAGCAGGAAGCAGGTGGTTCGTTCGAGCGTGCCCTGTGGGAGCGACGCAGGAGGTACCCGCGAGATCCGATGATACGTGACCGCTAGCATCGGATGCAAGTTCTTCGTGCGAACCATCAGCACTGGTTTCTCGATGGCATATGTTTGTCATGCACGGATCCCGTGCAGCAAGATCATTGATGCGGCCAGTCAACGAGGCGAAAAGGTGACCCGGGTGATGTTCGTGGCTGGTCGTCTGGCGGATGCAACCATGATGTGCTGATCACATGTGGAAAGCTTGCCAGGTGCTGTTCCTGTGGGTTACGCATTCGCTTTTGCTACGCGTACGCCGTTCTTTCGTGCCCTGGTTATGCGCAGCG